>NVVX01000042.1 GCA_002733545.1 Alkaliphilus sp.
CCGTTAAGAATAAGGGTTGCTTGTTAATTCAAGTCGAAAGTTAAATGCCAAACTTCTTACAAAGAAGCCACCGCTGCTTGTCTCGGTGGTAGTTCACTATGATACTAGGTTTGAAATTTGCTTTGTGAATTTTAGGCCACAAGAAAACATATTAGGAGGAAAAAAATTGAACAATGAACTACTACTTATGATAATAGTTTTTTCTGTTATATTTATTGCAGGATGTGTTCAGGGGATGACAAGTTTTGGGTTTTCTTTATTATCATTGCCTATACTGAGCATGATAATAGATATTAAAGTAATTGTTCCGATGCTAGTAATATTTAGTCTAATAATGAATTCAATAATTCTGTATAAGATAAGAAAGCATATGAAATTAAAAGACATCTACTTACTAATTCTAGTTGCAGCGTTAGCAACGCCATTAGGAGCTAAACTTCTGATAAACGTAGATAAAGATGTRCTACAGTTTTTTGTAGGAATTCTTGTAACGCTCTCAGCTATTCTTATGCRTTATGGCTATAAGGTAAGTATTAAAAATGAAAAGCTAGCTCATATTCCTGTGGGTTTTATGAGTGGAATATTAAACGGTAGCGTTAGTTTAAGTGGACCTCCAGTCATATTGTTTTTAGCAAATCAAGGAGTTGAAAAACAGGTTTTTAGAGCAACTTTAACAGCGTTTTTTTGGATTCTTAACATAGTTACAATAGTTACATTCTACTTCAATGATCTTATTACGAGAGAAGTGTTAAAAACGACTACGATTGCAGTGCCAGCATTAATTGCAGGAGTATTGTTAGGGGTGTATTTTGGAAATAAAGTGAAAGATCAAATCTTTAAAAAGATCACAACTGTAATGATTATTTCTATGGGAATGCTTTCAGTAATTACTGCGCTAGTGTAAGGATAAATTGATTTGATACTGATACTGATACTGATACTGATACTGATACTGATACTGATACTGATACTGATACTGATACTAAAATGAGGCGCGACGTTTGTATATATACATTATAATTTCTGTATTTAGGTAGTAAATAAAAAAACGAAAAATTAGAAAATGGCACAATACTGTGCCATTTTGTTGATTAGTTTTGAAGATTTTAGCAGATATGCTCTAAATAGCAGGAGAAGCTTCATCGTCCATAGACTTAACGTTATTAGGTACTTTAAGGAGTAAGAACCCTCCAATTAAGAAGAATATAATTACACTAAATACACCATATCTAGTATTGCCTGTTACTTGCGATATGACCCCAACTAGAGTTGGGCCTAATATTGAAGAAAAGCGCCCGAAAATATTATAAATACCAAAAAACTCACTAGAACGGTTCTTAGGTATCAACTTACCGAAATAAGAACGGCTTAGTGCTTGTATACCACCTTGAGACGAGGCAACCATCATAGCTAGAATCCAAAAATCAAGTGTAGAATCTATTTGGTACGCGTAAATACAAATGAATATATAAATAGAAACCGCAACTAGAAGCATAGTTTTGCCAGAATATTTAGTTGCTAGCTTTCCGTAGAGTAGAGCAAAAGGGAAAGCTACGAATTGTGTCATGAGTAGAATTAGAAGCAGATCCATAGAATCAACACCTACGTCAGCACCAAACACTGCAGCCATTCTTATTATTGTTCCAACTCCATCATTGTAAAAGAAGTATGCTAGTAAAAAGAGAAAAATTGCTTTATGTTTTCTAATATTTTTTATTGTAGAAGTAAGCCTAACAAAGCTTTTTTTAAGTGAATTATCTTCTCGCTTAATGTAATACACTTGGTTTACATTTTTTAACATTGGAATAGTGAATAATCCCCACCATAAAGCTGTGATTAAGAAAGCAAATCTATATGCAAAAACAGTTGTTATACCTAAATTATCTCTAAAGAGCACTATGACAATACTTAGAATAAATGGAATGGTACTTCCGATGTATCCATATGCAAAACCCATAGTAGAAATTTTATCCATTCTTTTGTTGTCAGTTACATCAATTAGAAAACCATCGTAAAATATGTTTGCACCTGAAAAACCGATAATAGAAAAAATGTAGAAAAGTAGTACTATATACCACTGTCCCATAGGTACTAAAGCCATAACACTTGTAAAGAAGACTCCTAAAACAAAGAAGAAGATAAAGAAACGTTTTTTAAACCCTTGATAATCTGCAACCGTACCAAGAATAGGGGCCATTATTGCAACGAAAAATGTTCCAATAGAATTTGCGTAGCCCCAAAATGCTGTAGAAGTTGCACCATCAATACCAGAATGAGTTGCCATATCTTTAAAAAACAAAGGTAATATAGCAGTTAACATAACAATTGCAAATGCAGAATTGGCCCAGTCGTAAAAAATCCAACTCCATTCTTTTTTTGTAGTTTTCGTCATAAAATCCCACCTTATAGAATTTATTTTGTACATATATAAAGTATAGCATATTAATAGGTGAAAATGTTAAGGGAATGTAAAAACATCAATAGGTACTCGGATATACTAAACTTTGAGTGGGGAAAAGGAGCACATATAGTTTTGATTGTGCATTCTTTCTATATGGAGAGATAAAGTTACAGAAAATATTTAAAGATAGAAACACAAGTTATTACAAGGACGACATAAAAAAATTGACTTTTGGATATGCGTATAGTATAGTTTGACATGTAAGATAGAAAATGATGTAGTAGACTTATAGGCATTGAGAAATACAAGAAAGAAAGGAGAACGACAAAATGAAAAACGTAAAAAACACATTAAAAATAACAGCTGAGGTTAGAGAGAGCTAGAATCTTAGCCAGTGTATGATAACTACTTGACGACGCCACTTTAGGGCTCTCAGCAATGAATAAATTTGTTGTTAATGATGGCGATTAAAACCTAAAGGCGGGAAAAAATGCGTAAAATGATTAACGTAACAAATATAAGCAAAACATATAGAGTTAAAGAGGTAAAGACTACTAAATCTTATTTCACCTCTATTTTTAACAAGTCTGCACTTAAAGATGTTCATGCAATCGATGATATATCTTTTAGCATAGACAAAGGTGAAACAGTAGGTTTTATCGGAAACAATGGCGCTGGAAAATCGACAACAATTAAAATGTTAACAGGTATTCTGTATCCAACAAAAGGAAGTATAGAAGTATTTGGTAAGAACCCATTCAAACACCGTATTGAAAACAATTACAAGATTGCAGCTGTGTTTGGGCAACGTTGTCAACTAAGGTGGGATATTTCTCCTTTTGAATCATACAAACTACTTAGGAGCATTTATAAAATTAATAAATCAGATTTTAACGAAAGGCTAGAAAAATTTATAGATATACTATCTTTGAAAGATTTTTTATACAAACCAGTAAGAACACTTAGTTTAGGTCAAAAAATGCGAGCAGAGTTGAGTGCTGCTTTCTTACACGATCCCGAAATAGTGTATTTGGATGAACCAACAATTGGATTAGATATTTTTAGTAAGGATGCTATTTTGAATTTTATTAAGGAAGAGAATCAAAACAAAGATAAATTAATTATGCTGACAACTCACGATTTAGCAGACATTAAAGAAGTGTGCGGCAGAATCATGATAATTGATCAAGGCAAATTACTATATGACATGAAAATGGAAGAACTCAAAAATTTTGTTTCCATTACAAATGATATTGAAGTGATAACAGAAGAAAAACCACCATTTATACCTGTGAGTATAACAAGATTTGTACATAAAACTGACGGACATAAAATTACGTTTTTAGCTGTGAAAGAAGAAGATGTAGCTTTAATTGTAAATCAAATTGTTAAGTGTAACAAAATTATCAATATTAAAATTGAAAGCGGAGATTTTAAAAAATCTATAAAAGCGCTTTACAACTTGAGTGATAAGGGGGTTAGATAGATGGATGTCTATATCTCGCTTATCAAAATTGGATTTTTAAAGCTGCAAATCTATACATTTGCAAAGTACTTAGTATTGATTAGTTCGGTTATTTTTGTTTCAGTACAATTTTTCTTGTGGAGATCGATTTATGCAACCAATGAATTGCCAATAATGGGATTTGAGAGTGTCTTTATTTACTTAGTTTTGGCACATCTATTAACTACAATATATCCTTCAAGAGCCAGCAATGACTTAGCTTCAATGGTGGAAAGTGGAGACATTGCTCATTTGTTGTTAAAACCAATAAAGATTAGTAAAAGCATACTGTTTGAAAATGTTGGTGTATCGGCATTTAACCTAATTGCAATTGTACTGCCAACTTTAATAATAGTAGTATTATTCTTTCGAGTGGATTTCTTAGTGTCAGCCGGCAGACTATTTGCCTTTATAAATATAATCATACTATCATACCTCTTCGTATATTATTTTGAGCTATTTATTGGCACAATTGCATTTAAAACAGAAAGCATATGGGGAATTCAAAATTTGAAGTTTGCAATAGTAGCTCTTTTAGGAGGTAGATTTCTGCCATTTGAGTTCTACCCAGAATGGGCATTAAAAGTCATTGAATTATCACCTTTTCGCATGATTTACGACATGCCAATAAACTATTTGATGGGAACTAGTAATAATGTGCTGACAGAAATTATTGTATTTCAGATAATTTGGATTATGATAATGAAACTTGTTTCTAGTATATTTATTGGTAAATCGTTGAAAAATTTAATGGTGCAAGGAGGCTGATAAGTATGATGAATTCAATGAATAGATATATAAATTTATACTATGAATATTTTAAAGTAAATATTAAAGGGGCATTGGTATATAGTACAGACTTTGTGTTTGGGTTAGTGTCCATGCTAATTAAAAACATTATGAAATTTTTGATACTAATTTTTATATTTGTGCATCTAGATAATATTAAAGGTTATGATTTTAATCAGATACTATTTTTGTACGGATTTGCAACTGTTAGTTATGCGATTTGGCATTGTTTCTTTATCAATACAATTTCAATGGCTCACTACACGAAAAATGGTCTTCTTGACGGCTTTCTTCTTAAACCAATTAGTCCCTTGTTTCAAATAATGACAGATGGCTTTGATGATGATGGCTGGAGCGAGCTATTGTTTGGTATTTTGATTTTAGCGGTGGCAATAGGAAGATTAGAAATAATGAGTTGGAGCATATTATTGATACCAATATTAGTTGTTTCAGGTGCTTTGATTTATGCGTCAATTGCTCTCTTAGGTTCAATAATGTCATTTATTTCGGTAGGGTATAATAATTTATCAGATGTAGTAATGGATATGTTCGAGTTTGCAAAATACCCTTTGACAATATTTCCAAATGTATTAAGAACTGTAATGACGATTATTTTACCTATTGGCTTTGCATCATATTTTCCAAGTGCTTATTTTATGTCCACATTTGAAGAAGGAAAAATATATTTACTTCTAACACCTATATATGCAGTGATATTTTTTGCTGTAACATGCAAGCTGTGGAACTACTCATTGAGATTTTACAAGAGTAGTGGAAGTTAAAATTAGCAAGAAATAAACGTATAGAGAACTACTAAAATGCAGAGACATTAATAAAATCAGCCTTAAGACTGATGACAGTTGATTTATCCAAATGGTATGATATTTGTAAAACAAAGGAGCGAAAAAAATGAAAACTGGTAAAAAACTTAAATTATTACCAATACTGCCGATTATAGGACTATTATCTGGATGTACAATCAATTTTCAGCAAGATGAAGATTTTACAAACCTGTTTGGGAGTAAAGTGTATGTTACGGAGAAGGCAGAACAAACTATTGCTATTGAAGAACATTTAAAAATTGATATTAGTACAGGTAGTGGTTCTATCACTGTAAAAGGTGAAGCTGAGAACGAAGTAAAGGTAGTGTTTAATATTAGAGTGGGAGCTGAAAACGAAGAAGAAGCAAAGAGAGTACTAAATAAAATTATAGAGAATCCTCCAATTGAAAAAAATGCTAAAACATTAGTATTAGGCGATTTAAGTAAGTATAATTTAGAAAACAGCATTCAAGTTAGTATTGATTTCGTTGTAACTGCACCGTTTGATACATCTCTTGAGGCTAGTAGTGGTTCGGGATCATATTTTGTAGCTAATATAAAAGGACCAGTTAATATTGATTCTGGCTCAGGGGCTGTGTTAGTTAAAGAAATTAAGTCAGAAGTTATAGTTGATACAGGCAGCGGGTCAGTCAGTTTGGCAGATATAAGTGGGAATGTTTTAGTTGATGTTGGATCTGGACGTGTGGCTCTAAAGAATATAGATCAAAATTTAAAAATTAACACAGGTAGCGGATCTGTTGGTATTGAGTCTCATATTGCTGATGGCACGAAATGGGAAATTGATACAGGATCAGGGAGAATAAAAATTGAACTTCCAGAAGCTATCCAAACAAAACTAAGAATAGATACAGGGTCAGGAAGAGTTAATGTAGGATTTCCACTAAACAATGTTAAAGCTAGTGGTGGTAAGTGGGATACAGAAGGAGAAATAGGAGAAAACCCTACAGCGGCAATAGAAGTTGATACAGGTAGTGGTAGTGTTGAAATTAGTTCGCGGTAGCATTGCTTACATATAAGAATCCTCAATTCTAATTCACGTGCGAAAAGCTCGGGGGGATTTAAAGTATGATTCTCTGCAGATTTGTCGTGCGCTCATCTTGCATGAGGTAGCAGGTTTTTTACTTAAATTGTTATAAAACTATTTAGAAATGAGATGTCTTTTGTTTTGTAAAATTCACCAAATATTGTATTGACACATCAAAAAAACCAGTGTACTATATACATATAACACTGGTTTCTCTAAAAAATGGGGAGTGAAGGGTATGAGGAGAAATTTGAAGAAAAAAGCTATTGTATTAGTTTCAATACTACTAGTTTCATATCTGGTTCTAGGATGTGCACAAAGGAAAGGAAGTACTAGTAGTGGGGTTTGGGAAATCGAAGAAAGAATTGTTGTAGGCACGCAAGAGATACCAGAATATATTAGAGAGATGGTTATCGCTAATCGTGTAATTGAGGAAGTTGACAATGATTATTTAAGAGATAACATTGATAAATTCTTTTATGAATACGACGATAATAAAGGAGAAATCCCGTTTAATGATTTGTTAGGCAACGAAAGAACAAGCAAAACAAGTGTAACAGTAGCAGAAGCAATAGAAGATGTAAATGTATTATTTAGTCTGTTCAAATTTGGATACGCTGGGTATCAATACTTTGGTGGGGACAAAGTCTTTTTAGCTGCAAAAGACCGAATTATTGACAATCTAAATGAAGTCAATGAAGAAAGTATAGGCAGGCAAGCCTTTGCTAGAATAATCTTGAATGAAATGTGTTTTATTCAAGACGGACACGTTAGTTTAAAAGCAGGAGGCAGATTTAAGCAGTTTTTCAAAGAGCATAATATGTTATTTAGTGATAAATACCAGTTTACTAAATATGAGAGCAACTTTTATACATTAATTAATGGAGAAAAATTTTACTTGACTTCGGTAGATGGAAAGGCTCCAGGAGAAAAAATGAATTTATCAATTAACGAAGCAGGTGAGTTTGTTTATTTTATTTCGCTTTTTGCTAGTGGATTAGGGTGGACCCACAATGTAACACTAACGCTTGAGAGTGGAAGCACTTCGAAAAATATAGAAATAGAACTAAAACGTATGCAAGATAAACATGAAGATTTTACGAGACAGTATGAATTAATGAAGATTAGTGGTGTCCATGTTCTTGATATCAACTGCATGCATGGGATTCCAGGTGCTGATCATGATCTTGTGCAGTTTACTCAAGATGCAAAGGAACTGAGTGAGGAAGAAGTAATTATTATTGATTTAAGAGGAAACGAAGGAGGAAGTGATGGATACGCAAGAGAATGGATGAATAATTTTACAGGACGTAAACTCTCATGGGGAAGTTTTGCTGCTACGCTTAATAGTTCAACAGCGTATAAAGGCAAGTCCAATATAGGAAAATCTAATCGTATATCAAATAGACAGGATCATAAAGATGCACTTATAAGAATAGAGAATAGAATTGGCGACGAAAAAACACCTAAGTGGGATTTTTATATTCGTGATGAGGCTCTTGAAACAGTAGATAATGATACATTTGTTATAGTATTAATTGACAGTTCTGTAATGTCAGCAGGCGAGAGTTTTGTTCAATTTCTTAGACAGCTAAACAATGTTGTTTTTGTGGGTTCAAATACTAATGGAGTTGACATTATTGGGAATACGTCAGATCATTTTCTTCCAAACTCACTTATTCAATTGAGAGTGGGAACAACAATGTTTCATAATCCATTAAGAAAAAGTAGAGAGGGTATCGGATTTGAGCCTGATTTTTGGGTATCACCTACACATTCTTTGGAAAGAGTAATAAAAATGATAAAAAAGTACGACGTTAACGGCTTTAAACTGGATAGATAGAGACGTATCTATTTTTTAGTTGTCTATAGACTTTTGAGATGATATAATTTTCTAGAGGTGATAAAAATGCCAGATTTAATCACACATTGTATTTGTGCTGAAGATGGAGTTAGATTATTAGGCTCAAATGATATTAAAGATGAAGTACTAAAGAGAAAAGAGTTTCTATACTTAGGGGCACAAGGACCTGATTTTTTCTTCTATCATAGGCCTTTCCCTTGGAACGTGAAAAGTCAAATAAAAGATTTAGGAAACTTGCTACATACTCAGAAAACAGGAAAATTCATTGTTTCTTGTTTGGATTTTATCAAGAGTAGTAATTATGACAAAGATGATTACTATAATTTGATAGCATTTATTTTTGGATATATTTCGCATTATGCACTTGATACAATAGGGCATCCTTATATATTTTACTTTTCTGGTGTTCAGAACAAAAACAAACCGGAGACAACTAAATATGGGATTTTTCATAAGAAACTAGAAATAATAATTGACGTTTTAGTCGCTAAAGAGAGAAGAAAAAATAGTCAAAACAAGATAAAGGCATTTGAGTGGATATCTGTAGCGAAAGGCTCACCTGACAAAATAGGTAAACTAATGTCAGAAGTTATAATGAATATTCATAGAGAAGTAGTTTCAAGTCGCGACATATTATGTGCGTATAGAGATATGAGAAGTAGTATTAGAATTTTGTATGATTCAATAGGAATTAAAACAAAATTGATTGGTCTTTTAGAACTGTTATTAAATAAAAAAGGAATATATACAAAAGCTATATATCCAAATAAAATCAATCAACAAATAGATTATTTAAACAAGTTAAATAAGACTTGGAATCATCCTTGTGAGGAGACTGCAAAGATTACGGATTCATTTCTAGACATACTAGACAAAAGCGTAGAGAGAACAAAGCATTTGTTAGAAGACGCATATAAATATATAAAAAATGAGATTACATATGAGGAAGCTATATTAATTTTTGAAGACTTAAACTATAAAACGGGAAGTCTATGTAATACTAAAGAAGAGATGACTAGCTTTGATTGTATTTTTGAAAAAGACATTTAGCTGTGGGTTTCAAGTGAAAAATGAAATCCCTCACCAAAAGGGGTAGGTGAGGGGTTTCTATATTATTCTTGCTGCATGCTGTCATTCGAAAACAACATACAACTCCGTTAAATCTGTGATAGTGCTTGGTCTAAATCTGCAATAATGTCTTCTACATTTTCTATACCTACAGAGAGTCTAACTAAACCATCAGTTATACCAGCTCTTAATCTATCTTCTTTAGCAACTGGAGAATGAGTCATAGATGCAGGATGTTGAATTAACGAGTCAACGCAACCTAAGCTTACAGCTAAAGCAATCATATTGACGTTATTCATTAGTGTTTTTCCAGCTTCGATTCCGCCCTTAAGCTCAAACGCAATCATTGATCCAAAATCAGTTGCTTGCTTCTTTGCAATTTCATGCTGTGGATGATCTTTAAGCCCTGGGAAATATACATCACTAATTGCTGGGTGATTTACTAGGTAGTCAACTACGATTTTAGCATTTTTGCAATGAATATCTACTCTAGCAGGGAGCGTTTTGAGTCCACGAACTAAAAGCCATGCATCAAACGGGCTAGTAATTCCACCAAAATCTTTAAAGTAAGGGAATTTCATATTCATTATTACTTCTTTTGAACCAACGATAATTCCAGCAACAACATCGCCATGTCCTCCAATATATTTTGTTGCACTATGCACAACGATATCTGCACCTAGATCCAAAGGTTTTTGCAAATAAGGAGTCATAAAAGTATTATCAACAACTAAAATTGCTCCGTGCTTACGAGCGATTTCTGATACTGCTTTAATATCTGTAACCTGCATTGTAGGGTTAGCAGGAGTTTCAACGTATATAACTTTCGTATTGCCCTTTATAGCTTTTTCAATGCTAGATAAATCAGAAGTATTCACAAATGTTGTTTCAATATTAAAGCGAGGAAGTACATGTGTCATTAAGCTGTTAGTACAGCCATATAGTGCATCACCAGCTATCATGTGATCACCTGCTCTTAGTTGAGAAAGCAGAACGGTTGAAATTGCAGCCATTCCTGAACCCGTTGAAATTGCAGCGCCGCCATTTTCTAAAGCTGCCATTTTTTCTTCTAATTCTGACATATTAGGATTGCCTAAGCGTGAATAAATGTAACCTTCTTCAGTTCCTTCGAATCTTCGAGCGCCTTGTTCGGCACTATCAAAGACGAAAGTAGATGTTTGAAAAATAGGTGTTGCGTGAGCGCCAGCTGCCTTATCGTGCTTATGACCAGCATGAATCGCTTTTGTATGAAACTTCATTTTATATTCCTCCAATTTATAATTGATTGAAAACATTTTCATTTTTATTATAATACATTTTTATCGCTTTTGCTAACAAAATTTAAGTGCTCAACAAAATTAAATGTTTTTTTCAAGCATCGTTTTGTTATCAACTTGAGTTTCAGTAAAACCCATCTTCTTTAGATAACTAATGTGCCTTTTATTAGAAGCATGAGCTACAAATCGTTTATATCCACGTGCTAAAAACAAATCTCTTTGAGTTTCAAAAATGTACTTGCTAGTCTTAAGATCTTGGTATTCTGGTTTAGCATAATCGACATCAATAATTAAAGTTTCATCATCATGTTTACTCGTTATAAAAATCCCTGCAGGGATAAGGTTTCTAAGTATATAAAAACCAGTATCAGTCTTTTCTATATTACCGTCAAACATTGGAAAGATAGTTCTAATATCTGTATAAAAGTAGTTAATGAAATGTTTCAAATACATGTCATCCTTACCTATTTCGACTACTTCAAAGTATTCTTTAGCAGTATAAATTTTGATTAAATAATATATATTAATACAAAAAATAAAAGCATTTATTGTCGTTATAGGGAAAGCTCCAATGTAAAAACCATAAACAGCAAACAAACCTGAGCCTATTAAATTATACCACCTTAATTTAACTATAGAGCTCATTAATAAAGACACAGCTACTAGCACAGATGCAGCGTATCCAATCCATTCAACAAACATATTATTTTCCTCCTATGGGTATGAGTATGTTGCATACTACATTTTAATTTTGTGATTTCAAATATCTACAATGTCCCTCAAGCATTATAACAGTTTTAAGCATTTTTGTGAAGCAAAAAAATATTGACAGCTTATAGGTTCTTAAAACTACTTTTGTTTCACTTGTAGTGGCAATGTATGTTGGGAAAATGAATTAAAATAGCTTGTCACGCTGCCATTTTGATTACACAAATGGATGAAGCACCTTGGCTCTTCATCCATTTGTACATACCATCTTATTGAGTTTTATGAACTAATGTAAAAATTTTCAAAAACGACTTGGGCAGAAAACATGCTCTTGTGTGGGCAGGATGAACGCCTGACAAACTTCAAGAGAATCATCCTTTTAAATACCTCGGGATTCGTACCGTGGTCTAGAATCGAAGATTCTCTTATGTTTGCGAGGCATGTTGTCGAGCCGATGGATTTATAGAGAACCTGTCACCTAGCTAATGGGAAGACAAGCTGTAAGCAAGGGCGTTTTCGGTGACGAAAGGGTCTGAAGGAAGCTGATGGCGGTTGTGAGAACGGAGCGAAAGCAAACCAATGTTGGCACATGTGATGGATTACCTTCCATAAAGTGGGGAAGTCCAAAAATTAGCTTAGTCACGTGTGTTTTGATGGTCGTTTGCGCAACAGGCGAAACAACTTAACCTTGGAAGTACTGCATTCGTAGTTGTAGGTGATATTCACAAGCGAAAGCAAGGGATATCATTAGAGTGTAGTATGCAGATGAAGTCGTAGTAGTGATTAAACCTACACCAATGAAAGCGAGTAATCGTATGGAGGAGAAAATATAGGTGACACATCATCAGTTGATGTGACTGATATGTTTCAAAAGAGTATATCAGATGCGAAGGGCTAAAGAGATTTCAAAGTATATCAACGAACAGCTTGAAGAAAGATGAAAACGTTAAAAGAAGGCTGAAATGCCTGAAGGTCCGTCTATTTGGCATAAAATAAATTGCGAGATATCACGACAATGTAGATATGAAGTAGCCGAGAATAACGAAGATATGATTGCCTGTGAGCTAGAGRCGTCAAGTTACCTTGGTAAAGAACATATAGTCGAACTGAGAGATGTGAGAAGATGTAGCAACAATGGAGGTAAAGGAAATGAAGAAGCTATACAGCTTAATCGACAAGATATATAGAAGAGGAAACTTAGAAGAAGCATTTAAGAGAGTCAAAAAGAATAAAGGAGCTCCAGGAATAGATGGAGAAAGCATTATTGATTTTTCTCTAAAACTTGACGAGAATATTGCACTTCTTCATGAACAGCTGAAAACCAACACGTATGAATCAANRCCCTGTGAGGAGAGTAGAAATAGAAAAGCCAGATGGGGGAACTAGACCATTAGGGATACCAACGGTAAAAGACAGGGTAGTACAACAAGCCATAGTGAACATTATAGAACCGTATTTTGATAAAACATTCCATCCATCAAGTTATGGATACAGACCAAATCACTCACAACAGSAAGCAGTAGCAAAAGCAGACCTTTTTATGAACAGGTATGGACTTAGACACGTTGTAGATATGGACTTAAGTAAATGTTTTGATACGTTAGACCATGGGATAATTATTGACTCACTTAGCGAGTTAATAAGTGATGGTAAAGTATTAGAGCTGATAAAAAGTTTCCTTGTATCTGGAATTATGCACCATGGTGTATATAGCGAAACAACATTAGGAAGTCCGCAGGGCGGGGTAATATCGCCGTTAATTAGCAAYATTTACCTGAACAACTTTGACCAGAAAATGAAGGAAAAGGGAATTCGGATAGTGCGTTATGCTGACGATATACTGATATTCGCCAAAGATAAAAGAGAAGCTGGCAACTATAAAGCCATTGCAACAAATATCCTAGAGAAGGAACTAAGATTAAAGGTCAATCAAGAAAAAACTGGGATAACAAGCGTATATGATGGAGTATCGTTTTTAGGATTTGTTATATACGAAACACGTGTGGGTGTACAATCTAAGAGG
Source organism: Alkaliphilus sp. (assembly GCA_002733545.1). Classification (GTDB taxonomy): domain Bacteria; phylum Bacillota; class Clostridia; order Peptostreptococcales; family NVVX01. The sequence continues at coordinate 13,501 of NVVX01000042.1, forward strand.
GTTGAAAGGTTTAAAGATAAGGTGCGTAAAATAACTAAGAGGAATGCAGGAAGAAAACTTGAATCTGTAATCAAGGAATTAAATCTTGTGCTTAGGGGTTGGATGAACTATTATCGTGCAGCTAACATAAAGACATTGGTGAAGGATTTGATGGGTTGGATAAGAAGACGCCTGCGGATGATAATAATGAAGCAGTGGAAAACGTACAAAAAGATGCATAAAGAGATGAGGAAACTTGGAATCAAAGGGACAGGAGTTAAAATGGCTGTAACAAAGTGGAAGAACTCTAATGTCCATATAATACACAAGTTACTACCTAATAGGTATTTCCAAGACCTCAAGCTAATCGACCTATGTGAATATGATGTTGGATTGTTGTCAAACTATAGATAGTTTGATTAGAAATTTCAGGAGCCGGATACGGAAAACGTAAGTCCGGTTCTGTGAGAGCAAAGAAAATAGGACTAATTATCCTATTTTCTAGCTACTCGATATAGCCTGTTTAGCTCTTCTGTTTCACCATTGTCACAGCTTTCATTGGGCAAACTACAACACATTTATTACATCCTATACATTTTTCAGGGTCAATTACTGGGGCTTCGCTTTTTAAAAAACTAGTCTTTTGTGTTACAGCCCCAACTGGACAAATTCGCTTTACTGGACAAAATGGTGATTTGTCACATATTTTTGTATCAATGACTGCAATTTTCATAATAGTCTCCTTATCACTATGCACTTTCGTACTTAATGTTTTCATTTTTGACACCAAGAGCTTCCAATTTTTTAAGAGAAGCATTAATCATTGGAGGTGGCCCACATAGATACACTTTGTAATCAGTAATGTCTTTAATGTCCGCCATATGCTCAGTTACAAAGCCCTTTCGACCTGTCCAATCATTATCAAAAGCCACAATTTTGCGCAATTCAAATTTATTATTCCCATTTTCTAAAGATTTAAATTCATCGTTATAAATAAATTCGCTTTCTTTATTTGCTCCATATAATAGTTTAATATTTGTAACATTAGAGCGGTTTCTAACTAAATCAGTAACAATTGGAACAAATGGTGTAATCCCAATGCCTCCTCCGATTAAAAGCACTTTTTCTGCTTTTTCATCTACTAATAAGTCTCTTCCCATTGGACCATCTAAAATTATTTCATCTCCGAGGTTAAAGTTCTCAAATATTTGCGTTGTGCCATATCCATTTATTGCTTTTTTCACTGTAACACTTAAACTTCTTCCATCCTCGTTAAAAGAAGAAATTGAATAAGCTCTGAACATTTCTTTATGTTTTTTTATTTGCACTAAAATGAATTGTCCTGCGTTATAGTGTACAGTTTTAGGCGTTATAAACTTAAACGTATATTGAATTATATCGTTGGGCATCCTTTCGATATTTGAGATGACAGATTTGATTTTTTGTCGGTTTTCATAACCTAAGAGGTTGACATTGTTCTTGATGTAACTGCCTGTATGTTCATTAGAAAGCGTTAAAATATGAGCTGGACAGTTGTATACACATGTTGCACACTTAATGCAGTTTTCATTTTCAAATTGATGATTTGGTTTGAAATCTTTATATGGCGCTAATTGCATTGGGCATACACGCTCGCATTTACCACACAAATGACACATGTCTGGACTTGCAACAGTTATTTTTTCGTCCGTAATTTTTGTCACGCCTATTTTCTTGCCAAACCAGTAAGAAATTTTTTGTAGAACACCCATTGGACAGAAATTACACCACGTTCTCGGTGCAAACAAGACACCAAGAGTTCCACCTAGGAGTGTAACCATGATGTAGCTAGATACAAAAATGAACCCCATTCTATCAAAGTATGATGCACTTCCATAAATTGCGGACACTCTAATTAATCCACTGATAACCTTAAACCCAAAAAATAAAAAGAAAGGTAAGTATAGATACCTTGATCTAAATAATTTAGGTATGTTTTTGTTCATACTAACTTTGATTATTACAGAATCAAAAAGACTCCCGTGAGCACAAATGTTACCACACCAGTAACGTCCCTTAAAAAATGATGTTAGTATTAGTCCAATCATAACAGGCAAAACGAGTAATCCTATTTTGGGATACCACAATCCTCCTATAGCAACCATTAATGTGAAAACAAATCCATATTGCCTGACAAATGTGAACGTGCGATTAGTTTTAATATGAAACATTTATAAGTCCTCCAATCAAGTTATTATTCACCCTACCCCATAGTGGGGGGTGCAATATGTATTATACACACTCTTATCTAAAATGTAAAGCTTTTTCTATAAGGGACATTGAAAAATGCTATATTGCAAAATATCAGACAGTGTAGCTAGGAGTTTTAAAGATTGTATGCTAAAATAAAAGTAGCAGATGTAGGTAAACTATAAATAGTCTGTGATAGGAGAGGGATTTTTAAAATGCTTAATATAGGCAAAGTAAATACGTTAAAAATAGTTAGAGAAAGCAAAATTGGATTATTTTTAGAGGCAGAAAATACTAATAGCGAAATGAATGTATTGCTTCCAGCAAGCGAAGTGAAAGAAGGCTTGAAAGTTGGAAATGACATTGACGTGTTTGTATATAAAGATTCAAAAGGTAGACTGACTGCGACATTCTTAACTCCATTTGGTCAAGTAGGTGAACTTGCATATTTGGAAGTGGTTGATAACACAAAAATCGGTGCTTTTCTAAAATGGGGGTTAAGTAAAGATGTTCTACTTCCGATTAAAGAACAAACATGTAGCCTTAAAAGAGGAAAGAAATATTTGGTGAAAATATACTTAGACAAGAGTGAGAGAATATGCACCACCATGAAAATCGATTTAGAGCTTGATGCAGGAAAAGATTTTACGGCTGGAGACATGGTAGAAGGCATAGTATATGGAAAGAGTGCTAGACTAGGAATTTTCGTTGCGATTGACGGTAAGTATCTAGGCTTTGTTCATAATTCGGAAAACTTTAAGGATTATGGAATTGGTGATAAAGGAAAGTTTAGAGTTATAAAAATTAGAGAAGATGGTAAGGTTGATTTATCTACAAGACAGGTCGCACATATGCAGATGGATGACGATGCGGAGGAATTGTTAAATTTATTGATAATAAATCATGGATCGCTCCCATTGAATGATAAAAGCAGCCCTGAAGAAATTAGAAACTATCTTCCGATTAGTAAAAATTCGTTTAAAAGAGCACTAGGGAGACTTTTAAAGGAAAAGAAAGTTGCTAAAACTGAGAATGGAATTAGGTTGATAAAAGAAATAGAGTAGTGTTTAACAATTACTAGATTAATACATATAATGATAAAGAAAAATTGAGAATCCAATTACTCAATTTAACAAATATGCTGGGTGAGCAACACCATATGCAACCACAGTATTTAAGGAGTGATTATATGTATTATAAGTATCAAGTGCCATACGAAATTCCATTTATGAATAATTACCAAATGTCAGTTATGCAAAATTATCAAATGCCATATTTGCAGAACTATCAAACGTCGTATAGCCAGAACTATCAGATGCCATGTCCGATTGAATGTGAAAACGGAACAATATACATTGTACGACCTGGAGACACATTGTTTAGAATAGCAAACAGATACGAAATTGATTTACGAATTCTGATGGAGGCTAATCCCCAAATTACCAATCCTAATATCATTGTTCCAGGTCAACAAATTTGTATTCCAGGTGAAATAACGCCAATACCACCTGAGAAATTTTGTGAGAACGGGGAAATATACATTGTTAAAATAGGTGATTCTCTATTTAGTATAGCAAACGAACATGGAGTAACTGTAAAAGATATGATTGAAGCAAATCCGCAAATTGCAGATCCGAATGTAATTGAAATTGGGAGTAAAATATGTATACCAGCATTAGATGCTCAACTTCCAGAAGGAATAATTAAAATATGTTTAATTCCATGTTTGATAGGTATTTTTGGAGGGACAGTATATATTGATATGATAGGTAAGACTGCATATGTAGCAACTTTTAAATTGCCGAATATTGAAGAATTAGAGGGTGATTTTTGTACTTATTGGATGTGGGTTTACAATCCGAAATTAGAGGCGTACAGCAGAATTGAGTTAAAAAATAGCATTACTAAAGATATACATGTGGGATATGGTAAAATTGAAATTGATATTGAGGAGTGCGTAGATATTCTAGTTACGCCAGAAACATCAACCATAACAGATAAACCATATGGTCCAATATTGCTGAGAAAAAATTGCGCGATCTAAAAAGAGCCCTAACGACCTACAGTTAGGGCTTGTCTTTATAACGACTTGGGCGGAGCCTGACAAAGTTTCATCAAAACCCTCATCTGAAAGATGGAAAAGGTTTTGATATAACGACTTGGGCGGAGCCTGACAAAGTTTCATCAAAACCCTCATCTGAAAGATGGAAAAGGTTTTGATATAACGACTTGGCAGAAAAATGCCCTATTTGAGAGATCATTAAACAAAAATACTGGAAAAATTAATTAAATACAATGTGATAAAAATATAGTATAATAGATGAGAAGATATAATAGGTTGGAACCTATTACATCTGTAGTTTTTTTGATTAAAGTATAATGATAATTATATTTGAAGATATTAGCAAATAATATACAGGAAGTGAGGGGGACCTATAGTGCAGAAGAAAAAGAATATTGCAGTATGTGTMACTCAGCAAAAAACGTGTGAAAGATTGATTAATGTAGGTGTAGAGATTAGAAAAAAAGCCGAAGGCGAATTATATGTTTTGCACGTAGCACCTGAAGGGTTAAATATTCTTGGAAATTCAGAAGAAGGAGAAGCTTTAGAGTACCTGTTCGAGATTTCAAAAACTGCTGATGCGCAAATGATCGTTTTAAGATCATCTAGGATAATTGAGACAATAGATAAGTTTTGCAAGGACAACGAAATTTCAAAAATTATTCTAGGAGAATCTCAAGAAAGAAAACCTGAAAAATCTATGATATCTAAACTTAGAAAAAAASYCNAAGRMRARTNTAKAKRTWKWRMWMRTTCCAACATAAACTATATGGTGATTAAGGAAGGACTAATTATGGATGTTAACAAACTACCATATTTTGCATACTCTAGATATTTAAAAGAAAAATATGGTGAGAAAGTATATAAACTACCGATAAATCTACCAATAACCTGTCCTAATCGCGATGGAAATCTTGGTGTCGGAGGTTGTAATTTTTGTGGTGATGTAGGTGCAGGATTTGAAAATCTTCCAAACTACTATGATGTAAAAAAGCAACTAAGAGAAAATCGTAAAGTCATTCAAAAAAAGTACAATGTTAATAAATTTATAGCATATTTTCAAAACTATAGCAATACATATATTGAGTTTGAAGAATTTAAGCGAGTGATAAATCAGGCAATTATAGAAGATGTTGTTGAAATTAGCATTTCTACTAGACCTGATTGTATTTCTGAAAAATATTTGCTTTTTTTAAGCCAAATAAAAGAAAAGTACAAGGTGGAAATAACCATTGAGCTAGGACTTCAAACTGTAAATTATCATACCTTAGAGAAAATTAATAGAGGACATACTTTAGCAGAATACTTAGATGCTGTTTTTCAAATCAATAAATATGGATTTGATATTTGTACTCATTTGATTTTAAATCTTCCGTGGGACACAATGGTTGACGTAGTAGAAAACGCAAAGGTGCTTTCAGCTATACGAACACAACAAGTGAAGCTACATGCGCTTTATATTTTGAAAGACACTGAAATGGGTACAATGTATACGAATGAAGAAATCAAGATGATCTCTGTAGAAGAATACAAAGAGAGGGTAATAGTTTTTCTAGAGCATTTAAGCCCAAACATTGCAGTTCAGAGATTGATAGGAAGAGCGCCAAGAGGAAAATCGTTGTTTGTTAATTGGAATATGAGCTGGTGGAAAATAAGAGACGAAATTCATGATACTATGTGGAAAACTAATAGGTTCCAAGGAAGCAAGGCAAACTTCCTAGATGGAAAAGCGCTTAAATATTTGAATAGTTTGTAAAAAATAATGGATATTATGCAGGAAATGTGCAGAAAGAGTAGAAGTATATTACTATGTACAATAAAAAAAAAGGAGGGAATTCATGTGATTAAACTTATAGTTGGGAATAAAGGCACTGGAAAAACAAAAAAAATAATAATTGCTGCAAACGACTCCATTAAGAAATCGAAAGGTTACGTAGTCTTTGTAGACTTTGACAGTAGACATATGTTTCAAATAGACCACAGAGGAAGATTTATCGGTGTAAAAGACTATGTAATTAACGATGACGTAGCATTTTTAGGATTTGTTAGTGGGATTATAGCATCTAATTATGATATAGAGTCAATTTATATTGATGCTTTGCTAAAAATAACTAAGAAAGAATTAACCGAAACGGAAGTTTTCTTTGAGAACATTGAAATATTAGCAACTAAGTATAATGTAGATTTTGTTTTTACAATTAGTTCAGACCTGGAAAATCTTCCTGAATTTCTAAAAAAACACATCATTGTTGATGCCAAAGAGTACTAACTACGAACGTCAGACGACTATTGTTGTCATCTCGATTTTTCCTATGAGATTATAAAGCTCTGAAAATTAGCGATGTTGGGAAAAATCAAAAATATGTGCTTTTAATTGATAATTGTCGACCGCATACTCGTGACTTCAGTCGTGAGTTAGGATGACGAATTTGACTTGCGTATATTAAGTATAAAAAGCGTGAAACGTCTTATTGCACTTGAATTTTGCAATAACATATGTT
>NVVX01000043.1 GCA_002733545.1 Alkaliphilus sp.
CTGAAAATGGAAATGACCAATTGTCAAATTTTGTAAAGTAAGGTGCTATAAGAGATGCCTTGTAGGTTAAAATAAAAATATTTACTCCTCAGTGCTGATTTATAGTGGCGGGAGTTGCATTCTCAGTAGATAGAGATGTAGCATCAAGTGGAGGTTCTAATATTATTTGGATAGTAAAATTAGATAAAATAGGAGACATAGAGTGGGAAAAATCTTTAGGTAGAAGTACAGAAGATTCTGTAAACAGCATAAAGCAGACAGAAGATGATGGATTTATACTGGCAGGTGGTTCAATTTTATCTAGTGAAGACGTATCAGTAAATTATAAGGGAATGGATGCATGGGTAGTAAAATTAGATAGTAGAGGAGACATTGAGTGGGAGAAGTTTTTAGGTGGTAGTAACGGTGACGTAGCTCATAGTATAGAGCAAACTAGAGACGGCGGATTTATAATGGCAGGGTATTCGGGATCATCAGATGGAGATGTGTCTCTAAATCAAGGGAATTTGGATTATTGGGTAGTGAAGTTAGACAACACGGGGCAAATAGTATGGGACAGATCGTTAGGTGGGACTTTTTCAGATATAGCTAATAGTATAAGCCAGACAAAAGACGGAGGATTTATTGTGGCAGGAAACGTACGAGTATCAATTGAAGATGCGCCTTTAGAAGATGGGAGTACTGACGCTTTGATAATAAAATTAGATGAAAAAGGAATAATTGAATGGGAAAAAACATTAGGTGGTACTTTCGCTGATTCAGCTAACTGTATTAGACAGACTAAAGATGGAGGATTTATAGTAGCAGGAAGCATGAGTTCATCAGATGAAGATATTTCTGAAAATAGTGGACTTGAGGATTTTTGGATAATAAAGCTAGATAACGAGGGAGAAGTTGATTGGGAGACGACCTTGGGTGGAGGTAGTAGCGATTTCGCGAGGAGTGTAGTGCAAACAGAAGACGAAGGATTTGTAGTAGTAGGGGTAACGCTTTCGGCAGACGGAGACGTGTCGCAAAACTATGGGAGTGGAGATGCTTGGATAGTGAAACTAAATAAAAAAGGGAGTATAGAATGGGAAAAATCTATAGGCAGAAGTGGCTGGGATTTAGTGGAGAGTATAGAACATACGAAAGATGGTGGATTTATACTTGCAGGAGCTTCAGTATCAGCAGACAAAGATAATACTAGCACCCGTTCAACGTTTGATTTTTGGATAGTAAAACTTGGACCAGAGAATATATCAGCAAATGTGTTTAGACATACAGTCAATATTCACAATCTGTTGTGCTTTAAAAATGATGTAGTAAATTAAGCGAAAGTTTATGTTTTATAGGTAGTTCGGAAGACCGTAGGGCTGTCCAGCGGTCTTCACTGAGAATTAGAAAATTTTGTTCTTTGAAACTAAATGCATTTGAGCTAAATTGCTTGCAATCATTTAAGTAAAGACTTAATTTGAGGCACAAAGCATAGTAAAACAACTAAAAACGTATCTACACCAGTTGTAGAAATATTATAAATAACCAAATAAATTACAGGGTTCATTCGTACATCCCAAAGAAAATAAAACCGGATAAAAAGTGCATGAAGAAACGACCTAGCTGCCAATTAAAGCAGCTAGCACATACTAGCAATAACAAGCATTTTCGTAGTGAATTTTATTTTGTCTCTTTGCAAACCACTATATAGTATGTAGTTAGTATGAAATCGAGTGAATGTACTTTTTTATGAGCGAATCATAATAAAAGTTTTGACACTGCGGTTAGTTTAAGCAAATTTTCAAACATTTAGACCCTCCTAAATTTAGTTTTTATACTTATCGAAACCTAGGNAANAMAAAAAACRTGAAGAAAAAGCTCTTCACGTTTAYGTCGTAAANANTCRCTTTCCCTACGCAGGYATTAACCTACAGGTTCAAATGGTTGGAYAWWATCCTCTCAGCACATGGCACCCATAACGATAAATATTGAATTGTTATCAAAGTTAGTATAACATAGAATGTGTAAAGTCTAAATGATAAATTAATATTTTTCTATATGAGCAATAGAAAGAAAGATGAAATTTTTAAAATACAATTTGATGGGAGGAGTTTTTTGAATACATTAATAATATATGCAAAAAATATGGAAAAGAACCAAAATATAACTATCACAAGCCATGAAAACTGAATATGTCAAGGGGCGGAGTGTGTGCCACGAAGGGTGTAACATATAGCGGTTGGGAACCCCGCTGAGAAAGATTAGCAAATCACTCATAGCGCGTCTTTCTTGGACACCATCGGGTAACTTATGATGTTAAGCGTAGACAGCAAGGTAGTAGGCCGAAAGCGAAAGCTGATCATTTATTGGATAGCAATGTGACGAATAAGGTGTTAAAAACATAAAAATGATTAAAGGAACTACAATTAGGCAAATTGCTAGCATGATATTGTTTGTTTTACTAGTTGTTCCAATTGTTATTCAGATTATCTGTTTATGATACTCTAAAGACCACAGGGATTGTCCCTGTGGTCTTTAGTATTAGATTGTTTGAAGTCGTTTAAGTAAAGTCTTAATTTGAGGAACAAAGCATAACAAAACAACTATAAGAGTATCAACTCCAGATGTCGAAATGTTGTATATAAAAGAATAGATTACAGGATTCATTCCTTCTGGTGCATACATTCCGAAGAAAATGAAGCCAGATAAAAAGTGCATGAAAGTTCTTGCTAAACCACCTATCAATGAAGCTATGGCAATATTTTTTTTATATAAACCAGCCAATCCCATTGCTCCAAATGCTAAAGGGTAATCAAGTAAAAACTGCATTTCATGTATTACATATCCATCTTGAATAAATTGTAAAAATCCATAAGCGACTCCAGCAATAATTCCTGCTTTTGGTCCAAACATAACAGCAAACAAAAACATAGGTAACATACTAGCTGCTGTAATACTGCCGGCTTGTGGCAGTCTAAAAAGCCTAATATGCGACAAAACAAAAGACAGAGCAATGCACATACTTGCTACGACAAGCATCTTGGTGGTAAATTTTACTTTATCTTGCTTCTTCAAATAGTATAGCCCGTAAACGGAAACGCCGAATAAGACGAACAACACAATTTTTGAAGCAGTACTTAACTCAAATAAATTTTCAAACATAAAAACCCTCCTAAATTTAGTTTTTATAACGACTTGGGCGGAAAACCTCTCCCCTTGTGGGAGAGGATGAATGCCTGACAAAGTTTCAAGAGAATCATCCTTTGAAATACCTCGGAGTTCAACCCCGTGGATTAGAATCGAAGATTCTTTTATATTTATCGAAACCTAGGAAATAAAAAAAACATGAAGAAAAAGCTCTTCACGTTTACGTCGTAAACATTCGCTTTCCCTACGCAGGCATTAACCTACAGGTTCAAATGGTTGGATATTATCCTCTCAGCACATGGCACCCATAACGATAAATATTTAGTTGTTGTTCAAATTAGTATAACACATAAAGTATAGAGAGTAAATATTTTTTTAAAACTGTTTTAACTAGATTTAAGTTCGAGAAGCTCGTGAGGTTTCATTTTAAATTCTTATCCTACGCCGTAAGACAAAGCCACAGCTTTCTTGCTAGGAATTAATTCTTAGTAAGTGGCAAAATTATCTTAAACACTGCACCATGTGGTGATTTGTTATAGGCAGAAATAGAGCCACCATGCTTACCTACAATTGTTTTACAAATAGTAAGTCCAAGACCAGTACTTCCATCTTTACCTTTATAGAAGCGTTCAAATATTTTATTTTCTACGCCTGCCTCAAAGCCATTTCCATCATCAATGATAAATAGTTCAATATGTTTTGATGTGCATATGCTATTAATAATAATTAATTTATTGGTGTACCTAATTGCATTGCCAAGAATATTAATAAGTACTCTTATGAGTTTATCTTCATCGATACTTACTATTGTATCTTTTTCGACTTCATTCTTAATGTATATATTTTTGTCACTAGCCAGGGATTGTACACTTATTATGGACTTCTCTATTGAAGAAGCAAGATCTTTATTTTCAAAAGAAAATTTTTCGTTTGCATTTTCAAGCTTCGTAAGATAAATAATTTCATATACTGTTTTTTTTAGCCTCTGGCTTTCTTCAATTATAATATTAAGACTACTATCAACTTTGTCACCAGTTACTATTCCATCTTTAATAGCCTCTGCATAACCTTGAATGGACATAAGTGGAGTTTTAAGTTCATGTGAAGTATTTTGTAAGAATCTTTTTTGTTCTTCATCTAGAGCATGTATTTTTTTAATCATCTGATTAAAAGATTGCCCAAGCTCAGAAATTTCATCTTTTGTGTTTATCTCTACAGAGTCGCTTGAATTGTTGAGAGAAAAATTTAACATTGTATCATTGAGATGGCTGATAGGCTTAGCAATTCTTCTTCCAAATAGAGACCCTATTAATAAAGCGATTGACCCAGCAATTAAAAAGCTAGTAAATAAGGTATTAAGCATGAGCTTGTTAAGAGAAGTTATGTTCTCTATTTTAATGAGCAAAAAAACGTAGCCTTTTAATTGGTCATCAGGAGATATTATTTCAGCTCTTTCAATTAGAAATCCTTCTCTTCGTGGAGTTGATGAATTCAAAATGCTCCTAAACTCACGAATATTAAAATCCTCTGCGTTTTGAAAAATCAGCTTTCTATTTGAATCTAAAATTATAATTTCAGATTCAAATAACCTACCTGCTAATCGTATAGAATGGTTACGTCTAATTCTTTGCGAGATAGCATTACTATCAAGTGGCATAGGTTTTAGAAGTGTAGCCATAAAAGATGCTTCTTTTCTTAATTGTTGCCTGGCTTCTCTTAACAAATGTGTATTTGAGAAAACACTAAAAGAAATGCCGATAGTAACAAAGGCAATGAGTATAACCAAGAAATATGAAAATATAAGTTTTCTTTCAATTTTGCTCATGCTATTCAACCACCTTATAACCGTAGCCCCACACGGTTCGAATTTCAACCATAGAATCAACGCTGAAAGCTTTTTTCTAATTCTCTTGACTAAATCATCTATGGTTCTTTCGTCTCCAAAATAATCATATCCCCATACTCTACTGAGCAACTGCTCGCGGGTGAAAGGTTGGTTTCTATTTTGAATCAAAAAACTAAACAATTCAAATTCTTTTGTGGTTAGAATTAATTCTCTGCTTCCTTTTCTAGTAGTACGGTCTGTTAGATTGACAACAATGTCGTGTAACTCAAATATTTCAGCAGGCAAGGTTGCTTTATCTATGCGCTTAAAAATATTCTTAATTCTAACTACTAACTCTCTAGGACTAAAAGGTTTAGATAAATAATCATCCGCTCCAAGTTCTAAACCAAGCACCCTGTCAAATTCTTCATCCTTAGCAGAAACAAATATAATGGGAATCTCACTATTCTTTCTAATCTCCTTACAAAGATCAAGACCATTAACGTTTGGCATCATAATATCTAAGACCAATAAATCAGGTTTTAATCGTTGCATTTCTTTGACGACATTGCTGCCGTCTTCAAACAGAGTAACTTGGTAGTTCTCCTTTACAAGATATAGCTTAATTAAATCTCTTATTTTTACCTCATCATCAATCACAAAAATATGTTTCATGGTTGTCCTCCAATTAGTGAATAGTAGTTATTGATAACTTAACTAAACACCTAATACTAACTGCTAGCGCAGGTGAAAATTTGATCAGCTCATTATTATCTATGCTAATCATATTCCATACATCTCTTCTAGTCAAGGAATAGCGCACTAGTATATACGAATGCTTTAATCTGCTTTAAAAAGCAAAGACTGGTTTTTCAGTCTTTGCTAAAACAATTTTTTACTTACTGTAGCACTGAAATGATTTCATCTAAGTTTGTTACTTTAATGTTATTGTGTCTGTTGATTTCTCCAAGTAGCTTTATAACTTCATCAACATGAATCTGCGCTGTGGCGAAGTCTCCAGCTTTAACGTTTTCTTTAAATTCTTTTCGTGCTGTTCTAACTTGTTCATGTAATGCTCTAATCTCTCTGTTTATTTCAATGTTTTCTTTTCTGATTTCTCTAGCTGCTCTCAACTTTTCTGTTTCATTATTATCCCATGCAATAATTAGTAGGTCGTATATTACCCCTGCCTTTTCCATTCTTTCAATTTGCAAGTGATTTCGTTCAATACGCAACACTCTAATTTGATCATGTTCATCATTAAACTCCTTCATAGCCTCAAATCTGTTACTTGCTTTTGATTGTCTTTCCTCACGCTGCTGCATGTCATTTGTATCAAGAGTCTCTACTGCAAAAGCGCTACCTGCAACTCCTAAGGTCATAATTACTACTAACACTAAAACCGTAAATTTTTTCATTTTGTTTCTCTCCTTTTCTATATTTTATTTGGTACATCTTTAGTATACATTTCAAGTTAGGAATAAAAATGTTGTAATTGTGGAAAAACTGTGTGAAAAAATATAGTATAATAGTACTTGATTAGAAAACTAAAGTAGAATTTGAATGGGGGTTATTATTTTGAACACAATAATAATTTATGCAACAAAATATGGAAGCACTGAAAAATGTGCTAGTATACTAGCGAAGAATTTGGATGGGAGTGTAGACATACACAATCTTAAAATGAATAATGATATTGATTTATCGAAGTACGACAAGGTAATAATTGGAAGCTCGATTTACATTGGACAAATTCGAAAAGAAGTGAAAGAATTTTGCGAAAACAACTTAAATGAGTTAAAAAACAAGAAAACCGGCTTTTACATATGCTGCATGCACGAAGGAGCTGAGGCTTTAAGTCAAATAGACAATAATTTTCCAAAAGAACTTCTTAGTAATGCTATAGCTAAAGAACATTTCGGTGGAGAGTTCTCATTTGACAAGATGAACTTTATTGAAAAATTTACTGTGAAAATGGTTTCTAAGAAAGACGACAAAAAAAAGCCTATTGATGGTAAAAAGAATATTTCTAACTTATCAGAAGGAAGGATTAAAAAGTTTGCACAATTGATGAATAACAGTGGGAAGAAAAATATTTGAAGGAATACATGTTTTTAAAGAGAAATAGTAGTAAGACTAGTAATTTAACTTTCAATAAATTGAGACGATTAAGAGCGAGGTAATACATTATGAAACTAAAATACATTATTGGGCGTTCGGGCGCTGGAAAAACACATCATATTATTTCAGAGATAAATGAAAGAATAAACGCCTCTGCAGAGAATAATCTAATACTAATAGTGCCAGAGCAATTTACATTGCAAGCAGAAAGAGATTTAATTAAAAAAATGGAGAAAGAGGGCATTATTCAAGTTGAGGTTCTAAGCTTTTCGAGGCTGGCGCACAAAGTTTTTAACGAGGTTGGCGGCTTATCTAAAACGCATATTAACGACATAGGAAAACAAATGATACTTAGAAAACTCCTAAACGAGCTAGGCGATGATTTGACAATCTATAAAAAAGCATATAGACAAGAGGGATTTATTACAAAATTGAATGACGTAATAATAGAAATGAAACAGCATGGCATTGAAGTTATAGATTTGCTTGAATTAAACAAAGAAAAAAATGAGACAAGTGAAACGTCCCCTTGCCTCAATGAAGAAAAAAATGTGTTAAATAAAACATCACCCTGTTTTAATGAAAACAGCATTATAAGTATGAAAATGAAAGATATTACTTTGATTTTTCAAGCATTCAATAATTATCTTGAAAAGAGATACATAGATACAGAGGACTATATTAATCTATTAGTTGAAAAGATTAAAGAATCAAGCTTTCTTCAAGGGTCGGAAATTTGGATTGATTCATTTCATAAAATGACTCCTCAAACAATGAAAATCATCGAGGAGCTTACAAAAACAGCCAAAGAGATAACAGTAAGCTTTACAATGGAGACTGGTGAAGACGAGAGAAGCAGTGACTTGTTTCAAACAGTCAAAAATACATTTAATAATACAAGAAAAATGGCGAAACGACAAAACATTTCCGAGGAAATACTAAACTTAGACAACAAAAACGCTAAGACTACAAAATCAGAGGTCATTAGACATATTGAACAAGAACTATATGCTCATCCATATAAAAAATTTATTGATAGAAGTGAAGATGTAAAAATCTTTGAGGCAGTGAACACATATCAAGAGGTAGAGAATGTAGCAGCAGAGATTATAAACCTAGTCAGAGAACGTGAGTACAGGTGGCGCGACGTTGCAGTCATTACTGCTGATTCTAAAGGGTATAATCCTTTAATAAAAAGAGCATTTGAAGAATATCAAATTCCCTATTTTATGGATGAAAAAAGAAAGATTATAGAACACCCAATAATAGAGCTAATTTTGTCTGCTATTGACATAGCTAGCAAGAATCTTAGATATGACGATGTATTTCGTTATCTAAAAACAGGACTATCTAATGTAGAAAAAGATGAACATGAGAAATTAGAAAACTATGTATTGCGTTATGGAATTAGAGGAGATAGGTGGCAAAAAGACAATTTTGGGTTTGAGCTTACTAGTGAAGAAAAAGAAAATAGTTTTAATATAGAAATCGATGAAATAAGACAAAGAGTGGTTCGGCCACTAACTAAATTTAGAAATAAAACAAAGGCAAAAATGCAGGTTTCAAAGATTACTAGCGAGTTGCTTAAATTATTAACAGATTTACAAATTGAAAAGAAGCTTATAAAATGGATAGACGAATTAAAAGACAGTAAAAGATATGATTATGCCAATGAAAATACACAAATTTGGAATACAGTTTCAGCTATTTTAGAGCAGATGGTTGAAATATTAGGAGATAATATTGTAACTTTAAAAGAATATGGAGAGATTCTAAAAGCAGGGTTTATTGCCAGTGAAATTGGAGTAATACCTGCAACAATAGATCAAGTACTAGTAGGGAGTATTGAAAGGTCAAGAAGCCATGATTTGAAGGCATTATTTGTTGTGGGCGTAAACGACGGCATCCTTCCATCTATAAATGATAGCGGCGGAATTTTAGAGGAGCACGAAAGACTACGATTAAGAAGAGAAGGAATAAACTTAGGTCTTGACTCTAGTAGTAGAATATACGAAGAAAAGTTAGCAATTTACTTAGCTCTTGCAAAGCCAAATGAAAGGCTATTCTTGAGCTATGCTCTTGCAGACGCGGAAGGAAAAGCGCTTAGACAATCGCTAATTATTGATAAAATAAAGAAAATTTTTAGTGGAATTGAAGTCGGAAGCAATGCAAATAATGTAATAAAAACTACAAATAATATAACTATTCCAAGTAGTACTTTCAAATACTTAATAGAAAAACTACGGAAAACGATAGACGAAGATACTAACTATTTTGACGAAACATGGAAGAGCGTATTTTCCTGGTACGCAAATAATAGCAGTTGGGTAAGCAAACTTGAAATGGTGATTGAAGGGCTTTTTCATGACAATCAACCTAATAGCATCAATAGTGAAAAAACTAAAAAACTGTATGGAGAACAAATCAAAACAAGCGTATCAAGACTAGAAAGGTTTTCAAATTGCCCTTTTTCTCACTACATAGCATATGGACTTAGACCATCTGAGAGAAAGAAATACGAGTTTACTCATATGGATGCAGGGAACCTATTTCATAGAGCGATTGATGATTTTGGGAAGCTTGTAGGAGAAAAGGAGCTAGTTTGGAATGAACTAGAACCTGATGAAATTGAATCAATATCTGATGAAGTTTTAGAGGTAATTGAGCAAGACTTTGCAAAAGGAATTCTAAGTAGCACTTACAGATATAAGTATCAGTTTGAGTTAATCAGAAGAGTGTGTAAAAAAGCAATTGAAGTTTTGTCTACGCATCTAAAAAAAGGGGATTTTGTTCCTTTGGGTTTTGAAATTAGTTTTGGAGAAGGTAAAGAGTATCCACCAATTGTTGCCAAACTTGCAAGTGGAGAAAAAGTATATATTGAAGGTAAAATTGACCGTGTTGACTACATGCAAGACAAAAATGACGAAGATCTATATATTAAGATAATCGACTATAAATCTGGCAGTAAGAATATTGACTTTAACGAAGTGTTTCATGGTTTGCAAATGCAGCTTCTAATGTATATTAACGCGATAATGATTGGAATAAAATCAGAAGGCGCAAATGCATTGCCGGCTGGGGTTTTTTACTTTAAAATCGACAATCCATTAATTAGCACATCTGAAAAAGATAAAGAAAAAATTGAAAAAGAAATAAATAAAACTCTAAAAATGAAAGGGTTAGCAGTAAATGACGTAAAAATACTAAGAGGTATAGACAGAGATATGGGAGCAAATTCGGAAGTTATTTCAGCAGGAATAAAAAAGGACAATACAGTGTCTGCAAGATCCTCTGTGCTTGGAGAAAAAGATTTCGCATATGCAATTGAATATGTAAACCATAAAGCAAAAAAAATATGTGAAAGCATGTTAAGTGGAGAAATGGTAGTTTATCCAACAAAGAATAAGAACATTACAGCTTGTACTTATTGCGAATTTTCTTCTGTTTGCCAATTTGACACTTTAATCGAAAGCAACAGGTATAAAAATATCGGCAAAAAAAGCAAAGAAGTAATCATTGAAGATATAAAGAAAGAACTAGGGGTGAATGCAGATGACTAATTGGACAAAGGAGCAACATGAAGCAATAGTCTCACGTAAGAGCAATCTCTTACTATCAGCAGCAGCAGGCTCAGGGAAAACAGCAGTATTAGTTGAGAGAATAGTTCGCTTAGTTGTTGACGATAAAATAGATATAGACAAACTACTAATAGTAACATTTACAAAAGCTGCAGCTGGTGAAATGAGAGAAAGAATTGCACTAAAAATTGCAAAAGAGCTAGAGAACACAAATAAAAATACAGAACATATAAGAAAACAACTAACCCTCTTAAATAAAGCAAATATAAGCACATTGCATGCTTTTTGTATGAATGTTGTAAAAAGTCATTTTCATTTTATTGGAATAGACCCTTCATTTAGAATGGCTGACACCACCGAAAGCACATTAATGAAAATAGAAGCAATAGACGAAGTCCTAGAAGATTTCTACGAACAGGGAGATGCTTGTTTCCTCCAATTAGTTGACAGCTATGGGGGAACTAAAGACGATAATAAGTTGCAGGAGATGATTTTAAAAGTATATAACTTTAGTATGAGTCAGCCAGACCCAAGCAAATGGGTAAATGAAAAAGTGCAGATGTTTAATATAGACAGAGAAAACATGGACGAAAACATTTGGGTGAAAACAATTGTAAAAAGCGCAAAAATCAGCCTAGCAGGAGCACTAACTCAACTAGAAGAAGCAAAAGAGGTTGCAAATAGTCCAGGTGGACCAGACCCGTATCTACCTGCAATTGAAAATGATATAGTAACAATTAATATGCTCTTAAACGAATTAGAAAATGGCTTTGAATCCTTTGTAAACACTCTAAAAACTGTGAGCCATATGAAACTATCCTCAGTAAAGAAAGATTACGATCAAATTTTAAAAGAAAATGCAAAAGAGTTAAGAGACAAAGCAAAGAAAATAGTTGGAGAACTAAAGGATGATTTAACTGCGAATGATTTAGAAGAATACTTGAGTGACTTAGACTACGTCCGACCAATTATCAGCTCCTTATCGCAAGTAATACAAGCATTTGATGCAAAGTTTAAGCAAATAAAATCAGATAATGGAATACTAGACTTTAACGACTTAGAGCATTATACTTTGCAGATTTTACAAAATGATTTAGTTGCAGAAGAGTACAAAGAAAAATTTGAGCATATTTTTGTAGACGAATATCAAGACAGTAATATTGTACAAGAAACAATAATTAACAAAATGAAGAAAAAGGATAACTTATTCTTAGTTGGAGACGTAAAACAGAGTATATATAGGTTTAGACTAGCAGATCCATCACTTTTCATTAGCAAATACAACGAATTTAGTGCGGATGCAGATTCACTTAATAGAAAAATTGTGTTATCTAAAAACTTTAGAAGTAGAAAAGAAATTATAGATGGAATCAACTATATATTTAAAAATATTATGTCAACAACAATAGGAGAAATTGATTACGATGAAGATGCATACCTATATCAAGGTGCAGACTTTAAACCATTTGAAAATGCAGAGATAGAAGTTAACATAATAGAGAAGCTGAAAACGGATTCATCAATCTTAGGAGAAGATATCAAAGTGGCAGTAAGCGATGAAGAGTTAGAAGAAATGCAAGACGCAGAAATTGAAGCAAATATATCAGCTAATAGAATAAATGAATTAGTCGGTAGCGAAATATATGACAGTAAAAAACAAATATATAAAAAAGCAGACTATAGAGATATTGCACTGCTCTTAAGAAGTACAGTAACATGGGCACCAATATTTATGGATGTTTTTAAGAAAAAGAATATTCCAGTATATACTGACTCCAACACTGGCTATTTTGATGCGCTTGAAATTAGCATTTTTCTAAACTTGCTAAAACTAGTAGACAACAAAAGACAAGATATTCCTCTACTTAGCGTTATGAGATCAATAATAGGCAGATTCACTACAGAAGAATTAGTAGATATAAGGAGCAAATATAGAGAAGGCACTTACTTTGATGCAGTAAAAAAATACAGCAGTGCAGGAGAAGGGATTTTAAAAGATAAAACCACAAAATTCTTAAACAAACTAAACAAATGGGCTAAAGAACTAAGACATATGAAAATAGACGAATTTATTTGGCATCTCTTCATAGATACAGGATACTATTACTACATTGGAGCAATGCCAGGTGGAGTTCAAAGGCAGGCAAACCTAAGGCTTTTACTAGACAAAGCAAACCAATACCAACAAACTGCAATTAAAGGTCTGTTCAACTTTATAAACTTTATAGAAAAAGTTAAACTTAGTAAGGGAGACATGGGAGCAGCTAAAATACTAGGAGAAAATGATAACGTAGTAAGAATAATGAGCATACATAAAAGCAAAGGACTAGAATTCCCTATAGTATTAGTTGCAGGATTAGGCAAGAAATTTAACCTAAGAGACACATATGAAGACGTCATTTTACACAAAGACCTTGGAATAGCACCAAGCTACATTGGACCAATCAACCCGCTAACTGATACGAGTAGAGACATTATTATTAAAAGAGAAACATTAGCTAAAATAGCAGCAAAAGAAAAAATTAAAATAGAAAGCCTATCAGAAGAAATGAGAATTCTATACGTTGCACTAACAAGAGCAAAAAATAAACTAATTCTAATTGGATGTATAAGAGATATTCCAAAACAAACACAGAAATGGTCAATGAAACTAAATGCTTACGGACTTGTATCATCAAGAAGCTGTTTAGACTGGATACTATCAGTACTCATTAAACACAAAGATGCAACAAAGTTAAGAGAACTAGAAGAATGTGAGATAGACGAAGTAAACCAACTAATAGATGAATCAAGATGGAAAATTCAAATTATATATAGAGAAGATATAGTATCAGAAGAAAAACAACAACAAGATAAAAAAGAAGAAATGAAAGAAATACTTAATAACTTCAACGAAGAAGACTGCAGCGCAGAATCATTAGAAAGCATAAAAATTCAAAATCAACTAAACTGGAAATATAAACACGAAGAAGCTAAAACAATACCATCAAAACTTTCAGTATCAGAGCTAAAAAGCATGGGAGAAAGTGAAATAGAAAGACTAAACTACAAAATACCATCACTAGTTAAAATGTTTAACCTTACAGAAGGAAAAAAGAAATTTACAGGAGCTGAAAAAGGAACAATAATTCACTTTGCGCTTCAACACCTTGACATACATAAAGCAGAAAACCTAGAGCAAATAGATCAGCAACTAGAAAACATGCTAAAAAAAGAACTACTAACAAAAGAAGAAATAAATGTAGTAGATACAAAAATGCTATTAAACTTCCTTGAAAGTGACTTAGGAAGCAGAATGAAAAAAGCAGAAAAAGTATATAGAGAAATTCCTTTTAACATAGTAAAAAAAGCTAGCGAAGTAATTAGTGGAGCTAAAAATTGCAATGACGAATTACTAATTCAAGGCGTAATAGACTGCTACTACGTAGAAGCAGGAGAACTTGTATTAATAGACTATAAAACCGATTATGTAGGCAAAGGGCAAGAAGACAAAATAGTAGAGAATTACAAAATGCAGATAGATTTTTATGCTGAAGCATTACAGAGAATAACGAAGAAAAAGGTAAAAGAGAAATACTTATATTTATTGTCGGTTAATAGGGCGATTAGGATGTAGGGGGTGCTATGTTTGTGCTGAGTGGGAGATAGTAGAGAGCTATAGTAAAATTTGCCACACAGTGGCTCTTGCTGCTTGTGGCTCTGCATTCGCAGCATGTAGTAAAGCTTGTTTGTTAAAATTTAAAAAGAGATTGGTGTCGTTTGACGTATGCGTTATTTCTTGCCGTTTATCCAATGCAGCTTGCGCTATTAACGCAAGAGATTTTTGTACAAGTACTAGTGCTAGGTGTGTAAGATTACGCTACATGGCAGTTTGCCCGCAAAATACTGAAGTAATTAGACACTAGCCGATTAGCAACAACACCGTTTAGAACATTTCGATAGTTTTCATGTACACGTTATATGAAAACTATCAAAATAGGATAAGAGAAAAGAAAATGATATCTTCATTATTGATGCTTATTCTTGGAATTAATAAAAAAATAGGGCAAGGCTTGTAGAAAAATCATATAAAATATATAGTGAATATTTGGTTCTATTTGTGATGTTTACATTATTAGGGTTCAATACAAGAACATATTTATTTGTTTTTATGCATTTATTTTATAGAGATTTTCGATTAGCACTATCAGGCGAGAAAGTGCTCGTATGGTCGGTTGATAAAGGTCAAGTACGATATGCGAATACTTTTTCAGCTTTGGCAGTTCCGATTATGGCAACAATATATTCTGCAACATTATAAATTGATAAAATCGCGGAAGGTGGAAGAATGATGATGAATTCAATATTCATGTTTGCTCTGGGAATTGACAAGAATGTAAGTGATAGCCTAATAGAAAAATCATATAAGATATATAGTGAATACTTAGTTGTTTTTGTGTTGCTTACGGTATTAGGTTTTGATTTGACATCCTTTTTATTTTTTGGGATGCATGTAGTATATAGAGATATTAGGTTAGCGCTATTAGGTGAAAGAATATGTATTGCAGTGTGGGGGAAATCGCGCGACGGAAATACGTTCGTATATTCGTCGGCATATTTGGTCTCTATGTTAGGGCCCTATATGAGTGACTTTTTACATGAATATATCCAGCATTCATATATAATTCGCTGGCCAATTTTTGTGGGGGGCATGTTAATACTGTTTTTGATATATGATTTTTTGATAGAACATTTATATAGATACCAAAAGAAAAAAAGATCAATCTAATCTTCTAGAAAGTAGTGTTTATTGTGAAATGAAAAATAGGGTTTGATGGTTATTTATTAGAAATGATAACGATGTGACTAGAAGTATTACGCAGGGAATCAATATTGAGAAAATAGAGTGATTTATAGTTGTACAAACTTAAGAAATACTCAAGAGAATACAAGTTATAAATTAGTGCAAAAAAATGCTTGCTAGGAGGAATCAAGAATTGTTAAGACTCATAAGGAAATTTAGATGTTTATCTATATGTATTGTTTTAGCGATATCGATTGCTAGCATTGTTTTCCTTAACTCAAAAATTCAATATTTATTTTATGGAAATGATATAGGTATACTAGCAACCTTAACTGCAGGAATTATAGATGGAATAAACCCTTGCGCACTTGCAATGCTGTTGTTTTTTCTAACGTTCTTAATATCACAGAGTAATAAAGACACAAAGATATTGTTTACAGGGATTTTATTCGCAATGGGAACTTTTTTAGCTTATTTCTTAGCAGGAATAGGGATTTTAAAGGCTTTGGACTTCATATTAGTTATTCATTGGTTGCAGTATGCAATTTACTCAGCAACTGCTATTATGGCTCTTGTACTTGCGTATATGAATTTTAGAGACGTTAAGTATGCAAAAGAGCACGATATTGGAAAGATTAAACTACAGTTATCTAAAAAGAATAAAACAATAATACATAGATTAATAAAAAGGAATATAAAATCAAAATATAAATATGCGATTAGTTTTTTGCTAGGGTTTGTTGTAACATTAGCAGAACTATTATGCACGGGACAAATATATTTAGCAACAATGGTGGCAATAGCAAGCTTAGAATTCATTCCAAGAACCATACATTTGATTGTTTTTAACTTAGGATTTATAACACCTATAATAGTTATTAGCTATTTGTTGAGCAGAGGGAGCGAAATAGAACGAGACAAGGGGACAGGGACTTGTCTTTTTTGATTGCTTACCTCCGAGGATTGTGATAAGTTTTTTTCGTGGGGGGATGATTATACTGGGACAGAAACGCAAAATGAGTGAGACAGAAATCTATCATGTTATGATTAGAGGAATTAATCGGCAAATGATATTTGAAGATGCCGAGGATTAGTGTAAGTTTCTAAAGGTACTAAAAAAAACTATTTTCGGCGAAGGAAGAATTTAAAAAACATACGAGTGAAGATAATGAAGATATTGTTTGGAAAACAAAGAGAAGAATAAGGTTTTAAAAGAATTGAAAAAGATAAGCGGGACTACAATAAGGCAAATTGTCAGAGTGACAGGTGCAATTAAGTATAGTGTTGAAAGAATATAAGAAGACAAGTCCCTGTCCCTTTGTCTTGCTTGTTTTTAGTGATTATTATACTGGCGAAATATATTACAATGATAAAAACATAAAAGAACTTGACATGTATGATATTAGAAAAAAAATAATTGGGGTGAGCCAACAGGAACCTAAGTTAATCAATGGGAGTTTGTTTAATAATGTAACATACGGGGTATCAAATTATAAGTATGAAGAAATAGAAGAAGTTTTAAATAAGCTAACACTAGATGGAAAAACATTTAGTAAAGGATTGGAAACTAGTATAGAGGAAGACTCAAAGAATATTTCGGGTGGTGAAAAATTAAAGATATCCTTACCAAGGGTGATTTTAAAAAAACCTGATGTTGTAATCTTAGATGAACCAACATCGGCATTAGATTCAAGCAGTATATTGCAATTGAAGTCATTAATTATGCAAATGAAGAATGATAAAATAACTATCATAGTAACTCATGACTATGAATTTTTAGATATTGCAGATGAAGTGATAGATTTAAATCATCAACTAAAAAAAAATAAATGAAAAAACTTTAGAGTTAATCAGGGATTAAGCATATTAACTGGCTTGTTTTTAAGATTGCTTAAAGACATATTGATAGAGCATAAGTGTCTGAGCTGATGAGGATAAACCCCTTGATTCCTATTCAAATTTTTCATAAATGAAGAGAAAGGAAAGTTCACAATTATGTTTAAAAAATTCAAAATAATAAAAATAACGCTTATCACAGTAGTATCTATTTTTGCTTGTCTTCTCATGTTCCTTCATCAAAGTGGATATATGCATATTTTATTTAAAATGCCACTTGAGCTGTTCCCATTGCGATTTTATAAAATTGAGGAATTCCAACGCCAGACTTCGCGGGCACCGAGTGACTACATTACCCCAAAAGAAATGACAGAAGACTTAAACCAACTTAAGAGTGATTTGTTAACAGTTCATCCTAGCACAATTGATGGATTTTCAGAAGAAACAATAGTTGTTTTTGAAAAAGCTTTTGAAGAGGCAAAACAATCAATGCAAATTGCAAATTTTCGTAGGATTGTTTCTGAATTACTAGCAACCCTTGGGGACGCACATACAAATTCGATGAGAGGGAGCAATAGACTGCCCACTACGCTAAAAGTAATAGAAAATCGTTGGTATGTGATATCGTGTGATTACTTCGCCGCAGGTAGTGAGGTTATTTCAATAGGTGGAATGCCAATGGCGGAAATATTTCAAAAAGGAAAACGTATTATATCTCATGAAAATCAATATTGGTATACTACACTTTTAGAATCTATTATTGTGCAAAGACTATTTTTATCTAAAATAGGAGTAGCAATGCAAAATGGACATGTAGAAGTTGTTACAAAAAAAGATGATATGATAACTAAGAGTACATTTAATTTAAGCTATTGTTGGCGAGATTTAGATCCGCGAGAAAGAGAAAATGGCTTGGATTTTGTAACATGCCCAGAAGGAAATGATGCTTTTAAATATTTTATTAATGAAGAAGCCTCCTATGGTCTCTTTGTATTGAGTTCTAGCCAGTATGATAGAGCATATAAGGCATTTTTAAAACAGATGTTCCAAGACATGAAAACATATGAAGTAGAAAATATAATTATTGATTTAAGGGGGAATACTGGTGGGAACTCTATGGTGGTCGTTGAGTTCTTAAGATATATAGATGTACGTACATACTCATTAGGTAAAAAAATGCTGGTAAGGCTCTCGGATGATGCACAAAAACAGCGGGGATACTTAGGAAACAGCGGATTGTTTTCGGTGTCTTTGGAAAAAATGAAAAATAGAATATTTGAACAGCTCAAATTTAATGGCAGCATTTACGTGCTAATAGATAATGCTACGTATTCCGCAGGATCTGATTTTGCGACGACATTATCTGATAATGAACTAGCAACTACTATAGGTCGTCCCACAGGGGGCAGACCTACTAGCTATGGAGATTTGTTGAACTTTCAACTGAACCATTCAAAAATATCATATTCTATCTCTCACAAACAATTTATCAGAGCTTCTAAAGAAAAAAGGTATGATGATGCATTGTATCCTGACTATGAAGTGATATACACAATAGAGGATATTTTAGAGGGTAGAGACTTAGACATGGGAAAAGCACTGGAATTAATTGGAATAATTTACAACAATGAGAAGTGAGGGCTAGAAAAAGGTGGCAATCTAGAATATATAAAATATGTTTGGTATGAATAAAGAAAAAAAGAAGTGGAGGTATATATGATAAATACAATACCTGTTAGAGTACAAAGAGAAGCATCGCATTAAATATGACAAAATTAAAGGAGTACATGACAGAGCGTGGAATTAAATAGAGATAGAAGTGGACGTTTGTAGGAAAAAATTTTGAAAAAGGAGTTGTAACATGAGTTTTTTAGAAGTATGGGATATAATATTAAAAATAGCTTTTTATTTACTAGGATTGCTGACAATTTACTTTGCATTTAATTTTTTAAGATACAGTTTTTTAAAAGGTGATAAAATAATTAAAGGTAAAAAACATAGTATGGGAGTTTTAATAGGTTTTATATATCTTTTCTTCATGTTATTGTATCTGAGGACGTTCTTTTTTCAAGGTGAGGCAGTCGGGTTTTTGGTTTTCCTAATTATGGGTTTAGGTTGGCTTTTAAGGGGGCATACACATTTTGTCAAAGGCGGAGTTGTACGTGAGATGTGTATTTTTCGCAAGTGGGAAAAGATTGAAATTGTCACCATTACTGACGAGCAAATCACTATTAAAGGGAAAAGTTGGCCGTTTAAAGATGAAACAATAGTAAAATTAGACGAAGAAAATATAATTAGATTAAAGGCACTTATATTAGAACGTGGAGTGGGATAAGCGAAGCAATAAGTAAACTTAAGTAACGTTTAGAAATTGATAATTGTCGACCGCATACTCGTGGCTTCAGTCGTGAGTTAGGATGACGAATTTGACTTGCGTATATTAAGTATAAAAAGCGTGAAACGTCTTAT
>NVVX01000004.1 GCA_002733545.1 Alkaliphilus sp.
ACATTATATCATTAGTGGGAAGTGGATGGGGGGACACTTTCATTAAATATTTGTGCCTTGAGCACAGCGAAAGGAATGAAACTTATAATGAAGAAAATAATGTTTGTTTTAATTCTATCTTTACTAGTTTCAAGCGTTAGTATGGGTTTTTCTCAAGAGAGTGACAGCTTGTATTTCGGTGATAATAGGGTAGAAAGAGTTTTTGTTGTTAGTAATGGTAGTATTCGAGAAATTACTATAAGGGAATATAATAAAATCTTAAAAGATAGTAGTATTGTTAGCCAGTTGCAAGCTCACAGTAGTTTATTGAGTATTCAAAACAAAATTGTACCAAAAGGAATGACAAATGATTGGTATAGATACGACGAATTAGGAAATTCAGTTATTCTTAAAACATCTGAGAGAAAGCGCGTCTCTACTGTAACTTACAATGGAACAAGCAATAATTCCACCCGAACTTTGGAATTTTCTTCATCTTCAAGATTTTCATTTTCTACTAGTCTTTCGGGGTTTGAACAAAATGCAGTTAAAAGTGGTGTTGGCTTTTCGTGGGAATCATCTTCAAGTATTAGGGACGAACACACAATTACTATATCTCCTGGTGAATATGCTTGGTTTGAATTTGCGCCTTACAAAAACAAATCATGGGGATATGTAAAAAGGTTTAGTTGGTTAGGTGAATTAGAAAGTTCGCGCTACGTTATTGCATACTCACCAAGGGAAGTCGGCGGAGAATTAGATGGCATATTATATTATATGACAAGTAGGTCAGCTCCCTAACTAGTTCACAAATAATCTTTTTCAATTTTAATCAGCAGATTATCTTCAGTTTTAAAGAAGGTAAATATGCCAAGCTATTTTCAAAAATGAGGTCTTGAAATATTGCTAGACGGAATACCTACTCCTTGTTGTAGGGTAGGTATTCCGTCTAGATGAAGCAACAAAGTGACTCAATCAAAATTAAAGACTCTGCTTCTCTACTTATGCTTATACTTTTAGATTGTTAAAAAATATTTTGGAGGAATTAAAAAATGAAGCGTAATAAAATAATATATCTCTATTTCACCTTAGTTCAATCGTTAATAATATTGATTGCTTATGAATATATTTATCGTTATAGTGAAGCTCACTATTCTTCTTTTGCTTCGTCTGCGATTGATATGATTCCCATATCAATCTGGGTCATTATTGGAATCCAGTTTTATATTTCATTTTACGTTTTGTTACAACAAAAACACACTGATAAATAGAAATTGTCCAATATGTGGATATAAAGAGAATTGGAATTGCGCTATGTGAGTTAATTACGAGAGTTGGTCTATGTGTTAATCTCTTTACATGCAAGTTAAAAGAACAGTGATGGCAGGCAACGATCGGTTTTTTTCGGTATACAAAAAAATACTCGTAAGTCAATTATCGTCATTGTTAGGCTTAATGGCGAAGTTTTTTTAGTACCCCAAGGAGAAGGAATAGATCCATAAATCTGCCCTAACTCATTCTAAATTCTAGTAACTTTTCGTCGCACTCTCTAAGCCAACAAGTTCTTTCTTGCTTGTATCTAACTTTACTCTAACTCCTAGTGGTAAGGTTATCATTTCTTTGCAATGTCCTGCACTTAAGTTGTATATTGTTGGCTTATTTAGCAGAGTTATTAATTCTTTTATTATTTCTCCAACCACCAAAATTTCTTTTCCCAAGTCGGCATTACAGTCTTTCCAGTTTCAGTTGCATGAGCATTCTATCTATCTTGAACGATTTTTCATCAATGTCTTCTAAGAATAAGATTTTACCACGTGTATTTATTTCATAACTAATTTCTAATAAATTACTTCGCTTAGCAATATAACTTCACCTATGTTATAATATCGTTATATTGATTTTTACTTGCGTATAGACAAGAAATCATACTAGAAAGTGAGGAATACTCCGCTATGAAAAAAATTCTGTTTGTATTTTTGCTCAGTATTGTTATTGTTCTTTTAGGTTGCTTCTATATGCTATATTCTCCTGCACCTTCTACCCTGGCTCTAACTAGCGATATTGTTTACGATGAAATGTATTTTACTTCGAGATTGATTAATGAAGGAATAAATATTATTCATGTAAATGAGTTTACGATAAGTGAAGAAGAACTCAATGGCTTCATACAGTACAAGCTTTCATCCAACCAACAATTATTCGAAAATCCGTATAATCTTCACTTAGAGCATGTTAATATTGAATTGTTGGAGGGTCAATTTCAATTGAATTTATATGCTAAGTTTAGAGATTTTCCATTTAGAACTCGTACCACTTTAATACCAGAATTCAATGACTCAAATTTTAGTTTTACGATTCAAGATTTCGTGCTTTCAAAGATAAAAATACCCAATCAAATAGTAGAAACACAGTTTAATAGAAAGAATATTGATCCCACTTTAGGGTTGCCTTTTTCTATTCCTGATTCTATAACAATTAAGGAAGTTCATTTTAATTTAGATGAAGTAACGGTGCTTTATAAAGTTAATAATGCAGCATTTATTGATAAACTAATCAAAAGTTTTCTATGTAGCAACAATTAACTAGGGGTACCTTCTTTCAAATGCTAATTCAATAGTCAATGCAATTGATATGTATATTATGTTAACTTTGTGTTAAATTAAATAGTTTTTCGCAATTTATGTTGCTATTTGTCGTGAAATTTCATATAATAATTAATGTTACTATGAATGAAGAAACTTTTTTAAGTCTAATCAATCGTATTGAGCTAAGCTATTTTATTCTGACACTACTAATCTAACAATACTAAGAATATTGATCAAAATTGAAACAAAATAGAAATACTATGATGTCACAAAATGTAAAACAGAAAGGTTGTTGATTGTGCTACCCACTTCACATAAAATCATTTCAGAACATGTATATGAAGTTGTAAATAATACACTAGGTGTCAAATTAAATAAAAACCAGTTAATTTATGGAAGTATTAAACCAGATTTAACTCCAAAGTTCCTGCGATTAGAGCACTTTAAACCAGAGTCGTTTAATCAAATTATGGACGAAGTAAAGGAATTATCGATTAGTCAATTTAGCGAGAGTAGTTTATTTATAAAGCAGTTTTCTCAGCAACTTGGAGTTGTCACACATTTTATTGCCGATTACTTCTGTGTTCCGCATAATGATAGAAACACTTATAAGAGTCATTTTATTGACCATGTTGTTTATGAATATAAACTAGAAAAATTGTTTAAAAGCCATTCACATAAAACGTCGATCATTAAAGAAGCTTTTAATGTTAATAACTACAGTTCCTCACCGATATCAAATGTAATTGATTCTCTGCACATCAGTTATACAATGCGCGGAGAGAGCATGACAAACGATGTTATAAGCTCACTTGATGCAGTATCTACAGTTGCATTATTTGCAACGTATAATGCAATTAATAATTATTATAGAAAAGCGGCTTAAAAGAATTAAAAAAGAGCATTCAAAATCGAATACTCTTTTTTTCGTCTATAGCTTTAACAACTCTTCACTTTTTTCACAATTATTTTATTCCTTCAGCAACTCTTCAAAATACTCCTCATCATGATTCTTTGTATCATATTTACTAACTAAGTAAATCACAAGCGAAGAAACAATAAAACCAGGAACAATTTCATAAAGATCAAATATTCCACCTGATAAGAAATTTCTCCAAACAATTACGGTTAATCCCCCTAAAAGAATTCCTGCAAAAGTACCTTTATAGGTAGCTTTTCTATAGAAAAGCGAAAATAAAACTGCTGGTCCAAACGTTCCGCCTAAGCCAGCCCAAGCATAAGCGACTAGCCCTAAAACAGTGCTATCTGGGTCCATTGCTAGGAAGTACGCAATCACTGCAACTACCAACACAACAAATCTGCCCATCCAAACTTGTGCTACATCTGATAGTTTCTTCTTAGCTAAAACGTTATAAATATCTTCAACAAATGCTGAGGATGATACCAACAGTTGAGAGTCAGCAGTACTCATAATCGCTGCTAATACCGCAGACAGTAGAACCCCAGCAATAAGAGCAGGGAATAAATCTGCTACAAGTTGAATAAATACCGTTTCCGATGCAAAACCTGCAACATTGTTATAGTACACTCTTCCTAACATCCCCACGATTACAGCTGCTGCTAGTGTTATGATAACCCATACCATAGCTATTCTTCTTGAAAATTTTATTTCTTCCGGATCTCTTGCTGCCATAAACCTTGCCAAGATGTGCGGTTGTCCGAAATATCCTAATCCCCAAGCGGCTAACGATATCACATTAAGAATTCCGACAGCACCAATTGAAAGTTGCAATAAGGAGGGATCTATGCTCCTAATTACATCTATCGCTGAACCCATACCTCCAATTTCGCCCATAACAACAAAAGGCACTATCAGCAAAGCGAAAAACATAAGAATTCCCTGAAATAAATCTGTCCAACTAACAGCCATGAATCCTCCTAAGAAAGTATATGAAACTACTGCAAACAACCCTATACTTAACGCCCAAAGATATGGCACATCAAATATAGTGTTAAAAAGCTTTGCACTGGCTACTAGACCAGCTGCCGTGTACGTCAAAAAGAAAAACAAGATAAATACAGATGTCAGCAGTCTAAGCGACACCGATTTCGATTTAAACCTTTTTTGAAAATAAGATGACAAAGTTAACGCATCATCAGTCTTTTCTGAAAAAACTCTCAATCTCTTCGCAGTGAACTTCCAGTTTAAATAAGTTCCCAATGCAAGCCCAGCCGAAATCCAGAAAGCTTCAACCCCAGCAACAAAAGCATATCCCGGTAGCCCTAATAAAAGCCATCCGCTCATATCTGATGCTTGAGCACTCATCGCTGAGACCCATGGATTAAGACTTCTTCCTCCTAAGATATAGTCACTCAAATTCTGTGTTCTTTTGTAATAGTAGATGCCAATCGCAGCCATACCAATGAAGTAAAGAATAATAATGAAAAGCAACATACTGCTCCCTCCTTATTTTTTTTTCATATTGAACGTAGAGCTAATCTACATTAATATCAATCAACTTAAAACTACTAACATCAAATAATCCTAAATCAGTTAATTTTATATCCGGTATAACAGGTAAAGCTAAGAATGAAAGAGTCATAAATGGGTCGATTTCTCTATTAACATTTAGTTTGTTATATGCCAAATCTAACATTTCTTCCAAAATCTCGACAACCTCTTTCATGGAAAGTTTTGAAATTAGTCCTGCAATTGGAAGCTCCAATGTTTTTAACACTTCCCCTTGTGAGCATAATGTGATTCCGCCTTCTGCTCTTTTTAGTTCATTTATTGCTACCATGATGTCTCCATCG
This sequence comes from Alkaliphilus sp., assembly GCA_002733545.1. Lineage (GTDB taxonomy): Bacteria > Bacillota > Clostridia > Peptostreptococcales > NVVX01. The sequence goes on from NVVX01000004.1 coordinate 5,340, forward strand.
TTATCTCCTATTACAATAATATTATGCGAGTCATGTGCAACAGTAGAAGCAATTGCGCCATTTTTAAGTTGAAAGTTCTCTACCAATGCGAGTCCTATGTTACCAGTTGCATTATGTCTCTCTATTACGGCTAATTTCACTATATCCAAGTCTTTATGTGGCTTAAATAATCCTTTATTGTCTAAGTCGACCCTGCGAACTGTTTTTTCTGTTATTAAGCTACGTGGTAGCACTCTTATAACATTAACAATTCCAGTCTTTAGATGCATTTCCAAATCTGATTTATCTATTTTCTTAAAATTCACTGTATTTTCCACTTTATCGCCATTCACCGGAGTTCCATCAAACATAACTTTACCTTTTTCCACTACTAATTTGCCGTGTTTGAAAACTTTCTCTATATTGAAATCCTTAAAACTATCAAATACTATTACGTCAGCATTATATCCAGGTGCTATAGCTCCAAGGTTCTCTAGTTTATAGCATTCAGCCGTATTAAGTGTTGCCATTCTTATCGCTGCTATAGGATCGGTTCCACATTTAATAGCAAGCCTCACATTATTATCAATATGCCCTGAGTTAATTATATCTTCTGGATGTCTATCATCTGTACAAAACATGCACCTTCGCTCATTTTCTGGTGTTACCGCTTTAATTAGCACCTCTAAATTTTTAGCTGCTGTTCCCTCTCTAATAGCTATGTACATCCCTCGTTCTAGTCTATCTATCATTTCTGTTTCATTAGCACATTCGTGATCTGTCTTTATTCCTGATACCATGTATGCGTTTAGTTCTTTTCCTGAAATTACAGGACCATGCCCGTCTATAATTTTATTATGTGTTTTAGCGATTTTGATTTTATTGATAATATCTCTCTCTGCGTTTATCACAGCCGGGTAGTTCATAACTTCTCCTAAACCCAACACTCTTTCGTGATTAATCATTAGTTCTATATCTTTTGCGCTCAGTACCGCACCCGAATTCTCGTACGAAGTTGCAGGTACACAAGAAGGTATCATAAAGAATACATCTATAGGAATATTACTAGTTGCATTTAGCATATAACCTAATCCACTTAGCCCACATACATTTGCGATTTCATGTGGATCTGCTATAACAGTTGTAGTCCCTCTTGCAACTACCGCTCTAGCAAACTGGCACGGCGAAACTAATGATGATTCTATATGAACATGTGCGTCAATCAAACCAGGGGCTACATATTTTCCTTCTATATCAATTTCTTTTTTCCCTTCGTAATCTCCAATGCCTATAATTTTGCCACCATCAATTGCAATATCTCCTTCTACTATTTTATTAGAAAATACGTTAACTATCTTGCAATTTTTCAAAACTACTCCTGCTTTTTTTCGACCTGCAGCAATATCAATGTTTTTCTTAATATTTAACATAACCTGTCCCCCTTCACGTTTCTTGCGTCTTTTCCCATTATATATCTAATCGCTCTTTTGAGCAATCTTTGCGCTTAAAATCTCTTTTAGTAATTTGTCAGGCGTAGCTGGCAAACACATAACTCTTGCACCAACTGCATCATAAATAGCATTTAATATAGCAGCTGCAACTGGAATCATAACAGGTTCACCGACTCCCTTTGCTCCATAGGGTGCCGATGTTTCAAAATCTTCCACAATAATATTCTCTACATCTATCGTATCTAATGATGTAGGAATTAAGTAACTTGAAAAAGCCTTGTTTTTCATAACTCCGTTTTTTAAATTAACATCTTCCATAAGAGCAAAGCCAACACCCATTGCGTAACCGCCATCCATTTGTCCTTCTACAAGATTTGGGTTAATTGCTCTACCTACATCTTGTGCTAATGATGAGTTGGTTATATTCACTTCGCCTGTTCTTATATCAACTTCTACTTCTACCCAGCATGCACTAAACGAGTAAGGCCAATATGGATCTCCTTGACCAGTTCCTTTATCCATTTTAGTGGTTTTTGCTATAAAGATGCCCTCTTCTTTTAAATCTTCTTCACCAAAATTCCTAATTTCACTAAAAGATACAATCCTACTAGGATCTGATTCTATGGCAATAAAACCATTTTCCATTATCAATTTTTCTGTGCTGTCTAACTCAAGCTTTTCTTTAGCCCTAACAATCATTTTTCTTCTCAATTTCTGTGCCGCAATTTTTACTGCTCCACCTGTATTATAGGTTTGTCTACTTGCAGCTGCTGTTCCCGAATCTGGAGTAATGCTAGTATCCTCATTGATCACTTCAACATAATCTGTAGTAACATTAAATACTTCTGCGCCTATTTGCGCTAACACTGTTTTAGCTCCTTGTCCAACTTCTGTTGCACCAGTATATATTACTATTTTCCCATCATTTTTCAATTCTACTAAAACCTTAGATTCATCTTTAAATCCATTACCATATCCTGTTCCGTAAAAAGTTGTAGCAATTCCACTTCCTCTTTTGATATGCTTTTTTATGTTCAATGGATTATTTTTGATATGTTTTTCAATTTCATCAATGCATTTGCCCATTGGAACACTTTCTTTTAATATTTGCCTGGTAGCCGTAGATGAGTTTACTTTAAACATATTTCTTCTTCTAAATTCTATTGGACTCATATTAAGTTTTTCGGCAAGCAAGTCCATTTGTTGTTCATGTGCAATTGCAACTTGTGTCACTCCAAATCCTCTCATTGCTCCTGTGTAAGGATTGTTGGTATATACTGCCTTGCTGCTAACACTTACGTTAGGAATTTCATATGGTCCAGTTGCATGCACGCCTGCTTTTCTCGCTACATTAATAGACCACGAGGCATGCGCTCCAGAATCAGCAATCAAATCCGCTTCCATTGCTATTAGTTTCCCGTCTTTGCTTGCTCCTGTTTTGTATTTCATTATAAATGGATGTCTCTTTGAATGAGCTAAAAATGATTCTTCTCTTGAATATATTGCTTTTACTGGTTTCTTTGTTATCTTAGTAGCCAAAGCAAGATGTATTTGCATTGTAATATCTTCTCTTCCACCAAAAGCTCCGCCAACTGCCGGGTTTAAAACTTTTATCTTGCTTTCTGGCATACCCATTGCTTCAGCTATTTCTTCTCTATCAAAGTGTGGATATTGAGTTGCTACCATAACTACAATTGTTCCATCTCTCTCTAAATATGAAACTCCCGCTTCTGGTTGCAAGAAAATATGATCTTGCATTGGAGTTCTATATTCTTGTTCCACTATAATATCGCAATTTTTAAACGCAATTTCTACATTGCCTTTTCTTATCTTAAACACTGAAATTTCGTTGGTATTTCCATGTACTTTTGGTGAATTTTCTTGCAAAGCTATTTCTGGTTCAAAGACTCCTTCTAGTTCATCATACTTTACTCGGATAATCTCTAAAGCACTTTCTGCAATTCTTTCAGTTTCCGCTATAACAAAAGCCAATGGTTCGCCTATTTGTCTTACTCTCTTGCTACAAAACACTTCATGATCTTTAAGTACAACACCGTGATGATTTTTCCCTATTACGTCTTTGTGTGTAAGTATTTTCACAACACCTTCTAGTTGCTCAGCTTCTGTAATATCTATTTCTATATTTGCATGCGGTTTTTTAGAGCGTAGTGTTTTTCCATATAGCATACCATCTAAATAAATATCTTGCGGATAAATCGCTTCTCCTGTAACTTTCGATAACCCGTCAACTCTATTTATGCTCTTACCTACAATTTTCAAGGTTTTTCACCTTCTTTAAGGAATTTAGCTGCTTTATCAATAGCATTTACCATTTTATTGTATCCTGTACATCTACATAAATTGCCCGAAATGGCTTCTCTTATTTCTTTTCTTGTTGGTTCATCATTTTTATCTAAAAATGCTTTTGCTGACATTATCATACCTGGAATGCAAAATCCACATTGTACAGCCCCTTCATCTAAAAAAGCTTGTTGGATAGGATGTAGCACGTTATTTTCTTTCATACTCTCAATTGTATAAATTTTCGCCCTATTTGCTTGAAAAGCAAGGATCATGCACGAGTTAACTGCAACGTCATCCATGATCACTGTACAGGCACCACATTCACCTTCCCCACAACCTTCTTTTGTTCCAGTAAGATGAAATTTGTCCCTTAGTACATCAAGCAACCTATCTCCTTCTGATATTTCCACGTCATAATTTACGTCATTTATCGTAATTTGAATCGCCATCATAAAATCATCCTTCTTCTTAAAGTTCATACTTACTTCTCATTATTTTAATAAGAACAAAACTGCTGCTCCGTCTCTCTATTTTCAAATGCATTATCAAAAGCATTTCTAAATACGCCCTTTACTACCTCTTTTTTATAGTCAACTGACGTTCTTCCCTTTAATCTCTCTGAAATTACTTTACTATATAACTCCTCAGCCTGCGTAAGTACTTCTTCGCTCAACTTTTTTCCTCTTAAAAATTTCTCTAGCTCTCGCTCTCTTAGTGGCGTTTTCCCAAGCGATCCACTAGCAACCCTAATTTCAGTACATACGTTGTTTTCAACTTTAAATAATACTGCTAAATTCCCTTTAGAAATCGCAAGCGCTTTGCGAGATCCTAATTTATAGAAACCTAGAAATTCGTTTGCTTCAATGCTTTTAAATTTAAAGCTGTATATAACTTCATTTGCATCTAGCATTTTATTTCCTTTGCCTATATTCTCCTCGCTCGTCATATTTTGCTTTTCATACATATCTTCTACTTTTACGTTGCGAACACAAATAGAGTTAGAATTAGCTTGTAAGTTTGCTTCTTCACAAGAGCAATCCCCTTTATTAATCTGTATAAAAGCTATTGCATTTAGTGCTAACAAAATCGGTGCTGTGTCCGCTGCTGTCGCCCCATTTGCAATATTGCCACCAATAGTTCCTTTATTTCTTATTTGTGGCGAGCCGACATATTTTGCAGCCTGAACTAAAGCGGAATATTTGCATTTTAACTCTTCACTTACCACTATATCTGTAAATGTCGTTGCCGCACCAATTTCTACATTGTCTTTTCCTATCCTAATAAACCGCATTTCTTTAATATCAGTTATATCAACTAGTACTTTTGGTTTATCTCCACTTTTTTTCATCTGTATTATTAAGTCTGTGCCCCCAGCTATCAGTTTGCAATCTCCTTCATATTTTTTCATCAGCTCACAAACTTGCCTTGTGCTTTGAGGTTTATATTTTTTAGGTTCTTTCACGTAATCACCCTTTCATAACTTATATCTCATCGCTTTATCTACTTGCTTTTTAATAATTCTATTTGCTTCATTTCTAATCTCACTTTCATTTAGCGTTGTTAATTCCCTTTTCTCCATTACTATTTTGCCGTTTATAATTGTTGTCTCAACATCTGTTGCTCTTGCAGAATATACAAGCTTAGAAATTGTATTTTCTTCGTCAGTTGGAATGCAGTGAACAGAGTTTAAATCTATTACTACGATATCCGCAAGTTTTCCTTCTTCTATACTTCCTAGTTTGTCTTCCATGCGCATTGCTTTAGCTCCACCTATTGTCGCAAGTTCAAAAACTTTCTCAGCTGGCATCACAGTAGGATCTAATAGCCTTCCTTTTTGAATAAGTGCTGCGGTTCTCATTTCACTAAACATATCTAAATTATTATTGCATGGCGCACCATCTGCAGCTAATGAAATATTAGCGTTCATTGCAAGAAGCTCCGGTATTTTTGCAATTCCTGATGCTAGTTTCAAATTTGAATTAGGGCAATGAGCTACTTTTGTTCCAGTGTTTGCAATAATTTTCATTTCTTCTTCATCTAACCATATACAATGTGCTAGAATTAAATTCTCTCCAGTTAACCCTAGTTTATCTAGATAAACTATATTTCTCATTCCTCTATCTTCTTGAACAATTCTAATTTCACTTTGGTTTTCTGATGCATGAGTGTGTATCATTACATCATATTCTTTTGATAATCTTTTTGTTTCTAATAAAAGCTTTTCGCTGCACGATATAACAAATCTAGGTGCGAATGCGTACTGTATTCTCCCATTGTCTTTCATATGCCATTTTTTTAGTAGTTTTACACTTTCTAAAATAGATTTCTGCGTATCTTCCATAAGTGCGTTCTTTCCGTTTGATTCATAGTCCATCATACATTTGCCCATTATAGCTCTAAATCCGCTTTTATAAACAGCCTTAAATATTTCTTCTGTGTGATTTACAGTTCCCATGTCAATAATGGATGTTGTTCCACCTTTTATCAGCTCTGCTATCCCAAGTTCTGCAGATATTCTATTAGATTCAGCTGTATGTGCAGCTTCAAGAGGCCACACTTTTTTCCTCAGCCACTCCAAAAGCTCCATGTCATCAGCCTGACCTCTAAACAATGTTTGTGTCAAGTGTATATGCGTTTGAATAAGTCCAGGAATTACTACTTTATCTCTTGCATCAATGACTTTATCTGCTTTAGCTTCAATATTTTTAGCAATTCTAGCTATTTTATTATCTTCTATAAGGATGTCACCCTTGAAAATATCTCTATTCTTGTTCATTGTAACTATTGTTGCGTTTGTCACTAGTATTTTTGACATATTTATACCTCACATTACTCGACTATTGGATCTAAAATTTCAAAATTATTCACATCAATTAGACCTTTGTCTGTTATTTTCCACTTTGGACTCGTAGAGAGCGCTAAAAATGATAAATGCATAAATGGAGCATGAACTCTACACCCTAGTTCTTTCTTTGCCACTTCTTCAAGTTTTGCGTACTTTTTACTTACTTCATGAGCGGATAGTTCGTCGGTAATAAGACCCCCTACAATTAATCTAAGCTCCTCTACTATTGCGCCTTTATTTGCTATTGCAATTCCTCCACCCATTTCTATTACTCTGTTAACGGCTATTTCCATATCTCTTACATTAGTTCCAACAACGATAATATTATGTGTGTCATGTGCCACACTTTCTGCAAAAGCCCCACTCGTCAGTCCAAATCCTTTAACGAATGCTTTCCCCACTTTCCCAGTTCGTCCATATCTCTCTACGCATGCGATATGTAGGACGTCTTTTTTAATATCTGCTTGAACAACCCCACTTACAACTTTAAGCATTTCTTCTGAACTTCCCGACAAATTTTGATCAGGTATTAATCCTATACAGCGAGCTGTTACATCTTTTTCTTCGCTTTTTATTTCAAGCGTGTTTCCTTGTATGCTCCCTATTTTCATTGAATTTTTTACCTCGGCAGGATAAGTATATTTAGGCAAATTGATGATCAATTTTCCTTTTGAGGCAACTAGTTTCCCTTCAATGAAAACTGCTTCTACTTTCATAGTTGTAATATCTTCTATTATCGCAATGTCAGCTAGTTTTCCCGCTGCAAGCACTCCAATATCTTTAAACCCAAAATACGTTGCTGGGTTTATTGTCACCATTTGAATAGCTTCTATCGGATCTACCCCTTCTCTTATAGTTCTTTCAACAATTTCATTCATATGCCCTTTTTTCTCTAAATCTTCTGCAACAATGTCATCAGTAGCTAAAATACATCTTCTCGAATCCATTCCATCTTCTGTTATTGCCCTTATACATTCACTCATGTTTCTCTGTGTAGATCCTTCACGCATAAATACGTAAACTCCTTGTCTTAGCTTCTCCACACATTCTTCTTTAGTTGTAGTTTCATGGCATGAGCAATTCCCACCTGTTGCTATAATGTGAGCTGCTAATTCTTTCCCAAATAATTCTGGAGCATTACCATCTACAGTTTGATTTTTACTCTTTGCGTATATTGAAGATGCAAGCAAATCTGTAATTATCTCTGGAGTTTTCTTGTAAACATGTTCTACATTACTAAACCCTTGAAGTTCTCCTATTCCGATTATATTAGGGTAATTCAACAATTCTTCCATGTCTTTAGAATTAATATCGTAGCCTGCAGTCTCTAGTTCTGGACAATCTGGAGTAAGCGAAGGTACAACTAAATACACATGATTAGGTACTGTGCCTGCCTCATCTGCCATTGCCTTCATTCCCATCTGCCCAAGCGCATTCCCAATTTCATGCGGATCTGCTACAAGTGTTGTTGTTCCGCTAGGGATAGATAGCCTTGAAAACTCTGTTATAGTTAGCATGCTACTCTCAAAATGCATGTGCGAGTCAATAAATCCAGGCGATAAATATTTACCCTTAACATCTATTACTGTTGTGTTTTCTCCGATTAATTCTTGCGCCTCGCCTACAAGGAGTATATGCTTGCCTTTTATTGCTACGTCAGCTACGTATACTTCTCTTGTTAAAACATTAATGAAATTTCCTCCCGAAAGAACAATATCTGCATGCTCTGACTTTGAAAGCAGCGCGTCAATTAGTCTTCTATACTCAATTGCTTCTTTAATTACTCCCGTGCTCATCATTTTACTGCCCCCTACAAATTTCTCATCACACAGCCTTCGAACCTGCTTAAACTATCTGCAATCTAAGCTAAATCTATACTATCAATAATCCCAATTATTGCTGCATCAATAGGCGCATCTGGCTTGTTTGCTCCGAGTCGTGCAGCTGTTCCACTACTATATATTATTAATTCGTCCACGCCAGCTCCTACGGTATCAACTGCTATTAACACATCTCCTATAGGTTCTTTGCTAACATTTAGCGGTTGAATAAGCATGAGTTTATTTCCTGTTAGTCTAGTATCTTTCCTCGTTGCTACAACTGTTCCTATTACTTTACCGATTTTCATGTTTTTTCTCCTTTTAGTACAGCGGGCATCAAATCGCCCTGCGTTTTGCGGGTACCCACGAGGGGCCCCCCCCTACACTAGAATTATTTTTTAATTATTTTTATGCCTCTTCTAGATGCTATATCTCTTGCTAAGGCGGTCACTATGGTTCCCGCTGAAATATTTAAAATTTTTATATCATCTTCAACCTTACTTATGTCACTTTTTGTAATAACTTCTCTTGCGTAATTTCTTTTACTAGTTAAGTCTTTATTCCTTGTAGCATCAAATTTTATGTTAGCGGAAACTTTATAGAACTTTAGCGTTTTCATCAAATATTCGCTAATCTCAATTTCTTTTATGCCCATTTTTTTTGCAGTACTTAATTGCTCATCTAATATTTTATTTAACTCAATATTTTTTGTGATTTCTCTGTTCTTAATATCGGCAGCGTCCATATAAACTGATTTGTTACTTGCCAATGTTTTATATATTACTTTCGATACTAGGTCATCTTGAATCCCTTGTGAAAGTTTGCTGACGAATGTCAAATTTGAAACTGCAATGATAACTAAACTAACTCCTACAAGCATTTTATCAACAGCGCAAATTTTGCCTTCATAATATAAATTAGTAGCCCCAATTTTTTTGCATAACGCATCTTTGTTAATTATACTCGTAACATCTTTAGATAATAGCAGATTAACTTTTATGCCGTATCTTCTAAATTTAGCTAATTCATTTAGCATTTGACTATTAATATCTGCTGTAATAATAACTAAAATCTGTTTATCTGCGTGAGTCTTTCTAGCCGAAGAAATTTTTCTTCCGCTGGCTGTATTGTTGGTGATTTTAGCTGTTATTTCTTTCACTGTTTTTTTGCAGAAACTATATTTGTCCATATCATACCTCATTTCTACAACTATTACTGAGTCAGACAGGGGGACAGGGACTTGTCTGGTCACATTTAATTTTCCATAACCAGACAAGTCCCTGTCCCTCTGTCTGATTCAACAGTTCTGTGTGCATTTTCCTTGCACTTTCACTTCTCACCCAAAATAGCTCTTTCAACTTCTGAATGTGGTCTTGGAATTACATGAACTGAATGTAGTTCGCCCACTGCTCTTGCTGCTTCTGCTCCTGCATCCGTAGCTGCTTTTACTGCTCCTACATCTCCTCTTACCATAACTGTTACTAATCCAAATCCTATTTTCTCGTATCCTGCAATTACAACATTTGCAGCTTTCACCATTGCATCTGCTGCTTCTATTGCTCCTACTAAACCTTTTGTTTCAACTAATCCTAGTGCTTGACCCATAATATTACCTCCTGTTTTTTATTTAATTATCTAACATCCCCTTGACTCTGCTCATATCACTTAGCTTTAAACTCAAATTGCTCTGAAATTTTATCGATTTCACTACTAGGTCTTGGTATAACGTGGTGGGCTATAACAATTCCTACTTTCTGTGCGGCGTTTACTCCTGCCTCAACACTCGCTTGAACTGCAGCTACGTCTCCTACTAATTGTATTGATATACTAACTGCCGCTCCAACACCAATGACTTTTTCATATCCCACAAACGTCACTTCTGCATTCTTTGTTGCGCTGTCAAGTGCTGCAATAGCCGGTGTTAGTCCTATAGTTTCTATTATACCAAGTGCTTTGCTCATTTTTTCACATCCTTTTGTCTAGTTCTTTACTTTTTGCACAAATTCTCCTAAAGATATTTTTTGTTGTTTTCTGATTATTTTTGCACTTGATTCTTTTTTGTTCATCAAAGATTTTAATACTTGTACTTCTTTGTTATCTAAATTTCCTATACATTCTATTTCTTTATTTGTTTCATCTTTTGTATTTTGTGCAGCATCGTACTTGTCTGTTTTACTAATGATATTACTTAAAATTGCTTTTGTAAGTACATCTGCCATATAATCACCTCCTGGAATTTCGTTTCGCGTACCCAATCACCCCTACAAAATCATTTTATCTACTTCACTATTTGGACTAGGAATTACATTGTACGATATAATTTCTGATATTTTTCCTGCCTCTAAAACTCCATTTTCAACAGCTGATTGTACTGCAGCAACATCACCTTCAACAATTACAGATACAATACCAGAACCTACTACTGTAAAATTAATTATCTTAACATCAGCAGATTTAGTCATTGCATCAGCCGCTTGTATTGCTCCTACTAAAGATCTTGTTTCTACCATTCCTATTGACTTTCTCATGCTACGTTACCACCTTTTAAAAGTACTTATTAATATCAATATCCTCATATTTCGGGATTACTGCTTTATCGAAATCAACTCTCTTTTTGCCTAAGGGTTTTGTAGCATCAATCCCAACTTTATCAGTTGTGCCTAATAAGTTATGTGATGGATCAAGCCCAGATCCTAGCGCATTTGGAATTACCACAATATCTTTTACTCCCTGAACTCTTGTTGCAATTGCACCCTCTACGTCGTCTGAGTCAAAAATATCTATGTCTTCATCTACAATAACTACATGCTTCAAATCTTTATCACTACTAAGAGCTGAAATAATTGCTGCTTTACTATCGCCTTCAGATTTTTTGTTAATTGATACTATTGCATGAAACCTACATCCGCCGCCAATTGTAATATGAACATCATTTACGTCAACAATTTTGTCTAAACTTCTATAAAGTTCGACTTCTCTAGCTAATGCATTTGATAAATGTTCTTCTCTACATGGAAATGAAGTTTGATAAATCGGATTATTTCTATGTAGCACTGCAGTAATATCAACAGTTGGGTGATTTCCCACCCCACCGTAATACCCCATCAGTTCTCCAAATGGTCCTTCATCTTTTCTGTTTTTAGGTCTTAGAACTCCTTCTAAAACAATTTCTGCATACGCCGGCACTTCAAGATCGACTGTACGGCATTTTACTAATTCTAAGGCTTCGCCTCTTAGAGCACTATCTACTCCATATTTATCCACCCCGTAAAGAGAACTGCTTATTTGTGATGCAAGTAAAAATTCGAAGTCGTATCCGATTATTACTGCAATTTCTAATTGTTTGTTCTTACTCTCTAGTGTTTCAATCTGCTTAGTTAACAATGGAGATGCTATTAGTAAACTCAGATTGTTCCCACTGTTGACTTGCAATCTCCTGACAGATGTGTATCTCTTTCCTGTTTCAGGATCCTTAATTAGAACAATACCTGCAGTAATAAAGCTTGCTGAATCTTTTTCATGATAAGTTGGAATCGGGAACAAACTTGATATGTTAATGTTGTTAAGAATAACATTCTCCAATATTGGTCCGGCATTCAATAGTTTGGTCGGTTTTGGATTAGCAATAGCATCCATCAATTTGAAAATGCGCTCATCTTTACTCGTCTGTAACATTTCATACCATATTTTACGGTCACCAAACATCCCACCAATCACTGGTACTTTGCTTCGTTTGACTTTATCAAATAAAATTGGCTTTGTGTTTTTAAAATGCTTTAACACAGCACCAAGTTCAAACTTTGGATCTACTTCTTTTTTACATGTTTTTAGTTTATTATTCTCTTTAAGTTTTTCTAATACAGACCTAAGCATTTGTTTTCCCATATGCTCTCCGTCCTTTCGTCTCTTACAGAATTCTTAGCTCCACCGCTTTGCAATTTCATTTTCTATTCCAAATTGGTCAAGAACTCTGCCCACAATGCCACTTACAATATCGCTTATACTTTGAGGGTTATTATAAAAGCCAGGTGATGGCGGCATTATTGTTACTCCCATTTTAGATAGTTTAAGCATGTTTTCTAAGTGAATACTACTTAGTGGTGTTTCTCTTGCAACAATGACCAGCTTTCTTCTCTCTTTAATTATTACGTCAGCTGCTCTATTTAATAGGTTGTCTGAAAATCCATTAGCTACTCCTGCTAATGTTTTCATTGAACATGGAATTATAACCATTCCATCTGTTTTAAACGATCCACTAGATATTGCAGCTGCTAAGTCCATATTGTCATAGTAAAAAGATGCCATGCCAATTAGTTCACTTAACTCTATTTCACATTCATGTTTTACTACATATTCGCCCATACTTGACACAACTAAATGTGTTTCTATTCCAAGTCTTTTGAGTGCTTCTAGTAGAGCAATGCCGTAAATAGCACCGCTTCCACCAGAAATCCCTACTATAAGTTTCATCTAAAGCATCACATCCTTTAGCAAGTCAAATTACTCAACTTTGTTCTGCGTATCCCCGCCACCAATCCATGGGTCAATACCACTGTCGATTGCATTAGTAAATTCGTCAATTGTAAGTATTTTAGCAAATAAACTAAGATCATTTAGACCGTATTCATGCATTTCTTCTGTTTTCGATGCACATCCGTCACTTAGCGCTATTACTTTATACGCACTATAGAGCGCATCTGAAGCAGTACTTCTAACACATACATTGGTCCATACACCTGTTACAACTACTGTATTAATGTTTTCTTCTCTTAAATATAAATCTAAATCCGTATATGCAAATCCACTATGCCTTCTCTTTTGTACAATGTACTCGTCTTCTTCAGGGTAAAGCTCTTTTATAAAATCAGAACCCCAAGTACCTTTTACTGCGTGTACTGGTCTTACTCTAAAATCTGCATCGTTTTTTCTATGCGCTTCTTGAATATGCAGAAGTTGTACTTCGTCGCCTTCTCTTTCTCTTACCCATTTAAAGAGTTTTTGAAGGTCGGGAGTAATTGTTTCTCCACCTGGACATCTTAGTGGCGCTTTTTCTCCAACGAAGTCGTTTAACATATCTATAACTAAAATTGCATATTTCGACATTTAACTCACCTCAACTAGAATTTCAAGATTTTTTGTAATTTGTTTTCATTTTGGCGTTTAATAAGCTTGCCGTAACCTTGTTTACCAACAATTCCTTTTTCATCATCATAAACTAATTTCCCACGAACTATAGTTTTTACTGGTTTACCTTTTAGCTTCATTCCGTCAAACGGTCCATATTTAGCCATTGTAACCATTTCTTCATTTTTAATTGTCCATTCTCTATCTAGATCAATTATTGTAAAATCTGCATCTGTTCCAACAAACATAGAACCTTTTTTAGGATATATTCCAAAATTGATAGCAGCATTTTTGCAAAGTAGTTCAACTAATCTACTTAAGGAAAGCCTCCCTTTATTGTACCCTTCACTTACCATTACTGGGACCATTGTTTCTACTCCAGGTATCCCAGGGAATGCGTTCCAAATATGAAGTCCTGCAGCTGTTTTTTCTGTAGCAATTTCATATGGAGCATGGTCTGTTCCTATAAAGTCGATACTACCGTCTTGCAAGCCTTTCCACAATAACTCATTATCTTTTTTAGTTCTAAGTGGTGGAGCAATTTTTGCAAATACACCATGTTTAGTCATTGATTCTTGGTAATTAAAGAGCAAATAGTGAGGGCATGTTTCTGCTACTACATCTACACCTCTCATTTTTGCTTCTCTTACCATTCTAGCACCTTCACCTAATGCCATATGAACAACTTGGAACCTAGCTCCAACCTCTTCTGCATAGTATATTCCCATTTGTATAGCAAGTTTTTCTGATATAGCTTTTCTCGCTTCTGCCCATGCAGGCGCGTCTGTTCTTCCTTCTCTTTCAAATTTCTTAGTGTAGTATTCGCAAATTGCATATATTTCACTATGAACTCCAACTACAAGTCCTGTTTCTGAAACAGCTTTAAAGGCTTCTAACATTTCTGGGTCTGATACTCTTGGATATGTTGGAACAGAAGGAGTCATATACACTTTAAATGCCAAAACTCCAAAATCTGCTTGTTCTCTTACATTAAACAGCCAATCATTACGTACATCTTCTCCTGTAACTCCACCCCACATACCGTAATCAACTATTGCTTTATTCTTTATTGCATTAACTTTACTCTCTAGTTGTTCTACACTTCTAACTGAAGGTTTTGAGCAGCAAGGCATGTCAATAATCATTGTTATTCCACCAGTTGCAGCAGCTGATGTTCCAGTAAAGAAATTCTCTCTATGTGTAAACCCTGGGTCATTAATATGCGTGTGAGGATCAATACATCCTGGAAGTGTCAAATGACCTTCTGCATCTATTATTTCTTTTGCTTGTAGACCCTCTATATCTTGAACAAACCCTTCAATTATCCCATCTCTAACTAAAATATTGGTTAACTTTGTGTCATCTCCTTGTGGTATTCTTGCATTTGTAATTAAAACATCATACATTTCTCATCTCTCCCTTTTAGTTTTTTCTTGCTATTCCATCAAATGTGTCTCTAATATTTGCTTAGTATCAAAATTCTCTAACCCTAAATAATAGCCCAGCGAGTTTAACAAATAGTCTAATTTTACAGGACCTACTATCTCTGATCCCGTAACAGTTATTCCATATCTACTTGCTTCATTCTTAACAAAATTATATGCTCTGTATAAAGGTGTTTTTCCACAATCAAACATATTCATTGAAACGACAACGCCTACTCTCTCAGGAAACTTTATACCTACTGCTCTTATTGTTGAAAAGCCTCCACTTGGACCTCTTACAGCTTTTGCAATTTTTTTTGCTGTTGATAAGTCTTCAGTATTTAAAAACACATTATATGCTGTAAGTCCTTCCTTGTCCGCACTCACAATTGTAGCTCCTGCACTTTTATGTAACTTTGCCTCGCCAATATCAGGTTTTCTTTCATCTAGGTGTGCAACTTCTTTTAGCCCCTCATACTGCCCTTTTCTTATAAATGATAGAGCCTTTCTTTCTTTGCATCTTGCATTTTCCCCCGAAAAAAATACCGGTACGCCATATCTGTCATAAATTTCTTTACCTATTTCTTCAGCTAACTCTGTACATTCCTCTAAAGAAATATTATTAAAAGGAAATAGTGGTATAGTATCTTGTGACCCAATTCTTGGGTGAGTTCCACTTTGCTCATTCATATCAATTAACTCGTAAGATTTAGCTGCCATATTGAGTAATGCTTCTTTTAAAGATTGTGGTTCACCGATTACCGTTACCACTGTTCTATTAAAATCATGCTCTGGCTCATAACTTATTAACTTTACTCCTTCAACACCTTTTAGTTCAGAAACAATTGATTCAATAACTTCTTTTCGCCTTCCATCACTAAAGTTAGGCACTGCCAGAATAAACTTTTTTTTGTCTGCCATCTTAACATCTCCAATCATCTTTTTTATCTGAATAGTCCGATTTATCTGCCTTGTCTAATATTTCTATATACTTCTTCGAATTCCTGCTTTCTTTTTAAATTAAGTTGGAATTAGTGTTCGGATATGTTATGCTAAAACAAAATGAATGGGGATTTCCAATGATTAAAAAATCACTAAAACTTAGAAATAAGCCTCGGATGTCAACTCTATTGTTTGTAGTGTCCTTCTTTTTGTTCTCATATGCTCTTTTATTTGTGCGTGAAAATTCAGGAGGTGTAGTATTTCTGCTTTACCCTATCGCTATCACATCGCTGATTATAATGCATAGGTATGTAAAAAAGAAAAATCCTAGTCACCAGACTAAGACTTTTCTGTATTTTATTTCACTATCAATACTCTTCATACTAATAATACCTATAAGTACGGCCTTTATCTTAGTAATAGCTATGTTTTTTTAGTGGTTGTATCATTCTCCACTCTTTATAGTAATTTTTCTAATTGCTAAATAGGCTAATGCTAAGCATGTAGTTGTCACTATTGCTCCTGTTAATACTGCTACATTTGAGTTTCCACTTTGGAATCCGTAACTACCAAATAGTTTTGCTAGAATCCAGCTAGCGTCTACTCTAAAATAAATCGCGAGTCTTACGCTTGCAAATATTGCTATTATGGGCGAGCACCAAATCAAAATTCTAAAAAGCTGATTCGCTCTATAATACAATATTCCAATAAGTGACCCTAAAACTGATGCAGTAACAAAATAAGAAAACAACCATACCTTCCTGCTTATAAAACTGCCTTCACCATAAAAACTCGTGAATATAGAAGTGTATTCAACAGCCTCTATTTTCATCATTAAATAGGCAATTGTACTTTCAATCACAACTAAAGTTAAAGAAGTAATTAACACTGCTACAAAATTTGCTATAAAGAACTTTTTTCTTGATATGTTT
The DNA here is from genome assembly GCA_002733545.1 of Alkaliphilus sp. Taxonomy (GTDB): domain Bacteria; phylum Bacillota; class Clostridia; order Peptostreptococcales; family NVVX01. The sequence continues at coordinate 22,161 of NVVX01000004.1, forward strand.
AGAAACTGTGTATATTCAAAGCTTTGAGTAAACGAAGTCAAAGCAATTGCCATTATAAAAAAACCTGTAAATAGTTCTCCCCCACTAATCGTCGCCACTGTACCTTCCCCACCTGCTGATACCACACCTATTGGCAAAAATGCCCCTAGCAGCAATACAAAAGCATAATAAATAATAAAAGTAAATTTGTTCATGCTAGCAATCCTTTTTGTAATAACCCAAACACTCTCCATTTTGATCCTCCTCTAAGACTCTGTTAAACTAATAAATAATTTTTGTAATTCAGTCTTGCCGAATTTCAAATCTAGTTTATTTGCTAAATTAATGTCTTTATTTATGTTTTTTTCTAATACTATAGCTTTTTTAAATTCCCCTATACCATTTACCCCAACGTACTCTCTATCTTTCAAATACTCATCTACTTTACTATTTTCACCTGCGATAGTATAAGATGATAGCAGCAAATTCTCTACTGATTCTTGTTTAATTATTCTTCCTTTTTTTATTATAATAACTTCTTCTAGAATATTACTAACCTCTTCAATTAAATGCGTGGATACTATTATAGTTTTTTGATTTTTGCTATAATTATCAATTAACTCCGCGTAGAACATATCTCTATGGTAAGCATCTAGCCCTAGCACTGGTTCATCAAATAGCATAATTTCTGCATTTGATGCCAAAGTTGCGATTGCTTTAAATATTGACTTATATCCAGTTGAAAGTTGCTTTATTTTTTTTGAAGTGTTTAGTTCAAATCGTGCTGATAATTCCTTTGCATAATCCATATCAAAAGATTTATATATTTCACTAGTCCATCTAAATGCTTCTATTACTTTCGTGCTTTTAGGAAATATGTTTTGCTCCATCATGTAGAACATTGTGTTTAATACTTTATCATTTTCAATTGCACTTTCTCCACAAACTGTTATTTCTCCCTCTGTGGGGAATATTTTGTTTGTTATTAAGTTTAGAAGCGTTGTCTTACCAGCTCCATTTCTACCTAGTAATCCATGTATTTTATTAGCCTCAAATACTAAATTTACATTTTTAAGTGCTGTAGTTTTTCCGTACTTTTTGGTTACTCCATTTATTTCAATTCTACTCATACCTCTTTGCTCCCTTCCATCATCTCATTTATTTCTTTTTTTGATATTTTTAGTTTGTCAGCTTCTTTCATCATTGGAAGAACAAAAATTTCTCTAAAGCTCTTTTTTCTCTTATTCATAATTTTCTTCTTCGCTCCTTTATATACAAACATACCCACTCCTCTTTTCTTGTAAATAATCTCGTCATCTGCAAGTAAATTGATTGCCTTTAAAGCTGTTCCCGGATTAATTCTTAATTGCACCGACATTTCTGTTGTAGATATAATTTTTGAATCTTCTTTAAAGATTTCTCTCAAAATGTCATCTTCGATGGCTTCAACTAACTGTGCATATACAGGCTTATCACTATTTGAATCAAGTAACAAAATTTTCACCTCCCTAAATTTGTTTCAATCTAATTGTTCTTTGGTTATACGATTAACTATATAACCATTTAGCTTTTTTGTCAAGCTTTTTTAAAGTTTTCCTCAAAAATCTCTAAACAAAAGCGCATGCATAGCTTTAAATCAGCCATGCACGTGCTTTGATTTTTTAAAATAAAAGTATTTTCCTCTCTCGCAGCTTATGCATTCCCTTCCTTTTAGTCACGCAAAAGTAATGCAAGTGGATTGTCTATTCTTAAATCTCGTCTCCTAATTATTATGTAATGAATAATTGCAAACAATATTGCTCCTGCCAAAAATATTAATGTGGGTATAGCAGGGTTTGGATTTGCTCGGTGAACAAGCACTAATAGCACTGGTACTATATATGATGGCAATGAAATCAATAGCCCAATAACAATATTAACTTGGAATGCAATATATCCTACAAACCGTGCATAATTGCCGACAAATAGTAACAACGAAAACATCCAAACAAAATTCATCATTAATGTGCTTTCTGGATACCACGCTATAAACATTGGATTAAAATTTATGAAGTGTGGTGCGATCAAATCTGTAAATATACTTAATATAGTTAAACCTATTGATGCAGTTATTGAAACTAATGCCCAAAATATACTTATACTCTTTCTAGATATATATACCATTCCCAAATCATCTAAATAATAAAGTGCACCTGACATCATACTACTTAATACCATTAATCCTGGAAACATTAATCCCATAAGAAAGTTCTCTCTAAAAGCACTCATTAATCCCCAAACAACAATTATATATGGCACCAATTTCAATGCTTCCCACAAGCCACGTCTTAATATCTCTCTTATATTATACAAATTTTCACTCTCCTATGAATTTGTCAAAGTTATAAACAGCTTCTGTAGTTCAACTTTTGAAAACTCTAGTTTTAATTCTTCTTTTAGTCCCATACTCTTTTTCGCAGTACTCTCAAGTACTGTAGCTATTTTCAATGTTTCCATTGTTTCTTCTACTACGAAATCTCTGTTTTCTAAATACTTGTCTACATTGTTTGTTCTTCCCGAAACAATGTATGCAGATGATAGGAATCTATCTACTGATTCTTCTCTAATGATTTTCCCTTTTTTTATTATAATTACTTCTTCTATAACATCAGCTACCTCATCTATTAGATGAGTAGATATTATTATTGTTTTTGGTTTCTCGTTGTAAGATTTTAATAGCTCTTTGTAAAACATGTTTCTATGGTTTGCATCTAGCCCTAAAACTGGTTCATCAAATATTAGAATTCTAGCATTAGTTGCTAAAGTTAAAATATCCTTAAAAATTGTGCTATATCCTGTAGAGAGCTCTATTAGTTCTTTTGTTACATCTAGCTTAAATTTTTTTGCTAGTCTATTTGCGTAAGCTTGGTCAAACTTGATATAGAATTTCTCAGCCCATTCAAACAATTCTCTAACTTCCATATTAAGCGGATACATAACATCTTGCATCATGTATGCAATGCTATTTAGTATTTTTTCATTTTCTATTAAATCTTCCCCGTCTACGGTTATTTTTCCAGCTGTTGGAAAGATTTTGTCGTTTATTATATTTAATAATGTTGTTTTGCCTGCACCGTTTCTTCCTAAGAGCCCATAGATTTTGTTTTCTTTTATGCATAAATTTACATCATCTAAGGCTCTACGCTTGTCCTTGTAGTCTTTAGTAATACTACTAACTTTAATTTCGCCCATTTGCCTTCGCCCCTTTAATCATTTTAACTATTTCGTCCTCAGAAATTTCTAATTTTTCAGCCTCTCCTAAAACAGGGACTATAAAACTATCAAAAAAACCATTTTTTCGCTTTAGCATAATCTTTTCTTTAGCCCCTTTAACAACAAACATTCCTAGACCTCGCTTTTTATACACTATTCCTTCGTCTACAAGAATGTTTATGCCTTTTAGAGCAGTCGCTGGATTAATTTTCAATTTAACTGATATTTCAGTAGTGGAAATAATCTTTTCTCCTTCATTAAATATCTCTCTTAAAATATCATCTTCTATTGATTCAGCTAGCTGAATGTAAACCGCTTTATCATCTTTAAATTTGAGTAGCATAATGGTTCCTCCCACTATATTTTTTCACTCTGCTATCTATAATTTCACCTCTTGTAGATCCTAATAAACTCCTTAGAAGATGTTAGTATGTCTTCTTTTTAACCACTTTACTCTACGCTCGTTTTCTTCAACATTGGATATGCCATTAATAAGCAAATAGTAGTCATTACTCCAAACGCTAATATCATTAGTGCAGATTCTCCCAGTAGCAAGGATTGTGACAATATCTGTATTCTAATTGCTATTTGCTCTACTAAATCACCAATACCAAATCTTGTTACTGCTGATATCATTATGATGGCTGGCGCAAGCATTAGTACAATAGTTATTGCTGCATTTTTTACATGCCATATAACAAATGATGAGTACAGGTAAAATAGCGACGCCATAAAGAGATTTAGTGAAATTAGCCATATTAGCTCTCCCATAAAAGAACCCCCGCCAAATATTATCCCATACAGACTATGTACATTTAATAGGCTTCTAAAAACTAGTTTTACTATACTCAGTGTTATAGCTATATCCACAGCTGTAATAAGTATGCTTAACAAATTACCGGTAAAATACTTTTTCCTAGTTACATTAAATGCTCTCAGAAATTTCAAATTTCCATCTAGTGTAATAGGAATATAGAGCATTAAAAAAAGCAAGCCTATACCTTCAATGCCAATCGCTGTTAAAGATGAAAGTTCAACTCCAAATAATCCATTTGCTCCAAACAAGACTCCTCCTCCATACTTTGCTTCAACAAAATATCCCCATAAAAAGGCTGCCACTGTAAAGACAACAAATGGTATATACACCATAAAGAAGCCTGCTCTATTAAAGTATAGTAAGTCAATTGCAACTTTCAAACTACTTCTCATGTTAATCCCCCTAACCATCTTCTGTTAATGCCATACATAGTTCTTGCAGTTCTACGTTGCCAAATTCTAGTTCTAGTTTATTTGCAAGAGAAATATCTTTGTTTTGCTTGTTTTCCAAAATTATAGCTGTTTTTCTCTCGCCTATTCCATCAACTGCGGCATGTTCTCTATTTCTTAAATATTCGTCTACATTGTCAGCTCGACCAGTAATAGTATAGACCTCTGATAACAAACTGTCTACTGAATTATTTTCGATTATTCGTCCTTCTTTTATAATTATAACTTCTTCTACAATGCTTGCCACTTCTTTTATTAAATGAGTTGACACAATTATTGTCTTAGGTTTTTCACTATAGTTCTTAATCATTTCTTTGTATAACATTTCTCTATGGTTTGGATCTACACCTAAAACTGGTTCATCTAATAGAAGTATTTCTGCGTTTGAAGCTAGTGCTAATATAGCTTTAAATAGCGAGAATTCTCCCGTGGACAACACTTTGCTTTTTTTACTCACGTCAATATCAAATCTATCTGCTAGTTCCTTTGCATACTCAATATCAAAGTCTGGGTAAAAATCTTTCATTCTTTTAAATACTCTATGAAATGCCCAAGGCATGGCACTGTCAACCATGATGTAGAAAATTTTACCTAGCACTTTATCATTTTCAAAAACTTCTTCTCCACCTATGGTAATCTCACCACTTGTAGGAAAGATTTTAGTAGTTAAAATATTTAGTAATGTAGTTTTACCTGCTCCATTTCTACCTAGCAATCCATAGATTTTGTTTGGTTCTATAGTTATACTTATGTTATCTAGTGCTTTTGTTTTCTTATTGTATACTTTTGTTACGCCCTTTACCTCAATCTTATTCATTTGTCTTTTCTCCTTTTTATTATTACTATGTATTTACCTCATTACCATATCTCTATACCATTTATAAGCTTTAATTTGCAATTAACTACGATAAATTCTACACCTTTAATCTTAACACCACAAAATAACTTAGCCTCCAAACAATTATAGGTAATGCGAGTAAAATTACTAACACAGGAAATGCGCCCCATTCTTGAGTCATCTGCTTTGCAAGATAAAACGACAGTATAAGCAACGGGCCTACAATCAGCAAAATAAGCAGGTAGTACCACTTAACTCCATCAGTCCCTTGGTTAAGAGGTACTCCTCTAACAGCTAGAAAAATCGTTATAAGCATAAAAAAAACTGCAAAACTAAAGTTTAGCGATAAAAAATACACTAAGAAATTTTCAACTAATAAATCCACAAAACTTATTAGTCTTGAGTTATTAATATATTCGTATAGAACAGTAAGTACTAAATGTCCAGCCGCTAAAATTCCCGAAACTGTCGCCATCATTATCATAGTGATGATATTTGCTTTTTTCCTAGTAATACCTCCTACCTCAAGAAGTTTTAATGGTCTATCTATGACCTGTGCGCCCAGAATAAGTGGAAAAAACAAGAAATTATTTGTCATTTCTAGTTTAGCATAAATTAGCGAGAATCCCATTTCCACTGCTAGTATTATTAGTACATACGTAGCTAGCAGGCGCTTCCAATCTGCCAGCTCATTTAGTGCGATTCTCAAATTCAACTTAAATTGACTCATTAGATTAGCCCCTAACATCAAATTTATTTTACTTTTTGCAAATTGCTCGCCTTGTTTAGTTTGTTACTTCACTAACTAACTATACTTTTTTATAATCATTTTGTCAATAGTTTTTTAAATAAAGGTTTTATCGTTTTTTTGTCGTATATTGGTATAGAAGGTTTATTTAGAATTTTCAATTATATCGATTTACAGGAGGTATATTATGGGAGTGCAATTAATTGATTTGTCACAAGAGATTTTCGAGGGAATGTCAGTGTTCCCTATGCATCAAAAAACTTTTATTATGACTAATATGACGCATGAAGAGAATATGCAGATGACTGGGAGTAAAAAATTAGGTTTTTCTGCAAGAAATTTATTGATTAGTGAACATGGAGGTACACATTCTGACGGTGTATGGGAGTATAATCCTTCTGGTCCTACTATTGATAATATGCCACTAGAATATTTTTGGGGAAGTGCTATCTGCATTGATTTGTCTTCTGTCCCTCATACTAGATCCATTGAAATTCGTGATTTAGNAAAMTKCAKYAAWANNWRAYCNTKKGYARKMSATTAGAAAAGATGATATTGTACTTATGTACACTGCGCATTTCGACAAAAATTTTGATACCGACAAGTGGCAAACGGAGTATTCTGGACTAAGCTATAGTGCTGCAAAATGGCTCGCAGAAAAAGGTGTTGTAAATATTGGTGTAGATGCGCCTGCAATTGACCATCCAAGTGATATCGATTTTTCAGGACATTTAGTTTGTGGGGAGTATCATATTACGAATACAGAAAATCTATGCAATCTTGATAAAGTTGTAAATAAACGATTCTTATATTTTGGTCTTCCTCTAAAAATTAGAGATGGTAGTGGTTCACCAATTAGAGCAGTTGCGTTGGTTGAGGATTGAAACGAGTTATTAGTCTTACAATCCCCTTGATTTATGCTATTGTACTACATTTTGAACATACCATCTAAGCGGCATTGCCCACGACAATATATCTGACACTATAAACAAATTATATATTATGCCACTTCCAAGTAATATGTTTGCTATTAAAAACAGCTGACTTGTTAATATGTAGGTTCTTTTTGTTTTCGTTAATTTGATTAGTAGTATCACTGTAAACCAAGTTATTATAGAATATAGTACTGTAGCAATTATTAAGAAAATAGTTTCTTCTAAGTTGAAAATATCATAGTTAAAAACAATGATACTTGAGATTGCAAATGGTATTAATACATTTACTAATCCGATTATGAAGTAGCTAAGTTGATATTTAAATACTGTCATACTCGATAGTTCTAATCTTTTAATAATCCCTTTTTCTTTTTCGGTTATTATGTTTTTGCCAATGCCAATTAGTGAGTATAAAATAAAAACTCCCCACATCAACTTAAATGCATATTTGCTATTATGATTTGTATTTTTCTCTTCAATCGTGCCTCTACCAGCCACTATTATTTCGTTTATTCTAACTAAAGTACTTTCTTCTTGCCTCTGTTCAAACTCCTCTCGCAATACATCAACATCAAAGTCGACATCTAATTTATTTAGCCTTAACAACATATCTTGAAATATCCACTCTCTCACGATTTGTATGCTTATTTGATCATTTATCCATGCAACTGATAATGAGTCAATTTCTTTATGTAGCGTAATGATATCTTTGAAATTGCCTGATAGAATCTCTACTTCAAAGCCTTTGTTAATTTCGTATACAACGTCATAATTCCCTCGTGTTAGCCTTTGTGTCGCTCCATCTATATCTTCTAGAACTATTACTTCTATACTAGGCGACGCTTTTAACTCTTTTATAAAACTACTTGATAATGCCGATTCATCATAATCTACTATAGCTACTGTGTACAAGAAGTCTTCTGCCATTTCCTCATTGTTTATATGAATGCTAAGAAAAGAAATTGTGGTAATAAGAACTAAATATAAGATCAGATTCTTGTAATTAAATAGGTTGTTTTTTAGTTTTATCAGAATGAAGTTTCTCATCACATCACTCTCCCCGCTCTGTGTTTCTTGACAATTAAAAATACCGAAATTAAAAAGAGTACAACTAAGACTAATAAGGAAGGGGCAGGTTGGTTTGAAATACTTGAGTCAAAAATATCAGCCAACCGAAATGTCCCCTTGCCACTCATTAGTAAGTTATGACTTATTGAAAAAATATTTAATTGGCTCATTTTACTTAAGTAATTTGGCAGTGATTGAAATGGTAGTATTAACCCCCCTGTAATTGAGCCTGCAAGTATAAATACCATGAAAACTCCGTCTCTAAGTATCTCGTTTTTAACATACAGATAAAGCACTATAATTATTGACTGAATAACAATGCTTACTAATGTATAGTTTATAATAAAAACAAACAGTGCCCTCAATGAAAATGCGCTAAACACAAGCATGTAGGCTGCTTTTAACAATATAATACCAATTGACGAAAAAAGCACGCCACCTACTATTTTAGATGCATATATGTGAGTAATGCTATAGTTAGAGCTTAATAATCGCTCAATTTTTCCTTTTTTGATGTCGTCATCTAAGAAAGAATGAAATAGGATTGTGCTAATTATCATTAGAATAACTAGCATAGAAAAAAAGTAATAGTGAATAAAGGTTTTTCCTTGGAATTTATCGATATTGTATTCGTCCCCAAATACATTTCCTCTAAGTAAAAATGTTGTCATATATGTTAATGCTAAAGAATTGAAACTTTGTATTCTTTCTTCTCTAGCTACGTTTTGCTCTCTCATAACATCCCAGTAAATCATGGCTACGCTCTGGCCTTCGTTTAAGCTAAAAAGTAAATTGTCAATATACTTTTTTAAGAATTGCACTCTAATCTCTTTTGGATTATTCGAGTAAATAGAAATGTCTACAATTTCTCTATTGTATATCTGCCCCATAATGTCTTCTGGTAATGCAACTATTGCAATTACTTCGTTATTTTTCAAAAGCTCTCTGGCATGATTATAGTCTGTTTCATAAAAATCAACAATGTTTTCTAATTTGTTAGAAGTTATATTTCTTATTAGTATTTTTACTTCTACGGCTTGATCTCTAGTTACTAAAGCTATGCTTGTATCTATATCCAACTTCTTATCTGATAAAGTGAATATTAATGCAATCACAACGAAAAAAGCACTTAATAACAGCGCCAGTTTAGCTATTAGACTAATGATTCTCTTATAGTCAAGATGTAGTAAAGCTAAGAATTTTCTCATAATTTCTTCCTCTATCATCTTTATGCTTAGATTTAAAACCTACAAAGATTTAAAAGCTCGTTCATTATATTCTCCAAAATATTTTTGGTTGCCATCTACTAAGTATAAAAGTTTATTGCATACGCTCTCAAGAAACTCAAACTGGTGGCTACTAATTATCAGCGTTTTTCCTTCTCTTTTCATTCTTTTAATCATTTTTTCTACATCTTCTCGAATTTTGTATTCAACCCCTACAACTGGCTCGTCCATAAATACATATTTTGCATCTTTCATTAAACTAACCGCAATATTTACTCTTCTTTTCATTCCGCCAGAGAGCTTAGCTACAGTTTTATTTTTTTCGTCAGATAGGCATAATTGCTCTAACACATCTCCAATTTTTTCTTTTAAATCAATAGCGTTTTTTCCGTTTCCAAACAAAACTAAATTATCATATATACTTAGTTCATCAAACAAAGCAATTTCTTGCGGTACGTAAGATATTAGGTTTCTTCTTTGTTTTTTTGTCATTCTAGTACTATTTGTGTATGTTACTTGTCCATTTGTAGGCACAATAATTCCTGCAAGAATAGAAATCAATGTGGATTTGCCGGCCCCATTGGGACCGACAATTCCTAATACATCAGATTTTTCTAGAGAAAACTCAATATCTCTTAATATGAAATTTTTATCAATTATATGGCTCAAATTTGATACTGTAATCAATTTTTACATCCCCATTTGTTGTAGTAACATTGGTAGCATCATATCAATTTGCATTAACATCATGTCTATGCTTTGCGTTATCATATCTCTTTCTTCCTCTGGTAACATGTTTGAATTTTCTTTCACGTCATTTAATAGCATTGCAAACCCTTCGCTACTAAAGAAGTTTGATACAAAATTAGTTGCTACTTCTGCACCTAGTTCTGCTCCCATCACAGGGTTTTCAATAAGTTGATGAACTTCAATTGCATTTTCATTTTCTAGTACAGATTTAATTTCAACATTTTCTCCAAACGCTTTAACTACTACTACTACATCCATACTCATAAATCCAAGGTTCATATCTACATCAATACGTCTAATTCTATCGCTAGAATCAATATATATTCCATACGTGTAATTAACAACAGGCATTCCAGCCATATTAGTGCTTTCTTGCATCATGTCAACCGATTCGAGAATTAAGACAAAAGCTTCATCCCATGAAGTATCCCACTCGTTGTTAAATTTGTTTAACGCTGTTTGCATTTCTTCAGTAGTTAAAGCGAACAGCTCGTAATCTTTAGTTTCAATGGCATGTTCTAGAAACCTAATAGCAGTAACTCTAATTAATTCTTTCAGTTCAGCGTCTGTTTCTGCTTCACGTAATATAATTGCGTAAAATTCATAGTACTCCTCAAGATCGAAGCTTATTTCGTACTTAATTCCAGGATCAGCAATTATTGTTTCACTAAAACGTGTTGCTGTATTATGCGTCTCCATTACTATATGTGTTTCACCTTTTTCAACTAATCTCGGCTCAATAAACGCTCTTAGATGCGTTTCGTAAACAGGCAAGCTTTTTTCAAAATCTTTCCATTCTTGTGTGCTAGTGTCAAGTAATATGTTCTTATATTCATTGATATTAATTTCATTTACTCCGTCTAACGAATAGTCAAACACTTGATTCAATATTTTATTTATATCTAATAAAAATGGCTGTGAATGCATAAGTTCAGATTTTAGCAACCAATTCCACTGGTCTATAACTAATTCATAGTTAAGTAAAGACTTACCAGAATATTTCATGTCAAAACTTGTATCACCTCTAAAATTTAGTTGCCCATCTGTTGTGTTTATTTCAAACGCTTCATCTACAACAAAAGTTAAGTTCTCAAGCAACGAGTTTGCAAAATCGAACATTGCCTCTTCATCAGCACTAAACTCAAATATTCCCATTCCAAGTAATCCTTCTTTGTTCAATTTCATCCCAATCGTAGAAGATGTTTGAACACTTGTTTCTTGACTTGTTTTAGTAAAGCTATACATCAAATGGTTAACTGGATCCATTCTTATTACATTAGACTTTATTGCCGGAGCCGCTAAGCTTACTACAAGCAAAAGTGTAAATACGACTGCCATTGCTAAAATAACTTTCCTGCTAGGTAACATTTTCTTCATTATAATTTCCCCTTTTAAGTATATTTGTCAAAACTGCATAACATTATTTGATTATGCTCTACGCATACAACAATTATGTATGTGTTTTTCCTGAAAGAACATTATACTACATTATCTGTCAATAGTAAACAAAATCACTTCGCCACGTTCAATATAACAGAGTAAAGCTCTTTTGCATTATCTCTCACTTTTGTTTTATTCATCTCTGTAACGTACTTATTCTTATCTTTAAACACTTTATATATTGTACTCAGAAATATGCTTTTATCCATATCCTCATCTTCTACAACCTCGCAATATCCTTTGCTTTTGAATTCTTGTGCATTTAGTATTTGGTCTCCTCTACTTGATACTCTTGAGAGCGGAACCAATACCATAGGCTTTCTAAAATACAAGAACTCAAAAATAGCATTTGATCCTGCTCTTGAGACGACCAAGTCGCTTAGTGCAATAACATCAGCCAGTTCTTCTTCTACGTAATCTATTTGCTTGTATCCAGCAATTTCTATTGATTTTTCTATATTTCCTTTTCCACATATATGTATAATCTGAAACCTTGAAAGTAAACTCTTTAAATTTGTTCTAATAACAGCATTTAAATGCTTAGCCCCTAAACTACCTCCCATTATCAGGAGTACTGGCTTGTTACTTGTAAACCCTAGAAAATCTCGCCCTCGGTCACTAATGCCCTTCTTTAAGGAGTCTCTAGTTATAGGACCAATGTAATGCACTTTTTCTTTCGGAAGATATTTTCTTGTGGCATCAAATGTAGTGCATATTTTTCTTACAAATGGTATGCTTATTTTATTTGCTAATCCTGGGCTCAAGTCTGACTCGTGCAATACCACAGGCACATTGTTAAGCCAACCTCCTAATACTACTGGTGGCGAAACAAATCCACCTTTTGAAAAAATGACACTTGGCTTTATTCTTCTTATTATAGAATATGATTGAAATATCCCTGAAAGCACTCTAAATGGATCCGTTACGTTCTTAATATCAACATATCTTCTCAATTTCCCTGTACTTATTGTTAAATACTGAACCTTATCTAATTTTGCCACAAGTTGCTTTTCTATTCCTTTTTTGGAACCTATATAATATACTTCCCAACCATCTTCGACAAATTTTGGGATAATTGCTAAATTAACCGATACATGCCCCGTTGATCCACCACCAGTGAACACTATTGTTTTGTTATGCATACCTAAGCCCCTCTCTCAATTGCACCTACAATTATTAATCTAGTTTTGCTTATACTTACTTAGAATCAGAAATTGACCATCGGTTTACTGTTTTAATTCATACATTCCTGATTTACATTCAACTGTTATTAAAGTTTCAGTTTCCCCCTCATGTTTCACTACTCTTTTTTCTACAATCTTGCATAAGTTCAGTAGCCGGTGCTTAACTCTGTCGCCTACTTGCAAAGAAAACAAATCTATATTTTGTTTGCACGGTATGTATCGTTTTTTACCCACATGAAAATGCCTTAGTTTGTTGATGTATGCACTCATTTCCTTGACAAATTTCCAGTTTATATTCTCGTGTGCTTCTTCAAAAGTTAGTTTATTATTTAGGGCATATAACGTGTGTGCTATTGCTGATATTTCTAAAGAGGCTTCACTATCGACATAATCTACATGAATCTCTCCATTTTCTACTAGTTCCCAATAAAAATAAATCGCTTCTAAGAATTTATTCTTGCCAGTCATTATTTTTTTTTCTGTTAGATTGTTATGATGTATACTGCCTATTTCTAATATAAAACTAATTTTTTCTCTCTCGAAGCTCACCCTATAACTATTAGGTAGCTCGCTCAAAAATTCATTTTCTAAATCTGATAACTGCAAGTGAATTAGAAAATCTTTTAACCTCTCGGATAACTCAAGCTGTGTAATCTCACTGTTTTCTAATAATAAATGTGTTGTACGAACAAGCAATAACCCTGCTATGACTACTTGCGGATGTCGATTAAAAATCAATATTTGTCCGTATGCTGCCCTCTGCGCAACACTATAGTTTTTATTGGCAAGTGCAAATAAAATAACACTGCTAAATCCACTCCCTATTTTGCAATCCCAATATTCTTGATTGTTATAGTAATTAACTCCAATGTTTATTCTATTGCTAATATTACTTGCCTTTTCAGTTATATAGTACTTCCACAAATCAAGTTCTGCACATAGTCTATTGTTATCTACTATGACTTCATACAATTTTTTATTGTCAACTAAAGACTTCGATAATATTAGAAATAGTTCTGATGCGTATGAGTACTGTTTACTACCCACTTTTATTTTTTCTTTTAAACTTTTGTTCCTTTCGTTCACAGCTAAAATATCTCCATAAATAAAAGATACAAAAGCATTAGTTATTCTCTCATTTTCTTTCACCTTTTGTCCCTCGCATTTTCATTACTTATTATTACATTCTCTCAGGCGCTTTAATTCCTAGTAGATATAGTCCTGTGCTTAGCACTTGTTTCGTTGCTAAAACCACTGCAAGTCTAGCTTTTTTCACTTCTTCATCTTCTACAATAATTTGATGTTCATTATAAAAACGGTTAAATGCTTGTGCTACGTCTATTATACGTCTTGTTACGATTGAAGGTTCGCTTTTTATTTGTGCATCTTTTATAGCATTTGGAAATTCATATATTTCCTTTAAAACTTCTACAGTAACATCATCTATTAATAATTCTGGATTGTAGTCTAAGTCTATTTGCACATCTGCTCGCCTAAGAACACTACAAGCTCTCGCATGAGTGTATTGAACATATGGTCCTGTTTCTCCGTCAAATTTGAATGCGGTATCCCAAGAAAATGATACATCTTTAATTCTGCTATTACTTAAATCGTTAAATATAACAGCACCAATTCCTACGTCTTCTGCAATGCTTTCTTTACTTTCAAGATTAGGGTTCTTCTCTTCAATAATCTCTTTGACTCTTTCAACTGCACCTTTTAGTACATCATCTAATAATACAACTGTGCCTTTTCTTGTTTGAATTCTTTTCCCTTCATGCGTTACTCTTCCAAATGGTACGTGAATATTGTCTCCAGCCCACGAATGTCCCATTAACTCAATTACCTTAAACACCTGTGCAAAATGAAGTCTTTGGGAATAGTCAGTCACATATAAAGACTTATAAAAGTCAAAAGTATTTTTTCTATAAAACGCTGCTGCTAAATCTCTTGTTGCATATAGTGTGCTGCCATCCGTCTTTTGTACAAGACATGGTGGCATGTCGTGGTCGTCTAAATCTACTATCAATGCTCCTTTATTCTCTGTAAGTAATCCTTTGCTTGTAAGTTCTTCGGTCACTACTCCCATTTTATCGTTATAGAAACTCTCTCCTGTGTAGTAATCAAATTCTATACCTAGTCTTTTATATACTTTTTTGAGTTCTTTTATTGTTTCTGCACTAAACCATTTCCATAAACTAAGTGCTTCCACGTCTCCATTCTCCATCTTGACAAACCAATCTCTAGCCTCATCTTCTAGTTCAGGGTTAACTTCAGCCTCATCGTGAAACTTAACATATAATGCAAGCAGTGATGAAATAGGTGATTTCTCAATTTCTTCTTTGTTTCCCCAACTATAGTATGCAACTATTATTTTCCCAAACTGAGTTCCCCAATCGCCTAAGTGGTTTATTCCCACACAATTATATCCTAAAAATTCATTAATCTTATAGATCGAGTTGCCTATTACTGTAGATCGTAAATGACCTACGTGAAACGGTTTAGCAACATTTGGTGCAGA
The DNA here is from genome assembly GCA_002733545.1 of Alkaliphilus sp. Lineage (GTDB taxonomy): Bacteria > Bacillota > Clostridia > Peptostreptococcales > NVVX01. The sequence goes on from NVVX01000004.1 coordinate 37,368, forward strand.
AAAATCAATGCATATTGTTTTTCCTTCACCAATAGAACTCGAAGCAAATTTTTCTTTTTTACTTATTACTTCATTTAATACATTAGAAGCAAACGTCTTTCTATCGATAAAAAAATTCAGATATCCACCAGAAGTTCCAATTCTATCGATTGTATCATCTATCACAATTTTTTCTTTTAATTCTTGTGCTATCATATTCGGAGCTTTTCTAAATATATTCGCCAAACTAAAACATGGAAATGCAAAATCTCCCATATTTGAGTTAGGAGGTATTTCAATCATATTTAATAATTCTGTCTCATCCATTTCTTCAATATTATCAGATAATATTTTGGCTATTTTTTCTTTGTAATTTATCACAAAATTCCCTCCAATTTAAAATTTAAGACTCTCGTCTCGTTATAAACGAAACAAGAGCCTGTTATATTTCTTGCATTGTACTTTTCATTATTTATCAGTTGTAAACTGAACAATAAACTCGAAATCAGTGCTTATATCAGCACCTCTTAAGTTTGCAATTGAATGCCCATCTACTAAAATTCTTACTTTTTCGTTCCCGGGCAAAATAACAAGCGAATTAACTATTGTTGCAACAACAATCTCCACAAATTCAGCATCACCTCTCATGTTTCTAATAAACTCTTCTGAGAGATTTACGATAACTGTGCTTCCTTCTCTTTCAACGTATAACACTTTTGTCCCATCTGGAATAGGATTGATTAGTTCATCTACGTCTTCTTGCTCTATCAGTTGCTCTACAACAAAATGTTCAATAGATTTGTTTTTTAATCTAGAGTCATTTTCTCTTATGCGAAATGTATTTTCAAATATAAACGGAAGATTTCTATGCCTTAGATAGAGCACATAATATATGTCCTCTGGCTCCTCGCCAGGTTTATTAGCATCTTGTTCAACTTTGTCTTGCTGCTCGTCAACATCAGCTACTGGCAACTCTTCTTCATCGCGATTACATGCACTAAAGCTTAGCGTAAGCGCTAATACTAGTATTAAATAGACTATTTTCTTTTTCACAATATTTCCCCCTTGTATGTACGTTAGTATTTTCTTTAGCCAAACTTGGCAATTAAATCTATCAGCCACAACCTGCCAACACAATTGTTGTAATTACGAGCAATATACATATGCCTATATATTTAATCTTATTCATATATACCCACCCTCTCTATAAGTAATTATTAATCTCTCTATATTTATACCACAAAACGGCAGAAATTAATAGCCTCTATTGATTTAAAACTAAAAATACTTTTCTCTCTAAAAGTCATTTTAGTAAAATATCTAAATAGTTCTTTTCTGAATACACTTGTATTCCTTCTCGCTTTAAGAGCGCACCCGTAACCCCATCACCATCAATAAGTTTTGAAGTGAAAGTGCCGTCATATATTAGCGAAGATGAACAAGATGGACTGTTGCTCTTTAATATTGCGCGCTTGATATTACTTTTCTTTGCAATTTTTGCTGTTTCAATTGCTCCTTTTAGAAAAAAAGTAGTGACATCTTCTCCATTACTGTTAAGCACGCGTACTTCCCCGTCTAAAACATCTTTACCTGTACCGCTTAGAATTTCTGATGGTATTCTTGGAGTCCCAAGTCCTCCCAGCTGTTCTGGACAGACTGGAATTATTCCTTCTTTTTCAAATTTTGATATAATATCAGGTGCTAAGCTATTAGACCCGTCATACTTGCAATTAACTCCTAACAAACATGCGCTAATTAAAATCAAACTGACCCCTCTTTTCTCTACTTCTTCTTAGTTCTTTATATCTACTATTGTCACTCCTATTCCACCTTCTCCATACTTACCTTGCCTCTGCTTTTTAACATGTCCATTTTTCTTTAGCATTTGCTTAATCCCCGCTGCTAATACTCCAGTGCCGACACCATGAATAATTGTTATAGGCGTAACTCCTACTAGGTAACAGTCGTCAATAAACTTATCAACTTCGAGCATCGCTTCCTCTAAATTTTGTCCCCTTAAATCTATTTCTCTTTTGATATTTGCTTTTCTTGAATTTAGTATTTTACTAACTCCAGTTTTCGTGCCTCTTTTTTCTTCCTTTTCTCTTTTTAAGTTAGATGCATTCATCTTCACTTTCATTATACCCACTTGGACTAAAACTTGCCCTTTTTCGTCTTCCTTATCTACCACATAACCAATTTGATTAAGCGAAAGTATTTTTACCGTTTCGCCTGGTTTTAAATCTACTGGCGCTTTGTTGTTCTGAACTTTAAAAAGATTTTCACCTATTGAATCATGTAGATTTTCAATATTGGTATTTATTTTCTTCTTAGATGCTTCTATTTGTCTATTCATTACTTTTTCTTCAATTTCTGCTTTCATATTTCTTAGCTCATCTATAACTTCTTCCGATTCTTTTTTAGCTTCTTTTACAATTTTTAGTGCTTCTTTCTTTGCTTTTTTTATAATTTCATCTTTTTGACTTTCGATTCTAGATTTCTTATCAATAAAGTCTCTCTTTAATTCTTCTGTTTCCATTCTTAATTTTTGTATCTCTAGTTTTTCTTTTTCTACTACCGTTCTATTTTTTTCAATATTTTGCAGTAAATCTTCAAATTCAATATTCTCTTTCGAAATTAAGGTTTTTGCATCTTCTACTAAAAATTCAGGCAATCCTAACTTTCTTGATATTTCAAATGCATTTGATTTGCCAGGAATCCCAATTAACAGTTTGTAAGTCGGTCTTAGTGTCTCTACGTCAAATTCTACTGACGCATTTTGGGTTCCTTTGTTAACTAGTGCAAATTGCTTTAACTCACTATAATGAGTAGTTGCAATTACATCGGTATTACTATTTTCTAAATGAGTTAATATTGACATAGCAAGTGCTGCGCCTTCTGTTGGGTCAGTCCCAGCTCCAAGCTCGTCAAACAATACCAAAGATTTGCTTGTTGCTTTATCAATAATTTCTACTATGTTCGTCATATGCGACGAAAATGTTGACAAACTCTGCTCAATACTCTGTTCATCACCTATGTCAGCAAATATGTTGTCATATATCGGCAACTTAGTTCCAAAGTCTACTGGTAAGTGCAGACCACTTTGTGCTAATAGGCACAACAACCCTACTGTTTTTAGTGCAACCGTCTTTCCCCCAGTATTTGGCCCAGTCAAAACTAAAATACTATGCTCTTTTGTTAGCCAAATCGTTGTAGGGACAACTTCAGCAACTTTCAATAATGGGTGTCTTGCATTTTTCAAATACAAATTATTAGATTCACTTAACATAGGTTCAACAGCTTTCATATGAATCGAAAGTTTTCCTTTTGCAAAAATAAAGTCTAATTGTTGCAAGATTATCTGATTACTCTTTATTTCTTCTCCTCTTTCAGCTATCATTGCTGATATTTCCATTAGTATTCTTTCAATCTCTCTTTTTTCTTCAATATTTAATTCTCTAAGTTGATTGTTTAACTCTACAACAGCCATAGGTTCAATAAACAGCGTCGCTCCGCTTGAAGATTTGTCATGTACTACTCCAGGCATGCTTGATCTATGTTCTTGTTTTACAGGCACTACATATCTATTTTGCCTAAGTGTTACAATTGTATCTTGCAAGATTTTTTGATAAGCCTGCGAAGTGATAATTTTATTTAGCTTGTTCTTTACAGCTTCATTTTTCAAAGTAATGCTTTTACGTATTTTTCTTAGTGCAGAACTAGCGTTATCTGAAATTTCTATTTCACTAATAATGCATTGCTCAATTTTATCTTCTATCTCTCTAAAAGTATTAAGTGTGCTTACTAATCCTTCAATTATTGACCATTTTGTTTCTTCATTTTTACTCTTAATAAATGACTTCATTCTTCTTGCTACTGCTAAGACACCTTTTACTTTAAGCAAACTACCTGCATCTAAAAACGCTCCAATTTCTGTAGTTCTAATAAACCCATTAACATTATGTATTCCGTCTATCGGTACATTTCCTCTTTGGATTAGAATGCTTTGTGCTTCGCTAGTTTCTGCTTGAATTTCACTAATTCTGTCATCTTCAGAACTTGGTTTCAAGGCTAGTGCAAGCTCCTTCCCTAGTTGGGATGTACATTTATCTGCTAATAAATCTATAATTTTATAATACTCTAATGCTCTTAATGATCTTTCGTTCATATATTATACCTCTCTATTTGTTGATAAATTTGTGTGTGTTTTATGTTTTACGGTACTAGTCAAAATACTCTTAGCTACCTTTACAGACTCTACTGCATCTTTAGCATAGAACGCTCCTAGTGAAGTCGCAAATTCTTTTGTTACTACTGCACCTCCAATAATTAGAGGAATCTCGATTTTTGATTCTCTTAGCTTATTAGCTACTGTTTCAATCTCTTGCATCGTTGTTGTCATTAAAGCACTTACACCAATAATATTAGGCTTCTCTTCTAATGCTCTCTCAACTATTATTTCTGCTTTAACGTTAGTCCCAAGATCTACAACATTGAATCCATAGTTTTTAAGCATTATAGCTACAATATTCTTCCCTATGTCATGCACATCTCCTTCTACAGTTGCGAGTAGAATTTTGCGTTTTTTTTCTTTGCTATTTTTAGTATTCTCATCTAACTTTGCATTAATATACTCAAATGCTATTTCTGCAGTTTCAGCAGACATCATTAATTGAGGAAGAAAAAACTCTTGTTTTTCAAATTTTTCACCGACTTCTTCGAGTGCTGGTATTAAAAAAGCATCAATTATTTCTTTAGCTGATAAACCTTTTTTTTCTTCTTTTTTTATAGAAGGCACAATGTTTTTGATATCCCCTTGAATTATATTCTCATGTACAGTGTTTTTATGCCTGTAAATATACTTACTTGTAACTCTCTTTTTTGTATGAGATAGTGCAATAAATTCTCGCGCATTTACGTCTCTATTTGTGAGTACATCAGATGCTCTAATCACATTTCGTATGCTCTCTTCTAAAGGGTTAATTATTGGTAAATCGAGTCCCGCTTCAAGACAGATTGCTAAAAAAGTTGCATTAAGCATGCTTCTATTAGGAAGCCCAAAAGAAATATTGCTTATCCCAAGCAAAGTTCTAACACCGAATTCTTGTTTTATTAGCTTTACAGTTTTAATCGTTTCTAATACTCTATCTTGTTTCGAAGCTGCTGTTAAAACTAATGCATCTATAAAAATATTGTCTTTTCTTATCCCCTTATCGTATGCGCGATCAATAATTTTCTCTGCAATTTTCAGTCTCTCTTTAGCAGTTTCAGGTATTCCATTATCGTCTAGTGTAAGCCCAACAAATGCTGTTCCATATTTTTTAGCGATAGATAGTACGTCTTCAAGTGATTGGTCTTTTCCACTTGTAGAGTTCAAAAGTGCTTTTCCTCTGTAAATTTTTAGCGCATCTTCCATTACCTTAGGCGAAATAGTGTCTATAGAAAGAGGAGCTGTTACAATCTTTTGTATCTCGCATACAGCACTGCACATAAAATCAGATTCTTTGGTTTTACCTCCGATTCTGACAGACATATTTACGTCAATAATACTTGCTCCTAAACTCTCTTGCATTTTTGCTTCATTTGCAATTGTATTGAATTCTCCATTTATAACTGCACTATATATCCTTTGATTCCCTGATGGATTTATTCGTTCTCCGACTGCCTTTGATACTAATTTATCACCAATAAATATTGTTTTACTTCCGCTAGCTAGCTTAGAGAATATCACTTTCTTTCTTTTTTTTGGTGCAAATTTTCGTGCTTCTTGAACTATAAGTTTCATATGTTTTTCAGTTGTGCCGCAGCAACCACCTATTATGTTTGCCCCTGCACTTACTAGCTTCTCGGCGTAACTCTGCATATCAAAAGGGCCCAGACTATACTTTGCTTTACTTTCAACAATTTTGGGCATGCCAGCATTTGGTTGTGCACTTATATATCTGTCTGTTACTTTATGTATTCTTTTTACTATTTCCACAGTCATTTCAGGTCCAAAGCCACAATTTACACCTATAATATCAACGTTTAGACTTTCTAACACTGTGGCTACTGTTTCTGGGTTTGCTCCAGTAAGTGTTCTGTAATTTTGGTCATACGTCATTGAGCATATTATAGGAATATCTCCAGCATCTTTAACGGCAATTACTGCAATTTTAGCTTCATGTAAATCCGTCATTGTTTCAATATTTATTAAGTCAACGCCTGACTCTATTAATATTTTCGCTTGCTCAAAGTAAGCTCTATACACTTCGTCAAAACTAAGCCTGCCCATTGGCTCCAAAAATTTTCCAGTTGGACCCATGTCCCCTGCAATTAATGTCTCGTTACTAGCAGCTCTTCTAGCAACCTCAACTGCTCTACTATTTATTTCCTTCACCAGTTGAGACAGGCTAAACTGTTCTAGTTTAATTCTATTTGCACCTAGAGTATTTGTCTCTATAACGTCGCATCCTGCATCCACATACTTTTTATGTATAGTATAAACAAGCTCTACGTTTTCTATATTATGTAATTCTGCACAGCAATTAGTACTTGGAGCCATACTTTGTAACATAGTCCCCATTGCTCCATCAAATACAAGAATTTTAGTTTGCAAAACTTTACTTAGTATGTTTTTATCCATAATTCTCCTGCCCAATTTTATCTGATTGCCTTAACGTCAACTCCACCAAAAATTGCTTCTGCTCTTATTTCTAGAGTTTTGCTATGACGTCCAGCATACTCTTCTTTCACATTAGCAAAAATACCTCCGCCTGCTTTTTCTAAAAAATCAATGCCCCCAAAAATTGCAGTTCCTCTGCAAATAACATTTATATCACTCGGTACTAATATATCTATTCCACCCATAATCGCCGTCAGATATAATACTGTTTTTCCTTCTACTATTTCTGCCTTACTAATATCTAGCTCTACTCCCCCCATTATTGCCATGTATGAACCGTCTTCAAGTTTCCACCCTTCCTTTTTTTGCTCTATTCCACCTAAAAAAGCAATTTTACCTCTATTCTTTATTTGAAATATCATTTTATACCCGATAAATATCATAAGTAGCGGCCACAGCATTCCCCAAATCATATTCATTTCAACGTAAAACCAGTCAAGCTTTCTACTTAACATGTTTACAGCTATTAAGATAACGACAAATCCAACAATTTTAGCTCCCAAATCTGTTTTTCTTGCTACCATTTCAAATCCCCAACCTAATAAAACAAAGGGAATAATAAACCCAAATACTAGTGACATATCTACTTCGTATATACCGAAATTATCAAGTAATAAAAGAACGCCAAATATGACTACAGCTATCCCTAATATTTTCCTACTAGAAAAAAGTTTCATGAAATTACTCCTCCTTTTTATTGTATGTTATATTATTTTATTCAAGAAATCCTGTAATAATCATTAGTAACAAGAAAAGCCAGAAAAATCTCTGACTTAGTTTCCTTTGACCCATGGAATAGGATCTACCACTTTAGCATTTTTACGCACTTCAAAGTGTAGATGCGGTCCAGTAGACATTCCAGTGCTTCCTGCTAAAGCAACTCTTTGCCCTCTCAGCACTTTYTGCCCTACTTTAACTAACAACCTCGAATTGTGAGCATACAATGTCATTATTCCGCCACCATGGTCAATAATAATAGTTCTTCCATAACCTCCAAATACTCCTGAAAAAACTACTGTTCCTCTCGTAGCAGCTACTATTGTTGTTCCTCTTGGCGTAGCAATATCAATACCCGAGTGCATTCGTCTTGTTCTTAAAATTGGATGTATTCGGTATCCAAAAGGAGACGTTATTCTTGTAAATCCTGGTGCAGGCCATTGCATTTCCCCACCAACATATTCTCCTGCAGATAGTAATTTTGTGAGCTCTTTTTCAAGTCTTTCTGCATCCCTTTGATGTTTGTCAAGTAGTGCTCTAAGCTCTTGTTCATCCTTTAAAAGCTCTTTTCTCAATCTATCTTGGTTACCACGTGATACAATTAGTCTCTCTTGCTTCCCTTCGACATCGTTTTTAAATGACAGAAGTTTACTTCTTTTAATCTCTAATTGTATTTTTTTGCTCTCAATTATATCTCGTTGTTCTTTCATAAATTTCAATAATTCTACGTCACTATTGATTATCCTCTTTATCATATCAATATTTGATAGCATTTCTGTGAAATTCTTCGAACTGAGTAGTACTTCTAAATAGCCAATATTACCATTTTTATACATAATGCTTAATCTTGAAGACAGTGCATCATTGTTATTTGTAATATTCTCCTCTGCTTCTGTAAGTTGTTCTAGTGTCACAGAAATATTCTCTTCAGCATCTGAAATTTCAATTTCAAGATCTTCGATTTCTTTTTCTACTTTTTCAATTTGCGCTTCAGTTTCTTTTAGCTGCACAATTACAGATTTTTGTTGTTTTTGTACTCCACTTAGTTGATTGCTCGTTTCTTTTGTTTCTTCATTCTTCTCTTCTATCTCTTCATTTAGTCTGTCTACATCATTTCCAAAAGCAGAAACAGAAGAAAGTATAAACACAAAAATAATAAAATAGATATAAATAGTTTTTTTGTTTTTCACAAGCTTGCCCCCCTCAATATGTCCAATCCGATTAAATAATATTAACTAAAATCACACTCTCAAATATCTTCTCAAAGATAAAATACTACCTAAAGCACCTACGCCAGATCCAATAATTGCAAACATAACGAATATTCTTCCAAACATTTCTGGAACTGTTATCATGTATGCACTAAACATAACGGTAAATCTTGTTAGAATCATATTATAGAATTGCTGATATCCATAATGCACAACAGCTACTGCAATAAGTGCTCCTATAAGTCCGAGAATTGTGCCTTCAATAATTAATGGCCATCTAATAAACCAATTTGTTGCTCCAATATCTTTCATAATCGTTATTTCTTGCTTTCTTGCATTAAGTGTAATTTTAATTGTATTAACGATTATGAAAATAGAAATTATTATAAGTGTAACAATCAATATTAATCCAACATTTGTAATAAAGCTCGCTATTCTAATTAGGTTGTCAATAATTTCTTTGTAGTACATTATGTCGCTAATCCCATGTATTTCTTCTAGTTCATAAACAACTTCATGTGCTTGTTCAATCGAATCTAAATATATTATATATGAGTTAGGCAAAGGGTTTGTTTCTAAATATTCTAGCAAATGTGCCTGATCTCCCCATCTATCTTTCATAATTTCTAATGCCGCTTCTTTTGATTCATACATAGTGCTTTTTACACCATCGATATTGTCAATTCTCTCTCCTATTTCTGAAATGCTCTTGAGTGGTAGTTCATCTTCTAAGAAAACTTGTATAGTCTCAAACTGAACTTGAGCAAGTTCAGCCATATTATTAATGTTTAGCACTAGAATTATTATCAATCCTAGGACTGTTAAGGTGGCGCTTACAGAAGCAATTGATGCTAAACCCATTGTTTTATTTCTCCATACGCCAACTAAACCTTGGTTAAATATATATTTTAAGGATCTAATCTTCATAGCCATATGCCCCCTGTAATTCATCTCTAACAATTTTACCTCTTTCAAGGGCAATAACTCGTTTTTGCATTACATCAACAATATCTTTAGCATGCGTCATCATCAATATTGTTGTACCACGTCTATTTACCTGTCGTAATACTTTCATAATTTCCCATGCAGTTGCAGGGTCTAGGTTTCCTGTTGGTTCATCCGCAATCAATAATGAAGGACTGTTAACTATTGCTCTTGCAATTGACACACGCTGTTTCTCTCCGCCTGACAATTCATGTGGTAAGTTTCCAGCTTGCGCACTTAATCCTACCATTGCTAAAAGCATAGGAACTCTTCTTCTTATTTCTTTGGACGTTGCCCCAACAACATTCATTGCAAATGCAATGTTTTCATATACATTTTTGTTGGGAAGCAATCTAAAATCTTGAAACACTACTCCAATATTTCTCCTTAAATAAGGTGTTTTTCTGCTAGACAGGTTGGTGACATCTTCTCCGTCTATATATATCTTCCCGTGATCTGGGTTTTCTTCTTTTAAAATCAATTTTGCAAAAGTAGTTTTTCCTGCTCCGCTTGGCCCTACTAAAAAAACAAATTCTCCTTTTTTTATCTTAATATTTATATTGACCAACGCTTGTACATCTTTTTTATACGTTTTAAAAACATTATGCATTTCTATCAATGTCATCAACTCCTGATTACTAATATGTTTCGACAAAACAATATATATTCCTGCTATTTTTTCAGCAAAAAATTAGTACATTATGCCTATTTTTTAATATTGCACAATTTTTTGTCGGTTTATATTCAATATAGTCTTATTATAGCAGTAGTCATCACGTCATTTCAAATGAATTAGTTGGTAATTTGCTTTCGTCATCGAAATTTAATACTAGTGTAATATGTTTATTCAGACATTACAAAAAAACATAAACCTCTTTTAATAGAGGCCTACGTTTTTACACAATTTGAAAATCTAATAGACAATCAATTTTCTAGGAAGTTCTCATTTCCTTTAAATCATAACTTATTATTAACTCTGCATCCGTCGCCTTTTTTATATCCTCTACTGTAAATTCAGGGTTAAGTTCTGTTAATAGTAATCCCTTATTAGTTACTTTCATAACTCCCATTTCTGTAATTATTAAATCTACTTTACCTGCTGCTGTAAGGGGTAGATTACATTCTTTTAGGATTTTATGCGCGCCTTTAGCTGTATGTACCATAGCAACGATAACTCTCTTTGCACCAGTTACTAGGTCCATCGCACCACCCATGCCTGGAACCATTTTACCTGGAATCATCCAGTTTGCAAGATTACCTTTTTCATCTACTTGTAATGCTCCTAAAACTGTTGCATCAAGATGCCCGCCTCTTATTATTGCAAAAGATGTAAGGCTATCAAAAAATGCTCCTCCTGGCAAAATTGTAACAGGCTGCGAGCCAGCATTAACTAAATCTTTATCTTCTTCGCCCTTAAGGGGTGCAGGGCCTAAGCCTACAAACCCATTTTCTGACTGTAGAGTTATATTAATATCTTTAGGGATAAAATTTGCGACCAATGTAGGAAGGCCGATACCTAAATTAACTAAGTCTCCATCGTTCATTTCTAGCGCAACTCTTCTTGCTATAGTTTCTTTTACCAAATTTTTATCCATTAGTCTCACCCCTTACGACAAAGTCTACAAATATTCCCAATGTCATTACTACGTCTGGGTCAATTTCACCAATTTCCACAACCTTTTCTGCTTCAACTACAACGAGGTCAGCTGCAGTCGCCATTAATGGATTAAAATTTCTAGTTGATTTAGTGTGGTACGCGTTTCCTGACTTATCAACCTTTGAACCTGCAATTAGTGCAACATCTGCCCTTATAGGGGTTTCTAGTAAGTACTCTTTTCCATCTACTACAATTTTTTGTTTGTTCTCTTCTACTATTGTACCCAAACCTGTAGGTGTAAGTATTCCCCCAAGACCAGCGCCACCTGCTCGCACTTGCTCAGCAAGCGTCCCTTGCGGAACCAACACTACCTCTAATTCACCAGCATTTAGTTGTCTTCCTGTCTCTTTATTTGTTCCAATATGTGAAGTAATTACTTTTTTTACTTGTTTGTTTACTATTAGTTTTCCTATTCCTTTATCAACAAACGCAGTATCATTTGCAATTATTGTTAAGTTTTTTACTCCTTTTTCTACAATTGCATCAATTAAAGTCTCTGGAGTTCCATTACCTAAAAACCCGCCAATCATTATTGTCATTCCATCTTTAATTTTATTTGAAAATTTCTCTATATCTATAACTTTATTCATCTGTTTCTTCCTCCATTAAAATATAATATCTCTACAATCCTAATATCTCTCTTGCTTCTTCTGGCGTTGCTATTTCTCTTCCTAATTCTTTTGCTATTCTCACTACTCTTTCAATAAGCATTGAGTTTGTAGCAGGAACACCTTTTGAATACATAAGAGTGTCCTCAAGCCCTGTTCTAACATGACCTCCTAGAATAATTGCAAGTGTAATCATAGGTATTTGCGATTTTCCTATTCCTGAAACTGTCCATGTTGAACCCTCTGGCAAGCTATCAACCATAAACAGTAAATTCTTTGGCGTCCCTTCAATAGACCCCGGAATATTCATAACAAGGTTAAAATGAAGTGGTCCTTTAAGAATTCCTTTCTTTAAAAGCCATTTTGAATATGAAATCATAGCAACGTCGAAAGCCTCTATTTCTGGCTTGATATCGTTTGCATACATTTTGTCTGCTAATGCTTTAATTAGTTCTGGCGAGTTAGCGTTAACACTCGTGGGAAAGTTAGATGATCCTGTCGCTAGACTTGCCATATCCGTATTTAGATCAAGCATTTGGCTTCTCCAAGCAATAGTATTTTCTCCACCTCTTGCTCCTGTTGATAGTTGAGTTATAATATCAATTTTTTCTGCTCCTATTTTCTCTAAAAGCTCTTTAAATAGTGCTCTATCGCTAGTTGGTTTCCCTTCGCTGTCTCTAACATGCATATGAGCAATAGACGCCCCTAATTCCCTACATTTTTTTGCATCTTCGACGATTTCATCGACAGTAATTGGTGAAGCAGGGTTTAATTCTTTAGTCGGCACATTACCTGTTAAAGCTGCTGTAATAATAAGTTTTTGCATTTTTTCCCTCCAATATATGTTTTCTCCACTGTGGTAACTGTTCATTTTTTACTCTATAATAAGCAATGATATTATTAAAAAATCTACTCTAAATAATTTCATCGCAAATTTTACTAATCCCAGCATCTAACATAGAAACTAGGTCATCTACTTGTTTACTTGTTATGTTTAGTGGTGGAGCTAACAAGAAGTGGTCTCCTCTTTCACCATCTACGCTTCCTCCGCCAGGATAAATCACTAATCCTTCATCTAAACATTTTTGAGTTAGTTTCCCTCTAACATTTTTACTTATATCAAAAGGTTTTTTTGTCTTTTTATCCTCTACTAGTTCTACCCCTATCATTAAACCTTTTCCTCTAATATCTCCTACGATTGGGTATTTGTATAAATCTTGTAATTTCTCAAGCAGATACTCACCTTGAACCTTCGCATTCTCGACGTAGTTTTCTCTTTCAACTATTTCTAATGCTTTATCTGCAATTGCGCAAGAAAGTGGATTCCCAGCATATGTATGCCCATGTATGAATAGTCCAGTTCCTTTAGTCATCATTGTGTAGTATATCTTATCCGATACTATAGTTGCTGCAATAGGTGTATACCCGCAACCCATTCCCTTACCAGTAACAATAATATCTGGTGCAACCTCACATTCGCCCCCGAAATGATTTATTGCAAAATTTTCGCCTGTCCTTCCGAACCCTGCCATAACTTCGTCGTCAATAAACAAAATATCGTATTTATCACAGATCTCTCTGATAATCTTAAAATATATTCTTGTAGGGTGTACTCCTGGTGCTGCTGAACCAATAACTGGTTCAGAAATAAACGCTGCAATATTTTCCGCACCTTGTCTTAGTATTTCTTCTTCTAAAGCATATGCTGCCTTAATACTTGTTTTTTCGACTGTCTCAGCATCCCACATATTTCTGTAGTGGTAAAACTGAGGTATTTTGGGGAAATTTACAAGCATTTGATCAAACATTTTTCTTCTTCCCGTGATGCCTGTCAGTGCTAACGCACCTAATGTGTTCCCGTGAAATGAATTCCACTTTGAAATAACCTTCCACTTCGAGGTGCTAGCACCGTCTCTTTCCACATAGTACTGCCTCGCTAATTTAATTGCTGTTTCTGAAGCCTCTGAACCACCTGATAAGAAATATACATAACTAACGTTGCATGGAGCCCACCTAGCCACTCTTTCTGCACATTGCTCAATAGAGTCTGCTGTCCATCTTGACAAATGTGTGAACGCAATTTTCTCTATTTGCTCCTTGGCAAATTCTGCTATTTCCTTATTCCCATGCCCTATATTTGCTACAGCAGATCCCGCGCATCCGTCTAAATATTTTTTCCCGTCTTTATCAAATAAGTAGATTCCTTCTCCTCTTTCAATCTTAGGATAATGCCAATTGCTGTTTCTGTAGAACACGTTATTTTTCGGTGCCTTATTTAGGCTCATTTTGAAACTCCTCTCAAATATATGGTTTGTCTCTATGCACGCTAATTCTACACCAGTTTTTCTAGTTACGCAACCTTTTTTGTTAATTATTTATCTTTGTTTTCATAATTTTTTTTACTTGTTGATACCTTCTTTAATTTCTCTGAAACAAAAAAATTAATTGTATTTTTAGGATACTCACCTGATTTAGTTTTAACCCCTGCAGCCATACCTGTTAATATTTCTATTCCTTCATCAACATGTTCAATCGCGTAAATATGAAATTTACCTTCTTTTACAGATTTTATTAATTCTTTTTTTAGCATGAGATTTTTCAAGTTTTGCCTTGGAATAATCACTCCTTGTTTACTTGTTAACCCTACCATACAACATACATCATAATAACCCTCAATCTTCTCGTTTACGCCACCTATAGGTTGTATTTCACCCTTTTGATTTACCGATCCTGTCACTGCAATATATTGCCTTATTGGAACACCCGATATGCTTGATAAAATCGCAAATAATTCAGTACTAGAGGCACTGTCACCATCAATGGTAGAATAGTTTTGCTCAAAACTAATACTTACAGTCAATGACATTGGTTTTTCTTGAGCATATTTCGCTCCTAAATATCCACTTAAAATCATAATCCCTTTTGAGTGTGTACTACCACTTCTTTTAATCTCTCTTTCTATGCTTATTATTCCAGGCTTTCCTCTATAAGTAGATACTGTAATTCGACTAGGTTTTCCAAACGAATATACACCTGTTCCCATTACAGCTAATCCATTTATTTGACCGATTTTTTCCCCTTCAAAATCCATTAATAGCGTGCCCTCTTCAATCATTTCGTTTAATTTTTCTTCATATTTATTATGCCTATATTTTTTCTGTTGTATCGCTTTTTCAACTTCTACTTCAGTTATTATAGATTTACTTTCAATTTCTGCCCACGAATCAGATTCATACAAAACTTCAACAATTTGGTTAAATCTTGTGCTCAATTTATGTTGATTATCCGCAAGTCTTGAACTGTACTCTAAAAGTCTAATAACTCCCGTTTTGCTAAAATGTCTTAATTTTTCTCTTTCACTATGTGTCGCAATAAATTGCGCCATTTTAAATATACTGTCTTCTTGTCTATCCATTTCAACATCAAAATCAGCCAATATTTTGAACAACTTACTAAAATCATCGTCATAGTTGTACAAAAAATGAAACGCGTTCATGTCCCCTATTAGTATTACTTTCAAATTAAGCGGAATCTTTTCTGGGCTTAGAGACGCTGATACAACGTTGCCTGTTAAGGTGTTCAAATTCTCTATGTTTATTTCTTCTGTCTTCAATGCTCTTTTCAGCGTTTCCCAAGCAAAGGGACGATCTAAGATTTCTTTCACATTAATTATCAAAAAACCACCATTAGCTAAATGTAGCGCACCTGCTTTTATTTGTGTAAAGTCAGTTTTAAGCATCCCCATTTCATTTTCATACTCTATCGCACCTGTTATATTGTAAAAAGTGGGATTATTTTCTTTAATAATAGGTGCACATTTCAGATCAGAATTGTCAACAAATAAGTTAACATTAAAACGGTTAAAGAAGTTATCAGTCAATTTTGTTTGCGGTAATAAAGCTTGAGAATCGTTTTTCTTGTTGTTTTTCTTAAATTTATCAACATTTTCTACTATATTGTCTCCTAAATCTTTTATAAATTCAACAGCTAAAGCACACTTTTTATACTTTACGACAAGCTTGTCCAAAAGATTTGCCACAGAGATTTTCCCTATTTCTGAATCTAGCTGTACTATATGTTCGTTAAAACTTTCTTCTACTTCTCTCAATTCATTAAAAGCACCCAATGTATCCAAGTCAAGCTTGGCAGATAATTTGTTCAGTTTGCTCAACTCTTTTTCTGTTAATTTTTCGTACTCTTCTTGTGTCATAGGTCTTTTATCTATTAACGGAATTGTAACCAACCCCTGTTCCGAATCTTTAAACATAAACCCATATTTTTTTGCAATTTTATTTAAGCTGTTTATAGTTTCTTGATTTTCATGTTGAAATTTTCTATATATCTTATTCTTCTTAATTTCATATTCGGTGGATACAAAAACTAATGGCAACTCTTTTCTGAGTTGATTCATTGCATTGTCGATGTCTTTTTTAAAGTGAGTTGCATGGCCAGCATCAAAAGGTATAGCTTTTGGTTTATCAGGTCTTTCAAAGTTATATACGTATACCCAGTCATTTGGTAGCTTCATAGTTTTAGCCATCTTTTCAGCCATTGAATGTGCATAACTGCTTCTACCCGTACCGCTTATTCCAGCAATGTAAATATTGTAGCCTTTCTTGCTCACCCTAAATCCAAAGTCCAGTGCGTCTACGGCACGTTCTTGACCTATAATGCCTCGTAAAGGCTCAAGATCTGCAGTAGTATTAAAATTGAAATTTTCTGTATCTTTTATACTAGTCAATTGACTTGATTTAAGTCTACATTTCTCCTCCATTAGCATCAAAACACTCCTCACTATTTTGTCTTCATAGAAAATCATCATTATATTAGTGCATATTACATATATACCACAATAATCWWAAATTAACAAAAAAAATGAAAGAATCTTCAATTCTATACTTCAAGCTTGCAGCCTGCTATAGATTAAGGAAGATTCTGCCTAAACTTTATCTGGCTTTCATTTTAATTTTTAAAGTTGCTATAAGCAACTATGTATTTTTCGTACTTTTAGCCAATTATTCTTGATACGATATTTGTAAATCAATTACATCTGGTAGTTCTCCGAGGTTCGTTTTTACAGCTACATAAGGATGCGCTATAACTTGAGCTACCAATTCATCGTCAGCCGGATCTTTAAATACTGCATTAACAACAAGCTTTAGGACCTCATTTTCCTCGATTAGGTACATAGTCTCAATAGTTACAGTATACCCCCCAGTTGGCTTCTCTCCCCTTGTTACGACTACGTAAATCTCTTCATCAACCTCAGTTGCTAGAGCTCTTTCTAGCATTTTATATCTAGGCAAAATACGTACAATTCTGTCAGGTACCTCTTTGTTATCTAACACTACAAAACTCACTTCTTGATCACCACCTGACAATAAATTCGGAATGCATTTAAGCAGCGTAAATGAAATTAGAAGGATTGCAGTTATTGCAATAAACTGTTTCCATTTAATCGATGGAAACTTAGGCATTTTGTACTTCATATTAAACACCACCCCCACAAGACGATAAGTTGCACCTATCCTTTAATAATGTCTATTCAGAGATAATATAAAATATTCAAGTAAGTCTATTATTTATAACGACTTGGGCAGATTTTCTGCCCAAAGTTTCAATAGAATCTTCCTTTGAAATAACTCAGGGTTCATCCCCGAAGCTTAGACTCGAAGATTCTTTTATTTGTCATTAATTCTTTTGTACTCTCAACTATCTGACTAGCAGTTAATTTGTATTTTTCTAATAAGTCTTTTGGTTTTCCCGATTCGCCAAAGCTATCATTAATTCCAATTCTTTTCATGATAACAGGATGATTCTCTGATAAGACTTCTGCTACAGCCGATCCTAATCCACCAATAATATTATGTTCTTCTACCGTTATAACTGCTCCAGTTTCTTTAGCTTTTTTAATAATTAAATCTTTATCTATTGGTTTTATCGTGTGAATGTTTACTACTCCTGCATTAATTCCATGCTCTTTCAAGGTTTCGCTTGCTTTTAGAGCTTCGCTAACCATCATTCCAGTAGCGAATATAGTAACATCTTTTCCCTCTTTTAGCGTAACACCTTTTCCTAGTTCGAAACTATATGCTTCACTATCATTAATTACGGGAACAGCTAATCTACCAAGACGAACATAAACTGGCCCATTAAATTTGGAAATAGCGTGAATTACTGCATCTGTCTCCACCGCATCAGATGGAACAATTACGGTCATATTAGGTATCACTCTCATGCAAGCTATATCTTCTAGCGCTTGATGTGAAGCTCCATCTTCGCCCACAGTAATCCCTGCATGCGTTGCACAAATCTTTACATTTAGTTTTGGGTATGCAATTGAGTTTCTTATTATTTCAAATGCTCTGCCTGTTGCAAACATTGCGAAAGTACTCACAAACGGTACTTTTCCTGCAGCAGCAAATCCAGCTGCAACTCCCATCATATTTTGTTCTGCAATTCCCATGTTAAAAAATCTATCAGGAAAAGTAGTCGAAAATTCTGCAGTTTTTGTCGATTTTGACAGGTCTGCATCTAGTACTACTACATTATTATTTGTTTTCCCTAATGATATTAGCGCCTTACCATAAGCGTCTCTTGTTGCGATCATATTCCCCATTTAAATTACCTCCAATTCAGCTAGAGCTATTTTTGTTTCTTCATCATTTGGAGCTTTACCATGCCAACCTGCTTTGTCTTCCATAAATGATACACCCTTGCCTTTTACTGTATTAGCAATTATAATGGTCGGTTTGCCTTTCACAGTTTTTGCCTTTTTGAATGCATTAATAATTTCATCATATTTATGTCCGTCAATTTCAATAACATTCCACTCAAAAGCCCTAAATTTGTCGGCGAGTGGTTGCACTCCCATAACTATATCATTCGGTCCATCGATTTGCAGACCATTAAAGTCAAGTATCGCTACTAAATTGTCCAATTTGTAATGCGCTGCCGCCATAGCTGTTTCCCACACAATTCCTTCCTGAACTTCTCCGTCACCAAGCAGTACGTAAGTTCTTGTATCCAGCTTATCTAACTTGCTCGCAAGTGCCATGCCACAAGAAGCTGAAAATCCTTGTCCTAAAGATCCTGTAGACATGTCTACACCCGGAGTTCCTTTCATGTCTGGATGTCCTTGAAGCATTGAATTTACTTGTCTCAAACTTGATAATTCTTCTTTTGGGAAATATCCTTTTTCTACTAGTGTTGCATATAAAACAGGGGCAGCATGCCCTTTTGAGAGAATGAATCTATCTCTCTCATTCCAACCTGGGTTTTCCGAGTCTACTCTCATTTCATCAAAGTATAGCGTTGTTAAAATTTCGACTGCTGATAGAGACCCACCCGGATGTCCTGAACCAGATTTGTTTAGCATTGTAATAATGTTCTTTCTAATAGATACAGCTTTTCCCTCTAATAATTTGTATTTACTCATGTTTTCCTCCTATGTTTTTACTCTGTTATTTTAAACCCTTCACCTAAAACTTCATGCGTTGTCGTCACCATCATAAAAGCGTTTTTATCTATTTCTTCAACAATTTTTTTCAACTTAGCTACTTGAATTCTGTTTACAACACATAGTAGAACTTGTCTCTTTTCTCCAGTATAGTATCCTTTTGTCTCTAGCAAAGTTACTCCTCTGCCTATATCATTAGTTATTCTCTTTGCTATCTCTTCAGATTTGAGAGAAAATATATGAAATGCCTTTGCGTAACCGAGACCTTCTACAATAAAATCAGTAGTTTTTACTATTATATACAGTGCTATGACCGAATAAAGAGCGTTGTCTGTATTTCTCACTACTAATCCAGCCGCTACTACAACGAATAGATCAAGTACTGTCATCAATTTTACAATACTAAGAGATGGAAAGAATTTGTTTAGTATAGCTCCGCCTAAAGCCGTACCTCCTGTTGTTCCTCCGTACTTAAAAATTATACCTAAACCGATACCCATAATTACGCTGCCATATATCACTGCTAGTAAAATATCTTTTGTCACTACAATGTCATACGGAAAAACTATAGTATAAAATCTAATAAATGCAGAAAAAACGATAGTAGCATAAGCTGTTTTAATCCCAAATGCTTTTCCTAGTATTAGCACACCCGCAATAAATAAAGGTATATTAACGATTAAATTGGTAATATCTATTGGGAAGCCTGTTGCTTTTTGTATTACAATAGCAAGTCCTGACACTCCTCCAGGCGCAATTGTATTCGGAGCAAAAAAGAAGAATATTCCCGCTGCCATTAATGCACAGCCTCCAGCTATCATTATATATTCAAATAAGGTTTTATGTAATTTGTTTTTCATGACTTTCCTCCTCATATTTGTGTCAAGAGCACTTTTTTTGATTATACCATGTTTCTAAAATACTAAGAAAATAGAACTTTAATTAAGAATCTAGGCAAGACTAGCATGCGCTTAAACCTCCATGGTTCTTTTATTAGCCTATAAAACCACTCTAAGCCTAGATTTATAAAGATTTGAGGTGCTCTTTTCACTGTGCCCGCATAAATATCAACGCTACCACCTACGCCCATTATAAGTTTGCAATGAATTTCTTTGTGATATTTATCAATCCAAATCTCCTGTTTAGGTGCTCCTAAACATACAAATACTACATCTGGTTCTGCATCATTTATTTTTCTTAAAATCTTTTCGTCTTCTGTTTCTTTAAAATATCCGTGAAAATATCCTGCAACTACGCTGCCTACATGCAGCTCCTTTATTTTTTCACATGCCAACTCAGCAATTCCTGGTTTTCCGCCAAGAATAAAAAAAGATTTCTTTTCCTTAGCGCAGAATTTCAAAATATTGTCCA
This sequence comes from Alkaliphilus sp., assembly GCA_002733545.1. Lineage (GTDB taxonomy): Bacteria > Bacillota > Clostridia > Peptostreptococcales > NVVX01. The sequence continues at coordinate 58,018 of NVVX01000004.1, forward strand.
CCAAATCAACGCCTGCTACGCGTTCTTTTAGTTCTAGTTTTTTTATTTTTGATGCGACAATTATTCCAATTCCGTCGGGCACAACTAAGTCTCCTTCATTTAGCAACCTCATTATGCTGTCATTTGTTTGTGCCATCATAACAATTTCAGGATTCGGTGTGTATATTTTTTTAGTTGAGCTACTTTCAATATACCCTATAGCTATCTCTAGCGCTTCTTTGTTAGTCACAGCATCAATAGCTACATTTAGTATTTTAGATTTCTTTTTCATTTGCCTCACCCATCTTGCGCTAACTGGACTAGTAAATTAAAATTGTTAGCGACCTTCGCTTTCATATTTCTTTTTTTATCACTGAGCTTTTCAATTATTTCATCTCTATGATGAAGTGTATTCTCAACCACTGTACAAAATGAGATAAATTCTAAAGATTCAACATCACCTGCACTAAGCTGCTCGAAATCATCTAAAAAGCTTTTTATTTTAGGATCATATTCTATACCAACCATCGGCACTCCGGAAATAGCTGCAAAAATTAGCGAATGTAATCTCATACCAATTAGCATTTCTAGGTTTCCCATGATACTAATTAATTCATTTGGAGCGTACTTTTTTTCTAAGACAACTGATTCATTTTCCATCATAGCCGAAATTTCTTTTGATATTTCAACATCACTTGGGTGCTGCATTGGGATAAAAACTATCTGATAGTTTAGTTTCGACAAATAATCCCCCATTTTTGCGACAGTTTCCTTGTAGTTTTTTAAATTTTTCCATTGTCTTACAGATATTCCTATAGCTTTTTTATTTTCATCAAATGCAACTTCTTCTATGAGGTTTTTAGCCTCATTTTCTTTCAATAACTCCATTGCAAATGTAGCATCTGCAGTAACTAGAATATTATTCTTTATCCCCATAGACTGCATTAGTTCTTTTGACTTGTAATCTCTTACGGCAATAACATCTACTTTATTGATTATGCATGTTGCAATCATTCTATTATGAGCTTTATTTATTGGTCCAAACCCATTTGCATAGAACATCACTTTTTTATTTAGCATTTTAGAAATCAAAATTATCGCTAAGTAGTACATCAATGACCTACTGCTAGTAACGTCTTGAAGAATAGAACCTCCACCGCTAATTATTATATCAGATTTTTTTATAATATCTATGATACGAAAGATGCTCTTTCTACTTACCGTATTTATTCCGTACTTTGCTTTAGCGTTTGCATCTTCTTTAACTAATGCAGTTAACTCAAATTTTTCACGAGAATTTTTTATTTGCTTAATAATTGATAGCAAAATAGCTTCATCCCCAAGATTATCAAAGCCGTAATACCCAAATATGAATATGTTTTTCACTTAGCTATCCTCCTTAGAAGGTTGCATATAAGTCTTTAACAACTTGTGTCCTAATAATATCATTTGAGTTGCAATCAGTCCAATTATCATTCCAATGCCCAAGGAATAAAGCGTGCGTGCAAATGAAAGATCAACTGGTGCTTTTAAGTGGCTAAAAGTATTAATGATAGAAGTCTGTCCTGTTACTGCTATAACCCCAAAAGCAAAAATTAGCTTATTACTCTTTTTCATTGCAAAAACTATTCCCATCATTAAAGCTGGAAAAGCAATTAAAAACTCCTTCGTCCTTGGTCTAGCCAATAAGTTCTTCTCTAAAAAATTTCTAGCCATCATCTCAAGTTCAAGTGGTTGAATGCTTGCATTGTTTCCAGTTCTCGAAATATAGATATATCCGACTAACAAAACAGCAAATGTAATAATTGCGTATACTATCTTAATGTTCTCATTCAATATTCTTTTTATATCATTTAACTCTATGTAGGGCTTTTTATCTATCGCATTGTCTTTTTTATAACCGAAATACCTTAAGTAWAGCAAAATATAAACTACAAGAGGTATAAAATGGCTAAATTTCACTCCTCTAAACTCATCAATCCCTACTAAAAATCTAATGTCTGCTAACGAAGCAGCTACAAAGAGTGCACCAATTATAGATATAGCTGACATTATAAATAAGCTTTTAGTAGCAATTAATGTAGTTTTCATTAATCCGACCTCACTGTACTCTCCAATTGCATATTTGCGCGCCACTTTGCAATAGTACATCATGCTTAGCGATGAGAAAGTCACAGCACCAGTTAATGCAATTAGTTTCTCAGCATATCTTGGAACAACTACGACTAACCCTATTATTCCTAATAAACCTATCATTAATAAAATAATAGATGTTTTATTTTYTAGCTGGATAAGAGTTCTAACTAGCATCATTCCACCAGCAACTATAGCCCAGCCTATTAGTACTAGATATCTGTTTCTAACACTAATAGGTTCCATATTACTACTTTCTCCAAAAGACATGCCATGTTTTGCAAGCCTATTCTCAAAGCTTTCAAACATTTTACTATATTCCTCAATCTCTGTCACGTAGGTATTTGCGTTCGTCATAAATGGTCTAAAATATATCAGCCTAATATTTCGCCCCGTTATAGCTCTATATAAGGTGTTTTCAATCTCTTCAGCCCCCTCGTAATTAAAGCGAGCAAAGCGTTCTTGGATAAATTGCGGCATTGAAAATACTCTTGACACGTTATAATTTAAGGATTTAACTACGCGACTAAGTCCATCTTGCTCTATATTGGTATTCATGTTCGATGCTTCTATTAATGCTGCTTTAATACTTCTTTCCTTCATTATATCAATAGTATTTTCTAAATAATTTGGATAGCCTATAACGCTATCTCCATCAAAAATAAATACACTTGGGTTAATGTCTAATTCGTCGTACTCTCTTATAGTCGCTTCTAAAACATGCTGATTTGCCAATCTCTGAAACCCGTATGGTCTCGGCATTACCTTAAGCCCGCTATCTTGTATTAGCTGCACCTTTTTTTTGTCTAGTCCTAGACCAAGTTGCTTCAATGTTGAAGATACTATTTGTGGCTCAGTTCTAAAAGCTCTATTTTTTGAGTCCACAATTATATTCCCAGTATTACGTAGTGCATCTTCTTTAGTTCCATTAATGACTATAACAAAATATTCTTCGCTAGAAAATCCTTTAAATAATTCACTTGAGTATCTATCCTTTAGCACTGATGTAATCTGGTTAAATATTCCCTCTTTACGCGTAATGACAATAACATCGTACTCACTTACTTCATTATTTGCAATCATATTAACCAGTTTTACTGGGTAGTTTTTTTCCCAATTGATACTTGTAGTAATGTCACTTGGAATCATTACATTTAAGTCTCTGCCCTCATGAACCATAGAGTCTAGACTTTCTTCTTTTAGTGCCACATATTCTACGCCCATTTCCCCAAATTCTCTCAACCACCAATCTATACTCTGCTCAGACTGCGTTGACATTTCATATATCTCATAATAATCTAGTACTACATTGACTTTATTGTTTTCTGCTTCCAAAGAAACTCTTTCATACAGCACAAAACTTGACGCAATTAAGCCCGCCACAATTAATACCAATATTATTTTTTTAAAATCAAAAACAAATTTCATCATATCACCCTTTTCGTATTCCATTCTAGCTCATATTCTTAGTTAATATCGTAATTTCCTTTTACCATTAGAATAATATCTGTGATAGCTTTTACACCTCGTCCATCATCTCTTGGTATTATCAATAAATGATTTGCAGGAATAACAGCATTGTTTTTTATATCTTTAGCAGCTGTTACATCAGACAAGCCACCACCGGCACTTGCTACTGCATTTGCTTTTCCTGTTCTTAATATTATTTCCGTTCCTTCTTTTGCAATCAATCTCTGGCCAGCCTTTATGTTGACAACTACAAAAACATTGCCCCCACCCTGTGGTAATGATTCTACTTTATCATCTATATAAAATTGTAGTTGCTCCATTCTTTGCTCTACATAAGACAAAGTAACAAGTGGATCTCCTCCAGAACCTGGCTCACTGTTTATTGCATAAACAACTTGTACTACTAACAACAAAGAAAAAATGGTAGCTAAAGCTAGTATTGATTTCTTGTTAAAATATTTTATCAATGGTATCCCTCCGTCATAGAATTATTAATTACCGTACAAAAAGACCTAAACAGAATATTCAAGTCTTCCTTAAAAATCTACTATGCTAAAGCTTACACATAGCCCTTCATTGACTCTTTCCATAATCGCTTCATCTATGTTCCCGACTTTTTCTTCTAGCCTTTTCTTATCAATTGTGCGTATTTGCTCTAATAGTATTACCGAATCTTTAGGTAATCCATATTCTTTCGCAGTAATCTCAACATGTGTAGGGAGCTTCGCCTTACTAATTTGTGATGTAATGGCTGCAACAATAACAGTTGGGCTATACCTATTACCTATATCATTTTGTACTATTAGTACAGGTCTAACCCCCCCTTGCTCCGATCCAATAACTGGGCTCAAGTCTGCATAAAATATATCTCCTCTTTTTGCATTCACATCATTCACACTCCGCTATTTTTGTTTCATAGTTTTTTAAAGAGGAAATATCTAGACTTAATCCTGTTTCTGCTATAGCCAAATTAATATTCGCCATCTCTTGATACCCATTTTTCATTTTTTCTTTTCTCTCTATCTTGCTTTTTTCCCTAATATACATTTTCATTGCTTTTCTTATAAACTCGCTTCTGTTCGTTTTTTCATTTGATACAATATCATCGATTTCCCTCAGAAGGTTATCAGGTAAACTGATAAGGATTTTTTTAGATTCTGCCATTGTTGCACCTCCAAATATTTGAGAATATAATTACACTCAATTATATATTATTCATTATGAGCCTGTCAATATGCATTCCACATTGTAAAAAATACCTTTTTCACTCTAACACATAATCTCTGACTTTAACAATGATATTATCTTCAATATAAACTCTTGGAACCCTTCTCCCCACCATACAAACAATTTCATAATTAATAGTTCCAAGTTTAAGCGCCAATGTATCAACAGTATTGACTTTTTTTTCATCTTCACCAAATATTATTACTTCGTCACCTCTTATAACTTCGATTCCTGTAGCATCAACCATGCTTTGATCCATACATATTTTACCGATCACTGGTAATTTCTCTCCTTTTATAGTGACTTCAGCTTTATTTGTCAACATTCTAGTAAAGCCGTCTGCATACCCTATTGGTAATGTGACGATATTGCTTTCTTCTTTCGTTTTATATATCAGCCCATAACTTACCCCTCTTCCTGCAGGAAGTTTTTTAGAATGTGCTACTTTAGTCTTCAATGTCATAACCGGTTTTAATATAATTTTTTCTTGGTTCACTTCTTTGGATGGGTATAACCCATAAAGCATTATACCTGCTCTTACCATATCTAAATTCATTTCAGGAATATCAATAATAGCGGCACTATTTGAAACATGCTTAATTTCTATATTAAATCCTTCTTTTTCTAACTCATTTGTAAAGTTGATAAATTGATTATACTGCTGATACGTAAAAGTTTTGTCTTTTATATCTGCAACTGCAAAATGTGTATACATCCCCTCTACGTAAATGTTGTCAAGCTTAAATACTTCTTTTACAACAGTTAACTCTTCCTCTGTAGCTTGAAAACCTAATCTCGACATTCCTGTATCAACTATTACATGTATTTGCATAATTCTTTTCATAGTGCCTGCAACTTTAGAAAAATACCTAGCTTGGTCTAAAGAATAAACTGTCTGTGTTAAGTTATAGTCTAGTATTAACCCTACCTGCTCATCAGGGGTATACCCTAGAACTAATATTGGCACATCTAAGCCTGCTTTTCTAAGCTGTATGGCTTCAGATAATATTGCTACAGCAAACCTATCTGCCCCATTATCTAATAAGGTTTTAGCTATCTCAACAGCTCCATGCCCATATCCATCAGCCTTTAATACCGCGCATACTATTGTATTTTTTTTAACTGCCTTTTTTACTTCTTTTATATTGTGTTTTAAGTAGTCCAGATTAATTTCTGCCCGAGTAGGTCTTAACATTTTACACTCAAATATTCTTTCTTTTTTTTTCATGTTCAAATCCTTTCTTTGGCAAGCAGGGACGGTTCTTGCTTTGTTTTTTTGTACAAGGCGATGGCTCTTGCACAGCATTTGCCAAACTTTTTCTAAGTGGTGCACAAAAACCATCCCCTTGCACTACTCCTCATTAATAAAAAAAAGGGGGGTAGATAGTTTCATTCATTCTATCCTAGTAGAAGTTGCTATTGCTTGTGCTACTGCATTATATCTTGTATGTGATATAGTAATTAATATTTCACTTATGTCTTGACTATATGCAATGTTTTTAGCATTATTATGCAGTTTTACATATGGTTTCCCCATTTCGTCGTTTAAAACTTCTATGTCTTTCCACTTTATATCCCTAAACCCTGTACCTAGCGCCTTTGATACTGCTTCTTTAGCAGCAAATTTTCCAGCTATTGTTGTTAACTTAGATCCCTTGCTGATATATAGAGAAATTTCACGATCAGTAAATATACGACTTAGAAATCTATCGTTTCTTTCTATTGCTTTTTTAATCCTGTCTACTTCAATAATATCTATTCCAACGCCTTTAATCACCTGTCCACCTCATTTTCATTCTATTTTCTCTTCCACTTCGTCATGATCCTGCAATAATTTAATATCTAATTTCTCCATCTCCTTATGCCCAAGCATTCCGTGCAAAAATGAATAGTACAATTCTATATTCTCTTCATGACTTTCTTTCTCTTTCCTTAGTTCATCTAAAACTCTCCTAATTCTAGCGACTTCACCATTAGCTTTTGCAAGTTTATCAAGCGCCTTATTCAACGATTTATATGATACTTTAATTGTTTCAATTAATAAGTCCAAGTTGATTTCTTCTGTTTTTATTGGAATATTTTCTATGTCACGATAGATTTTCTCTAGATTTTTGTTTAGTAACTCTATTTTTTCTTTATTATTTTCGATTTGAACGCTAATTCTATCAAGAGATCTTTCTTCTTCTTCTGTATTAATCAAATTAGAAAAGAGTAATATCTCTTTAAGTAGAACTTGTTTTTCATTTTTAATGCTCTTTTGTTCTATAATCAGTTTTTTTTCTTTGTTTATAACTTTCTTTAGTTTCTCACTAAAAAACTTCAATCTCAAATTGCTATTTTTTGCAATAATTTTCTTCCAATTATCGTCATTAACCAAAATAGGAATTTTGCTTTTTCTAATAACTTTTTTGTCTAAGAGTGTGTTTATCTTTTTTTTACTAAACGACATAATAATTCCTCTTTTCTGTAGCTGTCACTTCGAGCCTGTGCTATTTTATCGTAGTCTAGTGATTATATCTTCGCTACCACAACGTTTTTATCCTGCTAATATACAGAACAAAAAATGTTTGCTTTTAATTCGTAGATAAAAATCAAAGATATTTTAACAGGTTTAGTACTACTATTAATAATTTTCAAAATATTTTTCTTTTTATGTAATGATTTCTTTATTTATGGTAAAAATATCTCCGAGGTGATTTCATGAAATCAAAAATATCAATAAAGGTGTTATGCATTTTTTTGCTACTTCTATTTCTTACTGGATGTAAGTCTGGCGGTAAAAATTCTGAACAAGAGAAAGAAAAAAACACTCCTCCTAAATTACCCGAAGTTTTATTCGAGATGGAAACACAAACACTTGAGATTATGCATATTATCGATAGTGTTGCAGGAGTCGAAAAAAGCATCATTGAAAAGAATAAAGCTAAAGAAGATATAGAGAAAGATACTGAAGTTCCTTTAAAAACAGAAGAAAAAGATACTACTGCAAAGGACAAAATTGATATTCAAATGCTTATAATTAATGAAGCAACCATTATTTCTGTCCTTAAAAAAGAGGAAATAGAAAGCGATTTTATTAAAAAAATAAAAGTTCCAGATAGCACAGATGAGGTATGGTTTGAAATCAATAAGCAAATAGGTGAAATCCACAGTAAGTGGAATGTATTAGAACCACAACTTAATGAGCTAAATGTTCCTAAATCATCTATAGCGCAATTTGAAAAAGTTCTTGATTTGTTAACTATCAACGCTCAAAGCGAATTGATTATAGAAAATCTTTTTGCACTAAATCAACTGACGAATTACTTAGCTAATTATCGCAGTTTTTTCAAATCAAAAACTCCACATGAAGTATATAACATCAAATACCAACTACGAAAAAGCGTCCTGCTTTCGAGCGTAGAGGAATATAATCTTGCAAAAATTGCTTCAACTAAAGCAGCTGAGCTAGGTAGTGCTTTAAGACAACGATTAATAGAAAAAAAAGCAAACGATGTGGTTCAAAAATTCGAATTGTCTATAAATGACTTAAACAGGCAAATCGATTCAAAACAATTTCCTTTGATTCAAATAAACGGAGGAATTGCAATGAAAAATTGTATGCTTATGATTAATGTTTTCGAAGGGAGCATGCAATAATTACTAGGAGCCTGCTTGGAAACTGATTTTTCTCATAGATTATGAGTTTTAAAATTATTAAATCGCTAATTACAGTTTCCGAGCAGACTCCTAGACAAAACCCACAATATTAATATGTTCTAATATCATAAAAATTTAACCAAAGATTATAATAACGTCATCAAGTCTTTAATATTATTTATTCTATAATCAGCACCATCTAATTCGCCTAGCCTGTGATATCCATAGTTACAGCCTATAGTTAAAATATTGTTTTTCTTTCCAGCTTCTATATCTTGAAACCTGTCTCCTACCATAAGCATATTATGAGGATAAGCCCCTTTAATCATCGACAATATTTCGTGTTTAGGAATCTAATCATATACTTATACCCTATAACTCTTTTAAAAGGTTAGCCATTTCTATGGCAGCTAAAGCCGCATCCACACCCTTATTACCCGCTTTTGTTCCGGCCCTCTCTATTGCCTGTTCAATAGTATCCGTTGTAAGTACGCCAAATATAACTGGTAGGTCTGTCTCTAAAGACACTGTTGCGATTCCCTTTGTTACTTCACTTGACACATAATCAAAATGTGGTGTAGCACCTCTTATAACAGCACCTAAACATATAACTCCATCATATTTTTTCGATCTAGCCAATTTTCTAGCAATTAAAGGTATTTCAAAAGCACCTGGCACCCAAATAATTTCAATATCCTGTTCTTCAACACCATGACGTTTGAAAGCATCTATAGCCCCAGACAATAATTTGCTTCCAATAAATTCGTTAAACCTTCCAATAACTATAGCAAATTTCAATCCATTTGCAATTAACTTTCCTTCGTATGTTTTCATTTATTTTTCCTCCTCAAATTTTAGCATATGCCCCATTTTTTTCTTCTTGGTTTTTAAATATTGTTCATTCTTTTCGTTATGATTCATTTGTATGGATTCTCTTTCAACTATATCTATCCCATAACCAGTAATTCCAGCTATTTTTTTAGGATTGTTGGTCATAAGTCTTATTTTTCTAACCCCTAAATTAAACAATATTTGTGCGCCTATACCATAATCTCGCATATCTTCGGGGAATCCCAATGCTAAATTTGCCTCAACCGTGTCCATGCCACGATCTTGTAATCCATAGGCCTTGATTTTATTGATTAGCCCTATGCCTCTTCCTTCCTGTCGCATATACAGCAATATGCCCCTCCCTTTCTCTTCAATCTTCCTCATAGCCGAAGCAAATTGCTCACCACAATCACATCTAAGAGAGCCAAAAGCATCACCTGTTAAGCACTCGGAATGTACTCTTACTAACACAGTCCCACCGTCAGAAACTTGACCCTTAACGAGAGCTACATGGTGTTCACCATTAAGTTTATTAATAAAACCTATTATTTTAAAATCTCCATATTTTGTTGGCAAAATAGCTTCTGTTACTCTTTCTATTAAGGTTTCATGTTTTCTTCTATATGCAATTAAATCTACTATTGTTATTATCTTTAGGTTATGCTTCTTCGTGTATTCCATTAGCTCAGGTACTCTAGCCATAGTCCCGTCATCATTCATAATTTCACATATAACACCTGCAGGATTTAATCCAGACAACTTAGCTAAATCTACCGCCGCTTCAGTATGACCAGCTCTAATTAGCACACCTCCTTCCTTTGCTACCAGTGGAAAAACATGACCAGGTTTTGTAAAATCATTGCCTGTTGTTTTAGAATCTATTAACTTTTGAATAGTCATAGCTCTCTCAGCCGCAGAAATACCTGTAGTTGTTTCTAGAGCATCTACAGAAACCGTAAACGCTGTCTCTTTCGGGTCCGTATTAACAGACACCATAGAATTTATATTCAACAGATTAAGTCTTTTTTTTGTCATAGGGGTACATATGAGACCCCTACCAAATCTGGCCATAAAATTAATAGCTTCTGGGGTGGCTTTTTCAGCTGCCATCACTAGATCTCCCTCGTTTTCCCTATCTTCATCATCAATCACAACTACCATTTTTCCTGCTTTAATATCTTCGATTGCTTCTTCAATCGTATTGAATCTATACATTTAATTTTCCTCCTTTATGCGAAACCATTTTCTCTAAGGAAATTAATATCTATTGAGCTTTTTGTTTCATCTTTTGTTTTAAATTCCATAAGCTTTTCAATATATTTTCCAACTATATCACACTCTAAATTAACTTCATCGCCAATTTGCTTACTAAGTAAAGTAGTTTCATCTTTTGTCATTGGTATAATTGAGACTTTAAAAAAATCATCATTTACAGCTGCAACTGTTAGACTAATTCCATCGATAGCTATAGACCCTTTATTGATGATATATTTCATAAGATCTTCAGTCGTTTCTATGGAAATCCATGTAGCATTGTCTTCTTTAACAAAAGATCTAATAATTCCCATCCCATCAATATGTCCTGATACGATATGCCCTCCAAATCGATCTCCAACCCTTAGTGCTCGTTCAAGATTCACTTTATTCCCTTGTTTTAAATTCTTTAAATTACTACATCGTATTGTTTCAGGCATAACATCTACACTAAAATCGTCTTCTTTAAAATCTACAACTGTAAGACATACACCATTAGTACTTATACTATCTCCTAATTTTATGTCTTCCAATATTTTCTGTGCCTTAATCGTAATCTTAGCAGAGTTTGAACCTTTTATAATTTTAACAACAGTTCCAATTTCTTCTATTAATCCTGTAAACATTTAATTTCATTCCCTTCTTAAGTATCCTTCAATCATGATATCTTCAGCAAACCTTGATATGCACATATCTTTAAGGAAAAATGCATCTTTTATCGTTGCTCTCCCTTCACCACCCACTGGTGTTTTAGCATGCTCTCCTCCCATCAGTTTAGGCGCTATAAATGCCATAACCTTGTCCACAACATTTTGTTCTAATGCACTATAGTTTAAAGTCGACCCACCTTCAAGTAAGACACTGTCTATTCCCATTTCACCTAATTGAATCATCAAATATTCTAAATCTACTCTTCCATTTTTCAATGGATTTAGAATGACTTGAGCACCCTTTGCAATAACAGCGTCAACCTTTTGCTTATCCATTTTTTCAGTCGTTGCTATAATCGTACTTTTGTTTGAGTTCAAATTTAGCACATTTGCATCTAATGGTATTCTACCAGTAGTATCTACAATTATTCTAATAGGATCAATACCATATTCCCCCTCAATTCTTGTAGTCAGTCTAGGGTTATCAACTAACACAGTCCCAATTCCTACCATAATTGCTGAAACTTGATGTCTGAGGTAATGCACGTAAGCCCGTGAAGCCTCACTCGTAATCCACTTCGAATCTCCTGTAACCGACGCGATTTTACCATCCAATGTCATAGCTGTTTTTAGTATGCAAAATGGTCTTTTCGTTGTTATAAACTTAATGAAAATTTCATTTAATCGTCTAGCTTCCACTTCTAATATCCCAACTTTTACTTCTAGGCCATTATCCTTTAATATCTCTATTCCCTTGCCCGAAACCAAAGGATTTGGGTCTTTCATAGCAATAATCACTTTAGAAATACCTTTTTCAACAATGGCATTTGCGCAAGGCGGCGTCATGCCAAAATGAGAACAAGGTTCTAATGTAACATACATTATCGCTCCCTTAACATCTTCTATGGCATTTTTAAAAGCATTTACTTCAGCATGTGGACCTCCATAAAATCCATGAAAACCTTCAGCAATTATTTTATTATTTTTTACAATGACAGCACCTACTAATGGATTAGGACTAGTAAAGCCCCTTCCTTTTTTTGCTAAATCTATGGCTCTTTTCATATATTCTACTTCCATAAAATCGCCCTCTTTTCATAATACTATAAAAAAATCTCAGATTCTAATCCACGGGTTTATCTGCGCTTTTAGGGTAGGCAGGCATAAAGCCCGAGGTGTTTTAGATAATGATTTTGATGAAGTTTGTCAGGCTTCGCCTAGGTGAAACAACAAAGTGATTCCCACGAAATCGTAGATTTCGGTTCTCTACTTTTAAGTCGTTATAAGCTATTTTAATACAAAACAAAAAAGCTCTGTAGGATATCCTCAGAACTTTATAAGAAATGTTATATATTCATACACAGTCAAAATCTATATATGATACATGCCTTCTCGCATCCAGACTGTACTGTCGGTCTTGGAATTACACCAAGTCAGCCAAAAGGCTCGCGGACTTTACCGCCGGTCGGGAATTTCACCCTGCCCTGAAGGATAATATTCTTTTCACAATTACTATAGCATTTTAAACTTAAAACATCAAGTAAAACTTACTAAATGATAGCTTTAATTTCTTTGCTAATCTCAATTGTGCTTAATAACATAGCGTTCATCTGTTAATGTAAAAATTTCTTTCACACCAGATGATAAGTAAATCTCCTTGTCTGCTGTTACATAAATACACTCAATACCCTCTAAATTTTCAACTAGAGCAATGCCTTCCTTAATAGAAAGAGTAAAGAGAATCGTCGATAAAGCATCGGCATCAGTAGACGAATCTGCAATAACACTGACAGAAACCGCTTCCGTTTGAACGGGAACTCCGGTTGTAGCGTCAAAAATGTGATGATACACATGACCCTCTTCTTCAAAATACCGTTCATAAGATCCAGAGGTTACAACGGTTTTATTAACCACCTCTACGTAACCAAAGTAATTATTTCTTTGATCGAAAGAATTTTGTATTGCTATTTTCCATGGCTTACCATTATTTTTTTCGCCATAGGCAAACACATTCCCTCCTAAATTAAGCATAGCTTTGTTGACTTGATTCGCTTGCAACAACTGAACTAGAGCATCTGCAGTATATCCCTTTGCTATTCCTCCCAAATCTAATGCCATTCCTTCCAACTCAAGATAAATGGTTTGTTCTTCTTTATTTAATTGCACTTTCTTATAGTCAACTTTGCTTAAACGTTTGGATAATTCTTTTGCATCTGGCACTTTTGCTGCTTCAGTACCAATCCCCCATAGGTCAATAATCGGCCCTATAGTTGGATCAAATTTACCGTCTGACAACTCTGCAAATTCAATGGCCCTTTCAAGAACAAAATATGTTTCTTCTGATACCTTCACTGGTGCAATCCCTGCTTGTCGATTGATTTGTGAAATTTCGCTGTCCTTTAAGTTTTTACTCATAGCCTTTTCAATGTTACTAATTTTTTCAATGAGTTCAGTCATTAATTCTTGAGAACCTTCATCATATAAATTGATGTTGATAACCGTGCCAAGAGCAAAGGTTGTTTGTGATAACCTGCATTCCCGAAACACCTAACGATATTTCATTTCTAGCTCGATAAAACCTTGGGTTTTTAACAGTTTATCGGGTTTTTGTTTGACTTTTGTCTCGTTATGTGATAGAATTGCATAACGAGACAAAAGGAGGGTTTTTATGGCTGCAATTGTATATCAAACAGATAGAAGATCAGGGATTACTTATGCTTATCGATCAATTTCTCACTGGGATAAAGAAAAACAACAATCACGTGCTAAAAGAACACTTATTGGAAGGGTAGATCCTGATACGGACGAAATAAAACCTACACGTAAGAGGAAAAATAACGATAATATTGGTGTTGGTTCTACTAAATCAGCTGCAAAGCGTTCTTTTTATGGTGCAACTCTTTTATTTGATAAAATCGGAGAAAAAATCGGATTAAAAGATGATCTTAAGAATTGTTTTCCAGATACATATAAACTAATATTATCAATTGCTTATTATTTAATTTTAGAAGATAAAAATCCACTAAGTCGTTTTCCWAAGTGGGCTGCAACACATAAACATCCACATGGAGAAAATATATCYTCACAAAGAAGTAGCGACTTATTCGCTGATATGGTTAATGATAGTAGAGAAAGATTTTTTTRCAAACAAGGMAAGAGACGTGCTGAAAAAGAATTCTGGGCATATGATACYACTTCTATATCTAGTTACTCTAAATSCTTAAATCAAGTGAAATACGGTGTTAACAAGGATCATGATCCTCTACCACAAATAAATTTAGCTATGCTTTTTGGYGAAACATCAGGACTTCCATTTTATTATAGAAAGCTAGCTGGAAATATAACAGACGTTAAAACAGTAAAATMCTTACTTAAAGAWATGGATGCTTATGGATTTAAAAAAGTRAAATTAGTAATGGACCGGGGATTTTACAGCGAAGCTAATGTTAACTTTTTATATAAAGATCACAGAAGATTTTTGATSGGAACAAARAATAATCTCGTRTGGATTCAAAAAGAAATAAAAAAAGTTAAGAGTACAATTAACTCATGGGGAAATTACATTGAACAGTATAGCATATATGCACAAACATCTATGGTTAAATGGGAATACAAGGAAAATAGACCTATAAAAAAAGATGTTTTAAAAGAATCTAAAAGAATGTATGTACATGTTTACTATAATAAAGGAAAAAAGGCAGATGAAGAAATAAAACTCCATATAAAAATTCTAAAGTTAAAAAGAAAATTAGAGTCTGGAAAAAGAAATCCGAAACACGAAAAACAATATAATAAGTATTTTACTATAAGCGAAATAACTAAAAAAATTATTGTAAATGAAGATGTTATTTCTGAAGAAGAATCAAACTTTGGGTATTTCACACTGATTAGTAATGATATAAAAGATGCAACTAAAGCACTAGAAATCTATAGAAACAAAGATCTTGTTGAAAAATGTTTTAATGATTTAAAAGGCAGGCTAAATTTTAGAAAACCAGGAGTTTCTTCAGACTTAAGTTTAGATGGTAAATTATTTGTTGAATTCATAGCGCTAATATTTTTATCTTATATAAAAAAACAGATGCAAGAAAAAGAAATGTTTTCTGATTACACCTTGCAAGAAGTTTTAGATGAGCTTGATCTCATAGAATGTTTCGAAAGACCTGGTCATCGATTATACTTAGGTGAAGTAACTAAGAAGCAAATTAAACTATTTAAAGATATGGACATAGCATTCCCGACCTCGTTATGAAAGTCGGGAATCCAGGATGTATATGATTGTCCATAAAACAATACCCAAATAATTCAAACTTCCCAACTAGCATAGCTTTTTTTATCTTTTCTATAAATTTCATCCTATCTTCATCATCTAAAAAAATATTTCTTTTGTCAATTCCTCTAAGCATAATGTGGTATATTCCAGTACTACTTCTTTTTCTTGCTTATCTTGGCATATTCAATCATTCCCAGCTGTAGTATAACATAGTTTTTGGAATAAGACAAGTGAAACGTCCCTGATGTCTTTAAGACAAGTGAAACGTCCCTGATGTCTTTAATCAGTTCGCCTAATACGGCAAGACTTCTCCATTTTCAAGTGATTCTTGGAGGTTTTTCTCAGGCGGTACTTAACTTTCCTAGGCTAACTTCCCTGTAAAACTCTATAAAAACGCTGAAGAGAAAATTCTTTTAAATGTACTGCACTTATGATAAACTATTTATAGATAGCTGAACTTGTATTGTTGAAAGTAATACACGCGAATACGCAAAAACCATTGCACCTTGCAGTGAACAAAAAAAATTAGGAAATATGGCTTTCCAATGCACTATAGATTTTAGAGGGAAGTTAGGCTAAGAAGAAATAACTGCTTTTTATTTAGTAACAATTTACTTTTTAATAAGGGAGCGAAAAAATGGAACGCATTTCAAGAATTTTATTGTTATTGACGCTGGTGGTAATGTCAGAAACTTTGATTGGTTGTACAGCAATCTCACAGAAAGAAGGTTCATATATTATTACTGCAAGAACAGCGATAGAATTGATAAGTGACGATAATGTTGTTATTATAGATACACAGGATTTAAGTGCATTTGCTAAGCAACATGTTGAAGGTGCTATCAATATAAATAAAGACGATATTGTAATCAGTTAATTGTGAGATAATATTTACTTAAGTAATATTAAGTAGATTAGCACATGGACATAAGATAATTCACGCTAGAACGATAAGTTAATAGAAAGTGCTTAAAAAATGACAAATATAGGAGGTTATACAATGAATTTGAAGAAAAATATTGCTTTGGTGATTGTTTTAGTTATGACATTTGTTTTAATGGGTTGTGCTACCGATGAGGTAAATACAGATGAGGTAAATACAGATGAAAGTAAATCTATTGAATTACCAGCAGGTGATGGAGCACCAGCTGAGGATGATTGCTGATTGTAGTTATCGTTCAACTGGAAGTTGAGCTAAAGTATTGCTGGCAAGTTCAATAATTAAGAAAGCTGGATAAGAATTGTTTATAACGGGCAAGAGGCTTTGTTAATATTTTTTGAAAAGAGATAAAATAGAGAAACATTATGTTTCCAAGTTATTACAAAAGCTTTCTAACAATACGTTAGGGAGCTTTTATAATATATAACAGAATACTTTGCTAACCTAACTTCCCTGTAAAATTTCAAAAAATCACTAAAACATGCTCCTTTTGCGATTAAAAGCGTAGCAATAAGTAGATTTATTTTTGAAAACCCGTATGTAGTGACCTGAAAAAATAATTGGTGAATTGAAAAGTTAAATTTCACTTTGTAAGATTAAATTCCACCCTGATATTTGTAAGAGTAAATTCCACTGTTTGCCGCAATGGGGGTGGAATTTAGTTTTTCAATTTAGGTTAATATTATTGAATATAGAAAGCTTTCAAAATAGTTTGACTCATATCTTTTCACATGATATAATCTACCTTAGCAATCCAAAAAATCAGGATATAAAACTTATCTGAGAGGAGTGTTATTCTAATTGAAAGAAAAACTGCTTGGACTCGGTGTAGCTACACTATCAATACTCGGAGCTGCTATGTCGGCAATACTATCAATGCTATGTTGAGTTATTCCACTAGTACTTATGTCCCTAGGTTTAGGCGGCATCGGACTCTCGTATTTGGAATTTTTAGAACCATTTAGACCATTTTTTATTATTTTTGCTGCAGTATCTTTATTTTTCGCACATAAGCGTATGAGAAAAGGGCATTCAAGTAAATTAACTAAAGTTTCTGTATGGTTTGCCACCATTTTTGTATTTGTAATGATGATACTGCCATTTTTCGATGAATTTATCTTGTCATTATTTCAATAAAAATTTGAATAGCGAAACCACTTCTATTTTGTAGAAGTGGTTTCGCTATTCCGGTTTATAACCTGGATTCCCGCCCACTCATAACGAGGTAGGCGGTTGGATCCCCAAATCTAGGTATAAGACATTAATAAGACATTAGGTAAGACATTAGGGACGTTTCATCTGTCTTCTTTGTTTGCTCGCTCAACTATCGTTTTCCCTATTCTTAATACTCTGCTTAATTGGCGTATGCTTACATGTTTATTGGCTCTTTCTCATATTGTGTGGATTTAGCTTTTAACCTTATTAATATGATACATTTTAATTTCCAATTATGATATACTTTTTCATAAGTGATTTACTTATGAATTGGAGGAATTAAAATGTTTAATCAAATAGATTTATTTACTAGTGCTCTTGGTTTACAAAATCCATGGAAAGTGATGAATGTAACATTAATTAACTTTTGACAAACTTGACATAACAAGAAAATAAGTATAGAATTAAAATATATTATCAAACTAATTAGATCCTATATGAGTATGCGTTTTTTCTAATATCAGATTTAATTGCTACATAATGTTTGAATTTTCTAAACAATAAAATTAGAACATGTTAACTAAAACTAAATAAGGGAGGTGTCCGCGTATTGATACTATTACTATAATTATCATTTTTTCATCTGGAGTGGCAGGATGCCTTGTAGGCTATTTTATCCGAAAAAACATTGCGGAGAAGAAAATAAGGAGCGCTGAGCATTTAGCTGAGAAAATTCTTATAGACGCTAAAAAGACAGCTGAGACTAGTAAAAAAGAACTTTTACTAGAAGCAAAAGAAGAAGTTTTAAAACTACGTAATGCAGTGGAAAAAGAAAATAGAGACAGGCGAAATGAAATTCAACGAGCAGAAAGACGATTAGTTCAAAAAGAAGAGATGTTAGATAGAAAATCAGTCAATTTAGATCTAAAAGAAGAAAAAATTTATAAGAAAATTAAGGGAATTGATGAGAAAAAGAAAGAAATTGATTTGATGTACGACAAAGAAATTGCTAAGCTTGAGGAAGTATCTGCTTTAACATCTGCGGAAGCGAAACAGATTCTTTTGAATAACGTCAGAAAAGAAATAAAATATGAGTCTGCAAAGATGATCAAAGAGATTGAATCTAAAGCAAAAGATGAGGCAGAAAAGAAAGCAAAAGAAATTATTGCATACTCTATTCAAAGGTGTGCGGCGGATCATGTAGCAGAGACGACCATAACAGTGGTAAATTTACCTAACGATGAAATGAAAGGTAGAATTATTGGTAGAGAAGGTAGAAATATTAGAACAATTGAAACATTAACGGGAATCGACTTAATAATTGACGATACTCCTGAAGCGGTTATTTTATCTGGATTTAATCCAATAAGACGTGAAATAGCAAGAATTGCACTTGAACGCTTAATTGTGGATGGTCGAATTCATCCAACAAGAATTGAAGAAATGGTAGAAAAAGCGACTCAAGAAGTAGATAATTCGATTAGGGAAGAGGGAGAGCAAGCTGCCTTCGATATGGGAGTTTATGGACTTCATCCAGAATTGATAAAACTTTTAGGAAGATTAAAGTATAGAACTAGCTATGGTCAAAATGTGCTAAATCATTCACTAGAAGTTGCTTCTCTAGCTGGTATTATGGCAGCAGAATTAGGAGTGGATATAAAACTTGCAAAGAGAGCAGGATTATTGCATGATATAGGAAAAGCACTAGATCGTGAAATTGAAGGTACTCATGTAGAAATAGGGATGGATTTATTGAAGAAATACAGAGAATCAAAGCAAGTAATTCATGCTATGTCAACACATCATGGTGATTATGAACCTGAAACGGTAGAGGCAATACTTGTAACTGCAGCCGATGCAATTTCTGCAGCTAGACCAGGTGCAAGAAGAGAGTCATTAGAAACATACATCAAGAGACTAGACAGATTAGAAAAAATAGCTAATGCTTTTGAAGGTGTAGAAAGAACATTTGCTATTCAGGCAGGAAGAGAAATAAGGATTATTGTACAACCAGAAATTTATTCTGATGCTGATATTGTATTGTTAGCAAGAAATATATCTAAGAATGTTGAAGCTGAATTAGAGTATCCAGGGCAGATTAAAATTAATGTTATAAGAGAAATAAGAGCTGTGGATTATGCAAAATAGTAAAGAGAGCTAAAATCAGTTAAATGATTTTAGCTCTTTTTACTATTTAAGTATGTTTTTTTATACAAAGTAGTAATAGTACAATCTACTTCTATGAATAAATATTAAATAAATATATGTATAAATAGAAGGAATTATGAAAAATAAGTAGAATATATTACAAGAGATATATTAATAACAAAACGATCCAATGGAAGGGGTATAAATTGTGGATATACTAAAAGTGTCAGCAAAATCTAAACCAAACTCTGTAGCAGGGGCGATAGCAGGTGTTGTACGAGAACATGGAAATGCAGAAATGCAAGCTGTAGGAGCAGGAGCATTGAACCAAGCAATAAAAGCAATAGCAATAGCAAGAGGTTTTGTTGCACCTGGTGGAATAGATTTGATTTGTATACCAGCGTTTATAGATGTAGAAATTAATGGTGAGGAAAAAACCGCAATAAAGCTAATTATTGAGTCAAGATAAGTATTGAAACACATGGGAGTAAATACGAGTCTATATTTTTAGGCTCGTATTATGCTATAGAATAATAATGAAGAGGAGTATATATGAAGCTAATTGATATGCATGTACATACAACAGCATCCGATGGAGTATTTACGCCAATCGAAGTAATTAACTATAGTCTCTCAAAACAGTTAAGTGGGATTGCAGTAACAGATCATGACACAGTAGGTGGAATTGATGAAGCAATTAGACATGCTCGCGATTTGAAGGATTACGTTGTAGTCCCTGGTATTGAGTTAAGTACAGACTACTATGGAGAAGAAATACACATATTAGGTTATTTCATCAATCACAAATCTGAAAAATTAAATGAAGTACTAGACAAGTTAAAAAAAGCAAGAGTAGTAAGAGCAAAAAAAATTGTTGATTTATTGAATATGAAAGGCATCAAAATTAGTTTTGAAGAAGTAGAGAAAGTTTCGGGGGTAGATGTAATTGGTAGACCCCATATTGCGCGCATTCTAACTAGTAAAGGTTATTCAAAATCAGTACCAGAAGCTTTTAGAGAGTTTTTAATAAAAGGAAGCAAAGCATATATTCCAAGGGATAAAATAGGCGTTGTAGAAGCAATAAAATTAATTAAAGCCATTCATGGCAAAGTAGTATTAGCTCATCCAGGATTGATTAAAGAAAAGAAACTAATAAATAAAATACTTGAACATGATTTTGATGGAATTGAAACTTACTATCCAGGACATTCAACGGAAGATGTATCTAACTTTGAGAAGCTAGCTAAGGAGTATAATCTAATCTGCACTGGAGGTTCAGATTTTCATCAGATACCAACTGAAGAAGATATTCATGAAGACCTTGGGAGTTGTAGTTTACTATTAAACAGGATTAGAAAATGGAAAAATGAGTTTGAGCTAAGAAAAGAGTAAATTGTGATTAGTTTTTTTATAACGACTTAGGTATTCATCCTGCCCCACGAGGGGCAGGATGAATACCTGACAAAGTTTCAAGAGAATCATCCTTTAAAATACCTCGGGGTTTATCCCCGAGGACTAGAATCGAAGATTCTTTTATAAGCTCAATATTATTTAGAAAGAGGTTGAAATTATGGGAGTAAAACTGTTTGGTAAGAATCAAAAAAACAGCAATTTGTAAGTGATTCAACTATTCTTTAAATGTATATTTAGGGAATAGTTGCAACTATCAAAAATATCATTAACTCTGTAAGCTGTTTCGTAATTAGTTTTGTTATAGTACATATCATAACAAAAAATTTTTACTAAGTCTCCAACTTTTAATTTACCCTTGTATGGATTAATGCTTATTTCAACAAATGTACTTTTGAATGCATTTTTAAGATTTTTGTCTTTTAGTTTCTTCAGATATTTTTCTGCGACTCGCATAAATCTAATTTCATACATATGCTAGTTCTCCATATCAAAGATATCTGACATTGTAACTACTGACTCTTTGCTTTTAGATGTGAATCACTTAGTTGTTCCACCTAAAATACCTCGGGGTTTATCCCCGTGGTCTAGAAACGAAGATTCTTTTATATTTTGATTTTTTTAGTACTACACTTAAACGGAAATACAGGTAGTAACCTACTATTCCACCAAAAGTATTCATTATRAGATCATCGACATCTGTAACTCTAGGTAGAAATAATTGGCTAACCTCAAAGAAAAGGGAAAATAAAAAACAAAATAAAACTGTGTTTTTTAGATTTTTATACCTTTTCCATAGTAATGGCAACATAAAACCTATTAGAATGAATAATCCTATATTCCCAAATACTTCTATATATAAGTAATTAATATGTCCATCAAGAAAAGCAATCTGCCATGTCTCCCCTATTTTGTTAAAAGGAATAAGATTAATAGACATAGGAAAAATTCTAAACTGTCGTGTGGGAATAACAGCTTGAGAAGCAAGCCCCACAAGATACAAACAAAAAAACAAAACACCTATTTCATGAATCCAATTAGTATTAACTCCCTCTCTTTTTTTTAGTGAATAAAGTACGACTCTTACAATTAGTAGAATAGGAAGAGAAAGTAGCATATACGGTAACATATTAGTAACGAACCTAATTATTTGTGTCATTGAAGTCTCCTTTATGTATTACTTCCATGGATTTGTATTCACTTCTGACTTTATAAAATCAACTTGCAAATTATTTGTGGTAGATTGTCTTTTAAAATACTCTAACAACATGTTCTTAACAATTACTTCGGTTTCATAATGTCCAGCATCAAGAAGATTTAAACCTAAATCTTTAGCCATTTGTGCTTCATGAAACTTTACATCTCCTGTAATATACAAATCTGCACCTGTAGCTTTAGCTTGCTTAATTAAGCTTGCCCCTGATCCACTACACACTGCTATTTTTTGTATTATAGCATCATCTTCACCAACGTATCTAAGGTAACTTAAATTAAGTTTTAGCTTTACCTTATCGAGATAATCAATAAGTCTAACCTTATTATCTAGTTTTCCTACACGACCAAATCCATATTTATCTCCTTCAAATAATAGTGGATACAAATCATAGGCAACCTCTTCATATGGATGGGCTTTTAGCATTTCATTTACTACGCTATCTATTCTATCTTCTGTAATTAATGTTTCAAATCTAGACTCTTGAACATTTGAGGTTTCTCCAACTTGACCTATGAAAGGATTGCTCCCTTTTTGAGCCTTAAAGGTCCCTTCTCCCTTTACAGAAAACGATGTATGACTATAATTTCCAATATGTCCTGCCCCAGCATCTAAAATAGCTGTTCTAACCCGCTCAAAGTAATCATCAGGTGTAAATACTACCAGTTTATAATATTTAGTTTTTTGCGTAATGTCAATAGGGACTAAATCTCTAATTTCTAATATGTTTGCCAAGTAATCGTTCAAGCCTTTTGTAGCAATGTCTAAATTAGTATGAGCACTAAAAATAGATATATCATTTTTAACTGCCTTCATAATGATTCTACCAACCACATCATCGCTACGAATCGATTTCATTCCTTGAAAAATAAAAGGATGATGAGCAATTATTAGTTGACATCCTTTGCTTATAGCTTCTTCAAGAACCATATAGTTAACATCTAAGCTAAGTAAAACTCTATTTACAACTTGATTATAGTCACCAACAGTAAGTCCAACATTATCCCAACTAGCAGCTAATTTTGCAGGTGCTAGTTTTGTAGCTAATTCAATTATTTTCTGTACTGTCCGCATCAAATCACTCCTTTTTTAAAAAATCACAATATAGATTGGGTACATGTTTTTGTTTTTTAAAAACGTTATACTAGTTCTTCCATTTTTTCAGCGTAGTATTTATCCAAGACAAACTTATTAGTTTTTTCTAAAAAAATATTTATCTCTATAATAAATTTCTTTAAATCTGTCAAGTCAGACTTAATAATCTGAAGTAATTCTTCATCTCTTGACTCGGCCAAGAATTCTTCGTTACTCATTTTAGAAAATTCAAGCAGTTCATCGTGAAAATTCAAAATTAGTAGCAGTCTTTCTTGTATCAGTGTTTTATTTATCATAGAATATATCTCCTCTGGGTCCTTCTCTTTTCTAAAGACTCTCACATTTTTCTGCTATTCCTTGCCTTAATCACAAAAAAGCTATAATATATACTATAGAGGTGATTTTATGGCTAAGAAAAAAATGTTGAAAGTACATAATAAGTCGGACAAACCTGATAACATTGTAATAAAAGATAACGAAATCATTGAAAAATGCATTGAGATAGAAAAAAAGCTACCTGATTTTATTAGAGATTATTTTCTGTATTTAAAATCTGCTGTCGCCCTATCAACTAGACTAGCATATTTAAATGATATTTTATTTTTCTTTAACTATATTATAGCACAGTCTAATTTGTCAAATGCAACTAATATAAAAGATGTAAAAGCTGAAGATTTTGATAAAATTACGGCGAAAGATATTAATAGGTACTTAGCTGATTACTGTGCCAGGTACACTATTACCACTAAAGAAGAAATGAAAATAATGGAAAACAGAAATCGTTCATTGGCTAGAAAAAAAGCATCTCTTTCTATATTGTTCAAGTTTTTGTATAGAGATGAAATAATAAAACAAAATATAACTGATGGGTTTAACCCAATAAGACTTCCAAAACCTCAACCTGATGCAATAAAACGTCTTGAAATTGATGAAGTTGCCAAACTAATTGACCATATTAATAATGGCGATTCTCTCTCTGAAAAAGAAAAAGTGTATTGGAGAAAAACCAGACTAAGAGATAAAGCCATAATTCTTTTGTTTGTAACATACGGACTAAGACTCTCTGAATTGCAACAGTTAAACATTTCTTCTTTTAACTTCAATAGAGGAGAATTTATGATTTATAGAAAACGTGCTAAAGAAGTTTTAATGCCAATCAACAAAACTTGTGAGCATGTGATAAAAGAGTATATTGAAAATGAACGCCCAAAAAAAGAACAAATAAACAAAGAAAACTTTGATGCACTGTTTCTATCTTTACAAAAGAAACGAATGACTTCAAAAACAATTAGAAATCTTATTAAAAAACATACTGCAATCGTTCTTGGGACAAGCACCAGCAGTGGTTACAGTCCGCATAAACTAAGAGCCACAGCGGCAACATCACTCATTCAACAAGGTTTTTCAATATATGATGTTCAAAATCTGCTAGACCATGATAATGTTACAACTACCCAGCTTTACGCTGCACACAAGAAAAATGTAAAACGAGAAATCATTAAAAATTTTGAATGGTTAGATTAAAAAAGCTTCTCATCAAGTGTGGTGTTAGTTCATGGGACGAAAGTGAACTCGTCCAGCTACGCTGAACATCGGAGAATCAGATGGGGACTCTACCCCACCTGATTTGAAGTTCCCACTTGTAAAAGTAGGGAACCGAAATCTCTGATTTCGCTTGCCTGCGCGTTGCGCGCAAGCAGGTGTGAATCACTTTGTTGTTTCATCTAGAAGTGGGAGTCTTAACTCTAAAACAAAATAGATAAATTTTAACATGTTACATAGAAGCTAAGCACCCTATTTATATTAAAGGGTGCAATAAAGAAAGCAAAAAATAAAATGGGTCAAAATGGATACCTAAGTCGTTATAGAACTTTTTCTAAAGTTTTGTTTAAGTAACTTCGTATTTCTTTGGAAGATTTCATTTCAAAAACTTTATTTGCAATTTCGCTTGCCTCTTTTTTTGTTACCGATCTTATAACTTTTTTAACTCTAGGGATTGCTATTGCGCTCATACTTAGCTCGTCAATTCCTAGTCCTAGAAGAATTAACGCTGACATAGGATCTCCTGCCATTTCTCCGCACATTCCAGTCCATTTTCCAGCTTTTTTCGACTCAACTATGACGTTTTTTATTAGTCTTAAAATAGCTGGATTATAAAGATCGTATAATTCTGATAAATTTTCATTCATTCTATCTGCAGCCATTGTATATTGAATTAAATCGTTAGTTCCGATACTAAAAAAATCTACTTCATTGGCAAACAAATCAGCATTAATCGCCGTTGCTGGAATTTCTACCATTATGCCAGTTTGAATCTCTGAATCGAATGCTACATTAGCATTCGCAAGTTGGCTTTTTATTTCTTTTAAAATTTGATTTGCAGCTTTAACTTCTTCAACAGTCGCAATCATCGGATACATTATTTTTAGCCTGCCAAATGTACTAGCTCTGAGAATTGCACGTAGTTGTATTTTGAAAATTTCTGGCTGCCTCAAGCATAGTCTAATGGCTCTGACGCCAAGAAAAGGGTTCATTTCTTCATCTAGTTTTAAGTAGGATAATTTCTTGTCTCCACCAATATCTAATGTCCTTATAATTGTTGGCTTGCCATCCATTTTTTCAACCACTTGCTTATATGCTTCAAACTGTTCATCTTCATTTGGCATAGAATCTCTATCCATATAAAGAAACTCGGTTCGATACAAGCCTATTCCCTCTGCCCCGTTGCCTAATGCTCCCACGACATCTTGTGGGGTTCCAATATTTGCAGCCAATTCGATTCGAAAACCGTCCTTAGTCTCAGCAGGAAGATTTTTAAGTTCTTTAAGTTGACTTACTTCGTTTAAGTATTTGTTTCTGTCTGATTTATAATCTTGCAAGGTTTTTTTATCAGGATTAATAATTACTAAACCATTAATACCATCAACAATTATAGTATCATCGTTCTTAATTTCTCTACTTAAATCTATTAGACCAGTTACAGCAGGTATCTCTAAAGTTCTAGCCATAATCGCGGTATGTGAGGTCTTGCCACCCATATCAGTAGCAAAACCAAGTACTTTTTGCTTATTAATTTGTGCGGTTGCAGAAGGTGTTAAATCTTTCGATACTAGAATTACCTCATCTGTAATTTCATTCAAATCCTGTGCTGGTATTTTTAAGATGTTGTTTAATAATCTTATACCAACATCTTTAAAGTCAATGGCACGTTCGCTCATATACTCATCTTTCATTGCGCTAAACAACTTTGTAATTTCCTGAATTGCTTGATTTACCGCATTGTCAGCGCTTAAAAACTCATCACTAATCTTTTTTTCGACTTTTTCTTTAAGAAGTAGATCCTCCGCCATCATTGAATGAGCTATAAATATTTCTGCTTTTTCCATACCCATTTTTTTGCAAACCTGCTCGCTAATTTGTAGTAACTCTTTCTTGGTCTTTTGGACTGCTTGTTCGAATTTTACCAATTCTTCTTGTATTTGATTATTATCTATTTTAGTTAGTGTAATTTTAATTATTTGTTCCTCTAACAATAAAACCTTTCCAATTGCTATTCCTGGTGATGCAGCTATTCCTTTTTTCAATTTTTGTTTTCCTCCCTCATCTACAGAGTACCAAATTGGAAATTGTTTTCTACTATTATTTTAAGTGCTTCTACTGCTTCTTTTTCATCTTCACCTTCAGCAATTATTATTAATTTTTCTCCTTTCCCTGCTCCCATACTTAATATAATCATTATACTTTTTGCATTATATTCTTGTCCATTTTTTAAAACTTTAATATCCGACTTGTATTTTGTTGCTTCTTTTACAAATATACTTGCTGGTCTTGCATGCATCCCTGTTTCATTCTTTAGTTCTACTTCTACTTTTTGCATATTGTTTCTCCTCCTATTTTAATCATCTATTTACCGATCTAGCCATTCTTCTGTAAGTATGTCTTTTGCCTCTTATAGCAATGGAATAGATCATAATGTTTTCAGGCACAGCTACCCCAGTAACCCCCGCATCTCCTATGTGATGCATGTCGGCACCTGCCATTTTACTATTTAATGCAATTGTTCTTATTGTGTTTTCATCAGAGCCTTCTTGCGAAGTTCCAATAGCAGTCATAGCCAGCACTCCAAATTTGTGAATAGCATCAATAAGCTCTCTAGCTCTCTCTACTGTTAGACCAGGCACTGTTCCAGGAGCTGGTAAAAGAATAATATCGCTACCTGCCTTAATGAAGTCTTCAATTATTTCTTCATTAATTATTCCACCACCTGATTCGTTCTCGCTACCGGCTCCATGCATTTTACCAGCAGTTATTACAATTTCATTTCCTACTGCCTTTTTTATTTCTGCTACTGCTTTAACTATTTCTCTGTTTGTAACTCCTGTTTTAGGGTTGCCTGTCAAAACTATTATGTCAACGCCGTGCTTGATAGCTTTCTTTACATTCTCCAGTGTTGCTAATCTCCCACTTGCTAGCTTCTCACGCTTCTCAATCAGTTCAATATTTAAGTCAACTGGTTCTAAGTTTATTGCTACAAGTCTTCCTGTTAATCTTTTTATTTCGCTTATTACTTTTTCTCCTCTATCTATAGGCAAACCAAAAACATGAGGATTATTGACATCATAATAATTTAGCAGTATTATATCAGCACCAAAAGCACATACCAATTCAACATTGCTAACATCTCCATAGAGCGGAGGGTATATACCTAAAACTTCTGAGACAATAGTTCTTCCCTCTGCAAGTTTTATACTTTTAATAATTTCACTTTTAGACAGTTTATACATGTCTGAAGTGTCTAAATCTAAAATTCTCTTTACCATAGTAATTCCTCCTATCTATAAGAATGAAGCAGTTTCCTTGTCTACTATTACAGTTACATTTGGATGCAATTGTAATATGGATGCTGGTATTTCTGGGGTGATTTCTCCTTTAATTGCTTTATAGATAACCTCACCTTTTTCTTTTCCAAACGCTAACAATATTATTTTTCTAGCCTGCATAATTGTCTTTATTCCCATGCTTATTGCTTTGATAGGGACTTCTTCAATAGAATGAAAAAATCTAGAATTCGCTTTTATTGTATCCTCGTCAAGTTCTACAAAATGAGTCTCCGCTTCGAATTTTAAGTCGGGCTCGTTAAACCCGATATGTCCATTTCTTCCAATTCCTAGGACTTGCAAGTCAATACCTCCAACTTCTTGAATCTTTTTTTCATATTCTTCACATTCTTTTTCTATGCTTTCTGCCATTCCGTTTGGAATATTTATATTCTCTTTTTTTATATTTACAAAATCAAATAAGTTTTTCATCATATAGTAATGATAACTCTGCGGATTTTCTTTCGGAAGCCCATAATATTCGTCTAAATTAAACGCTTTTATGTCTGCAAAATCTACCTCTCCATTATTATATAGTTTTATCAATTCTCTATACATTCCCTTTGGGGTATCTCCCGTCGCAAAACCAATGACGCTACTCGGATTATCCTTAATTTGTGTCTTTACTATTTCTGCAGCTTTTTTGCTAATATCTATATAGTCTTCAACAATTTCTACTTGCAACGTTTCACCCCTTTTCTTGTTCGTATGCTTTTAGAAAAACTACTCAATCCGTTTGATAATCTTGACCTATTCAACTTTATTTCGTTTCACTCTGCGTTTCACTCTGCGTTACATTAGTAAGAAGAGGACTATATTTGAAGTTGCTCTTTAAATCATATCAAAAACTATGTTTCCCTCTACTACTGTAAGATATATGTTCAGGTTTTGATCAAAAACTGTTATATCTGCATCTTTGCCTATACTAAGAGTTCCTTTGCTTTTATCTATCCCTATTACTTTTGCTGGGTTTTGTGTAGCTAATCTAATTGCTTCATGTAGTTTGATGTTCGTGTTTTCTATCATGTTTTTGACTGCTACATTTAATGTTAATACACTTCCTGCTAAAGTATTATCTTCTAGTCTAGCTGAGCCATTTTTTACCATCACACTTTGTCCACCTAGCTCATAAATGCCCTCTTTCATGCATCCTGCTCTTATCGAATCTGTTATAAGCACTAAATTTTCAACGCCGATTATATCTATTAGAATTTGAAAAATAGCTGGGTGTACGTGAATTTTATCAGCT
This sequence comes from Alkaliphilus sp., assembly GCA_002733545.1. Taxonomy (GTDB): domain Bacteria; phylum Bacillota; class Clostridia; order Peptostreptococcales; family NVVX01. The sequence continues at coordinate 87,561 of NVVX01000004.1, forward strand.
ATTAATTCACATGTAATATTGCTCTTTAAAGCTGCTCCTACAATTCCTGGTTCTCTGTGTAGCATAGGTGTCATTGTGTTAAAAAGGTGCGTTACATGTTTTATTCCTTTTTCTATAGCTTTAACTGCCTCATCATAAGTTGCGTTAGAGTGCCCTATTGAAGGCGTTATACTATTTAATTTCTTAAGTTCATACAGAAATTCATGCCCCACATCCATTTCAGGAGCTAGCGTAATTATTTTAATAATATCTAAATGATTTTCTATAAACTCAAAGTTTGGTTTTATAATATATTTTGCATTTTGTGCTCCCTTATATTTTTCATTAATAAAAGGTCCTTCCATATGTGCTCCTAATACTTTTGCTCCTTGCCACGTCTCTAACTCTTCCATTGACTCTCTCACTATTTTAAGTGCTTTATCTATATTCTGTCTGTCCATAGTTACTGTGGTTGGTAAAAAACCTGTAACTCCTGTTTGCGCTATAGTACTAGCGATATTTTTTATAGATTCTATGTTAGCGTCCATAGTGTCGCTACCGCCTGCCCCATGTATATGAATATCAATAAACCCAGGGGCTATATATTTTCCCTTTACATCTATTAGCTCTACATCATTGCAATTGTCAATTTCTTTCATATCTAAAATAGCAATGATCTTTTCATCAAAAAATATCACTTTGTTTTCAACAACTGAATCTTCTAGTATTATTTTACCATTGATGAGCCCACATTTTTTTTTCATACTGATTATCCTCTCTTGTGGAAATGTGACATGGTAGCAACTAATCTACCATGTCACTGCAAGGTTCCAACATTAAGCTTTGTTTGCAAGTGTTAGTTTTTTCATTTCATCTGCTATTATTTCGGCTCTTGTGCCTACAACAACTTGCATATTTTTATTGCTCACTCTAAGCACACCAGACGCTCCTAATTTCTTAAGTTTTGCATCATCGACTATGGAAGAATCTTTTAGTATTAATCTTAGCCTCGTAATGCAAGCATCTATTTCTTCAATATTGTCTGTTCCGCCTAGCTTTTCGATATATGATAAGGCTAATTCTGATAAATCATTGCTTTTTTCATCACTAAGATAAGAATCTTCTTCATCTAATCTGCCTGGAGTAGGTAAATCTAGTTTTTTAATTGTATAAACAAAAACCACGTAATAAAGCACTCCGAATGCCAAGCCAATAGGAATTAATAGCCACCCTCTTGTAGCCAATCCCATATTTAAAAAATAGTCTATTGCACCAGCAGAGAATCCAAATCCATGCTTAATGCCCAAAACATACACTATTGCTAATGATAAACCAGTAAATACAGCATGTAATATATATAGAACTGGTGCTAAGAATATGAATAAGAATTCTATTGGTTCTGTAATACCTGTAAGAAAAGATGTAAATGCCACACTTATCATTGCTCCACTAATAGCTTTTCTATTTTTAGGCTTCGCTGTAGTAATCATTGCAAACGCAGCACCAACAAGCCCGAACATGAATATTGGATAAAAACCTGCCATAAACGAGCCTGCTGTTGGGTCTCCTGCAAAAAATCTGCCTAGGTCTCCAGTTGCTGCTCCGTACTCTCCAAATACAAACCAAATAAAACTGTTGAGTACATGATGTAAACCCAGTGGAATTAATAATCTGTTTAACGCTCCAAAACCAAATACTCCTACAGCTCCTGCTCCAATTAACCATTCTCCTATTGCATGAATCCCATTTTGAATAGGTGGCCATGCATAACCAAAAATAAAGGCTAAGACTACGCATGTCCCCGCTGTAACGATAGGTACAAATCTCTTCCCACCAAAAAATCCTAACCATTCAGGGAGTTTAATATTATGAAATTTATTATATAGAACTCCTGCTACTATTCCCGAAATTATACCTGCAAGCACACTCATATTTATCTCTGGATTAATAGTAACAACTGCATTGGTTAAAACAAGATATCCAACAGCACCTGCCAATCCTGCTGAACCTGCATTATCAAAAGACAACCCGACTGCAACTCCTATAGCAAATAATAGTGGTAGATTAGCAAATATGGCCTCTCCTGATTTCATAATAAAAGGGATATCGAATATGTCGCCAGCGCCTAATCTCAACAATAATGCAGCTACTGGTAATACGGCTACTGGTAGCATTAAAGCTTTACCTACTCTTTGAATTTTACCAAATGCATTTTTCACTTATGCTCCTCCTTTAATTTTTCAAATTAGACAAATTGATTTCAACAATATATTTTAACTTTTTACACCTCCTATTTTTTTATTTCGTTACAGTTTTCTTGGTGACTCTTTACTCCTTTCTTTTAAACTTTAAGTAAAACTTCATACTTGTATTTATCACTCCTATAGATAGCTTTTGTATACTCAATAATTCTGCCATCGTCTAGGTATGTTTTCCTTCTGAACAATAATGCTAATGATTTTGCTTTCATATTTAACAAATCGCTTTCGTATTCGTTGAGTGTTATAGGTTCTATCGTTTGATTTGCATAGTCAAGGACATAACCATATTTTTCTTTGAAAATTTTATAGAGTGATTTTCCCTTGAGTTTATCTTCTTGCAAATCGAAACACATATCAGTTGGTAGCCATACAATTTCAATAGCAAAAGGCTCATCCTCTACTATTCTTAATCTTCTTATTTCTATAACCTTGTTGTTCTTCTCATTCATATTTAAGTGAAGCTTAATCTTTTTTGTGGCTTCTTTAATTTGAAATGAAATTATTCTAGTTTGTGTCTTTAATCCTTTTTCTCTCATTTCCTCTGTGAAACCTTTTAAAAATAAAAGTTGTTGCTTAATTTTAGGCTTAGAAACAAAGGTACCTCTTCCTTGTTCTCGGTATAGCACCCCTTCATTTACTAAAGCCATTATTGCTTTTCTAGCAGTCATTCTACTTATACCATATTTTTCGCACAGTTCCCTTTCAGGTGGCACTAAATCTCCAGGATTAAGTTTTTCGTTTTCAATCATTTCTTGAATTATTTCCTTTAATTGGTAATACAGAGGTAGCGGACTTTGCTTTACAAGTTGTTTTGGTATCAGTTTCAATATTATCCCTCCAAATTAGTGGATTAGAATCAAAAAGTTTTATAATATTATTTACATCTAAAACTAATCTTCATTGCCAAATCGTTTGTAGCATTGACTAATCCGTTGCTTTTTTCTATACCTTCAACTATCTCCATATTAGTAATTATAATAGGACTGATAGTTGATTTCCCTTTTTTTTCACAATAATCCAAGTCAACTTCAAGTATCTTGTCTCCAGCTTTTACATAGTCTCCTTTATGTACATAGCTTTTAAATCCTTCTCCCTTTAATTCTACTGTATCTATCCCTAAGTGTATAAGTATTTGTAATCCTTCTTCTGTTTCTATACCTATTGCATGATTTGTCGGAAACAGAGTCACTATTTTACCATCACAAGGCGAAACAACAATTCCATTATTGGGTTTGATAGCTATTCCGTCACCAATCATTTTCTTCGAAAAAACTTTGTCTGGCACATTTTTAATATTTATTATTTCTCCGCTCATTGGCGCGAAAATCACTCTGCTTTTATTCTTTTTAAATAATTCAAACACTCTAATTCCTCCCGTTCATATGATTTACATGTAATGAATTTTATCTTTGTGCTTTTTAATTAGCTTTTTATTAAACTCGTCTCCACCATCAACATTAGAACTATGAAATACTGGAGGTGTCATGCCTTTTTGAACAATAAGGTGACACGCTTCAACAATTATTGAATTTACAATCATAGCGCCTGCTACTGTAGATGTCGCTCCAATTTTTTGTGCTATGTTAGGAATCCTTATACTAGAGTCTTCAAAATCTCCACAGTTATCAATTACTAAGTCTACAACTTCAAAAAGTTTTTTATTGCTTTTATGTCTTGAAGTAACATTCTTTGAATATTCAATATTTGTTAGCCCAATTACATAAGCTCCCATTTTTTTTGCTTGCAGGGCAGCATCAATAATTACTGGATTTCGTCCTGACACGGAATGAATCAATAATAAATCACCTTCTTTTATCGCAGTACTTCTGATTATTTCTTCACCAAATTTATCTACTCTTTCCATTCTTGATGTTAACGTCACCGGTCTTGTATCTAACATCAACGACGGGTTGAAAATCGGGTTGATTATAGCTAATCCACCAGTTCGATAAAACATTTCTTCGGCAATAATCCCTGAATGAGCTGCCCCAAAAACAAATATTGTATTTCCATCCTCAAAGGTAGACGCAACCTTACCAGCCGCTAGGCTAAGAATCTGTAGTTGGGTATTTTTTATCTTTTCTATCATCTCACATACATGTACAATATATTTTAGACCATATTCCATCATTAAATATCCTCTCCTTATAGTTGTTATTCACTTGTATGGTTGTAGTATTGTATATACCAATTCATCTAAAATTATATATGTTGTTCTTTTTCTTGTCAACTGTTTTTTTGCTTTTGTATGATTAACTTGTGATAATGTCAGTCAATAATTATCTTTTGATACGGAATCGAATGGGTTCGCTCAGTGTGACAGGTTGGTGCGGTATTGGTTCAAGATATTCGGCACATACTTCACCTCTGAACTGTAACAAGGATTATCATAAATCATTAAAAATTCAGAACTAATGTTTGCAACATACATAGAATTATGATATAATTAATCAATACTATTTTGAAAGGGGCAATAGAGAATGTATGAAGATATAAGTGTAAAACAGTTACAAGTTTTAGATTGCATTAAGAAACACTTAACTGAAAAGGGTTATCCACCAGCTGTGAGAGAAATATGCAAAGAAGTAAATTTAAGTTCGACTTCAACTGTACATAATCATTTAACGAAGTTAGAAAAAAAAGGTTATATCCGTAGAGACCCTGCGAAACCAAGAGCAATAGAGATTCTTAAATTAAATAGTAGTTTTGATGTACCGAATACAAGAGAAATAATTAATGTACCTATTATAGGTAGAGTGACTGCAGGTGAGCCTATTTTAGCAACAGAAAATATTGAGGATACCTTCCCTCTTCCAATTGACTATGCCGATTTTGGTAACAGTAATATTTTTATGTTAACAATTAAGGGCAGTAGCATGATAAATGCGGGAATATTAGATGGTGACTATATTATTGTAAAACAACAGTCAATTGCTGCAAATGGTGAAATTGTGGTAGCCTTAATCGAAGATGAAGCAACTGTGAAGAGATTTTTCAAAGAAAAAAATCATATAAGATTGCAGCCAGAAAATGATTTTATGCAACCTATCATTGTGAAAAAAGCTTCTATTTTAGGTAAAGTAATTGGAGTTTTTAGAAAGATTGTTTAGATGAGAAGATAATCCTTTTATTAATGAAATATTGAATACAGGAAAAGAAATATATATTCATTAATAATTTACTCCAGGAATATTATCAATGAAGCTTTTTGATAATATTTCTGGAGTTTTTCACTATATTACACTCTGCAACGCTTTCACTGCTCCAAGCTTTGCATGTTCATAAGTCAATCCGCCCTGGAAATAAACGTTGTATGGCTCTCTAATTGGAGCATCTGCGCTAAGTTCAATTGATGAACCTTGTATAAATGTACCTGCAGCCATAATTACTGGGTCATTGTACCCGGGCATTGCCCATGGTTCAGGCGAAACAAATGCATTTACTGGTGCAGCTTCTTGTACTGCTTTACAAAAAGCAATTACTTTATCTTTGTTGTTTAGCTGTATACCTTGGATTATATCGCTTCGTGGTTCGTTGTATTTAGGGCTAACTAGGTACCCTTCATTTTCAAAAAGTTTGGAACATAGTATCGCACCTCTTAATGCTTCAATAACTACATGTGGTGCTATGAAAAAACCTTGAAAAAGGGATCTTGAGAGCCCAAATGTTAGTCCGCACTCCTTCCCAATGCCAGGCGAAGTCATTCTATAAGAGATATCCTCAATTAAAGATTTTTTTCCTACTACGTATCCTCCAGTTAGTGCCAATCCTCCCCCTGGGTTTTTTATCAATGAGCCTGCAAGTATATCTGCACCTACTTCTGTAGGTTCTCTTGTTTCTAAAAATTCGCCGTAACAATTGTYWAWYWTKMWAAWGRTWTTYTTAKTWKKNATTKTTRSNNTCTTAATAATTTTTTCTATTGAAGTAATATCAATAGCTTTTCTAAAAGCATATCCAGTAGATCGTTGTATGTATACTAATTTAGTATTGCTTTTGACCTTTTTTTCAATTGCTTTATAGTTGACATCTCCACTCTCTAGAAAATCAATCTCTTTATATATTACACCTATCTTTTTTAAACTTTGACTATAGTTCCCGGTAATACCTATTAATTCGTGCAAAGTATCATAGGGGCTCCCTGTAACTGATAACATTTCATCACCTGAATTTAGCAAGGCTGATAAAGTTAAGCTAAGTGCATGTGTTCCATTAACAATTGTAGGTCTTACTATTGCATCTTCAGTTTTGAATACTCTTGCATATACTTCTTCTAATTTCTCACGACCTGCATCATCATATCCATATCCAGTTGCCCACTGAAAGTGTTGTTCATTTAGTCCTGATTCTTGCATTGCATGTAATACCTTATATTGATTAAATTCTTTTACTGAATTGTATAGTTTTAAAATAGGTTGAACTTCTTCCTCTGCTATTGTTAATCTATCGATGTTTTTTTCATTAATTTTAAACATATCCTTTAAAATACTGTAATCAGATTGCATCTAATCTCTCCTATATTAAAAAATTCAATCCATTAAAGGATTGAATTTTTTAAATCATAATTTTTTACCGTTAACTCTCTTGTGTCGGGTTCAAATCTACATTTTTTGATGGCATAATTGTAGACACAGCATGTTTATAAATTAACTGCTGTTTTCCATCAGATTCTATAACTATTGTGTAATTATCAAAGCCTTTTACATACCCTTTTAACTGAAATCCATTTACTAGGTAAATAGTTATAACAGTTTTTTCACGCCTAACTTGATTCAAAAATAGATCTTGAAGATTAATACTTTGCTTCATCATCTCTACCTCCATTCCATTGTCTATCTCTATATACGTTTTAATATATACAAATTACCTTCTACAGAAAATCTTAAAATCCTTCTTAGTTTTTGATTTGTTTTATAAATTTAATTATATCATTTGTTAAATAAATAGATTTAGTATACTGACCAACATCAAAAAACTCAATTTTACTATACCTATTAAACCATGTTAGCTGTCGTTTTGCATAACGTCTTGTACTTTGTTTTAATATTTCAATCATCTCTTCTAAGTCGAATTTTCCATTTAAATAATCAACAATTTCTTTGTAACCCAGCGCTTGTAATGAAGTTAGCTCTTTGGAGTATCCCTGCGCCAATAAATTTTGCACTTCTTCTAGAAGCCCTTGTTGTATCATTAAATCAACTCTAAGATTAATTCTTTCATACAATGTTGCTCGATCTCTAATAAGCCCTATTAAAATAGGATTGTACTTGCTATTTAGTTTGATGTCAGTGCTGAAATCTCTCATATTAGATTTGTTAATATGATTAATTTCGAGTGCTCTAATAACACGTTTAACATTATTTGGGTGAATTCGCTTGGCAGCTTTAGGATCAATTTTTGTTAATTTATCGTGCAAGAATACTTTGCCTTTTTCACTACATTCTTTAGCTAACTGATTTCTAAAAGAACTATCAGAGTAGGTTTTGTTAAAATCCATATCATATAAAATAGAGTTGATATATAGTCCGGTTCCACCTGATATTATAGGTAACTTCCCTCTTTTATGAATATCATCTATCAAATCAAATGCTAGTTTCTGAAATTCTGCTACGCTAAAGTCTGTATCCGGGGTAATGATATCAATTAGATGATGCTTTACTCCATCTTGTTCATTTTTAGTTACTTTAGCAGTTCCAATATCCATTTCCTTATATATCTGCATAGAATCAGCTGAAATAATTTCTCCATTCAACCTCTTTGCAAGTTGTATAGCACAGTCTGTTTTTCCTACTGCAGTTGGGCCTACAATTAGTAAAATATTCTTTTTTGAAAATATCTTTTTAGGTGATTTGTCTTCTGTCAATACATTTTTTTCTTCTATCACAATAATTCCTCTTCTCTAAACACGCTTAAATTGTTTCTCAATCTCATATTTAGACATACTTACAACTATAGGTCTACCGTGCGGGCATGTTAATGGTGGTTTAAGTGTGCTTAATTCAGCTAAAAGGTTTTTAATCTCAAGATGATTTAGTTTGTCGTTAGCTTTAATTGCACTTTTGCATGATTTTTGTATAAGCAATTCGATGAAGTGCTTGTTGTGGTTTTTCTTATCTTTAATTTCGTCCAACAAATCAAAGATAAATTCGAAATCTCTTGGTGCTCCTAAAATTAGAGGGATTTCTTTAATAATAATCGTATTCTGTCCAAATTCACTAATATTAAATCCTAATTTATTAAACGGCTCAATATTAGCCATTAATAGGATAAAGTCTTCACCCGCCAAATCAATTATTCTAGGTTCAAGTAGGATTTGTGAGTCGATATCTGTGTTAGAATTAAATTTTGATAAAAGTTCATTATATATTAATCTTTCATGTGCCGCGTGCTGATCTATTAAATACATCAGAGAATTACTTTCAATAATTATATATGTATTGAATAATTGACCTACAAACTTGTAATTGCTTAGAATATCAGCTATGAAATTAAGCTGAGTCTGTTCTTCTATCAATTTGTTTTTAGTCTCGCTACTATAAATTATTGCATTCGACTCTTCAGCTACTTTTGTATAGTTTTTTAGTTTGTTCAATGAAGTCTTATTAAAAGTACTTGGCAAAGACATTTGATTTTCATCTACATCATTATTGCTTCTGCCGACAATAATATTAAAGGTTTTATCTGAAATAAAATTACTATCTCTCTCAATTTTAATCTTCTCTTTTTCAGTCACACTATAATTATTAGGCTTTTCTGCAGTCATTTGTTTTTTAGGTCCAAGTCCTCTTAATTTGTTACTATTTAATTCAAGTAACTCTCTATTATTAGTTTTAAGCTCAAATAGTTTGATGCTCTCACTTTTACTGCTGAACAACTTAGGGACAACATCATTTTGTTCGATAACCTCACTTATACTATTTGACACAAAACCAAATACTTCCTCCTCATCTTTAAACTTAATTTCAGTTTTTGATGGATGAACATTTACATCAATTTCTGAAGGATTTATACTAAGGTTCAATATACATATTGGAAACTTATTAGTTGGGAGCTTTTCTTTATAAGCAAATTCACTCGCTCTGTAAAGTAATGAGCTTTTAACAAATCTTCCATTTACAAAAAAAATCTCATAATTTCTATTTCCTCTATAATTACTAGTCTGTGCAACGAATCCAATCAAATCCATTTGCATATCGCTATTGTTAATTATCATCAAGTCTTGTGTTAAACTGCTAGTTAGCACAGTGCCTATCGTATTTTTTAAAAGTCCACGACCATCTGTAGTAAACATAATGTTATTATTGTTAACAAATTTAAACGAAACATTTGCATTTGACAAAGAAAGTCTTGTTATTATTTCACTAATCCTTGTAGTCTCTGCTCTTGCTGTTTTCATGAATTTTAGTCTAACAGGTGTATTAAAAAACAAGTCCTTAACAATTATAGTAGTCCCTTCTGGCGAACCTACTTCTTTTTTGTATAATGTTTTACCTGCTGAAAGCTCTAACGATATACCATATTTTTGTTTAGAGGGTCTTGTTGTAATATGCACATTTGATACAGCAGCAATGCTAGCTAATGCCTCTCCTCTAAACCCCAGTTGTGTCGAAATGCTTAAATCTTCAAGCGTTTCAATTTTTGAAGTAGCATGTCTTCTAAAAGCTAAATCTACTTCATTATCGGAAATTCCTGCCCCGTTATCAGTTACACGTATATACTTCCTGCCACCATCTTTTATTTCAACAGTTATTATGCTTGCCCCCGCATCAATCGCATTTTCAACAAGTTCTTTTACAACAGAAAAAGGACCATCTACTACCTCTCCTGCTGCTATTTTATTTATCGTTAAATCACTTAGAATTTTTATCATAATAATATATCACCTAATTTCGTTATTATTCGGTAGTTGGGTCCGTTGTTGGTGCTGCTTCTTCTTTTGCTATTTCAATTTGAAGTTCATTTAGCATTACACGTTCAATAAGGTTTGCATTTGGCTGTGTTGGCGTGAATTTAACATCTCTATGTATCATTTTAATAATTTTTTTAGCATTCTTTTGAAGCAGTTCAACTTGCTTAGGATTAGCTATAAATACAGGTTGTCCACCTCTTATGTATTGTTCAAAAAAGTACTTTTCTGATATAGGAAACATATCTTGAAATAGCAAGGCAGTTTTTTTACCCTGGATATTAATTATTTTTATAGCATTTGCAGACTTGTTTAGAGCTTCTTTTTTGTTAATAATAGCTTGAAATTTATCAACTTTACTACTGCATGGGACTACCCAATATAGAGAGGTTTTATTATCTTTAATAACGTAATAATGTGGTCTTTTTGTGTTTTTATAGTTAATTTTCAAACAGGGGTCATTTATTTTTTTGAAAAATTCATCTGAAATGAAATACATATAACCACTCTCTATAATCACAATACATCTCCCATCTTGTTTTAAAAGAAAGCCTCCGCATAGTAGCAGAGGCTTTAACATCTTATTCACTGCCTATTTATTCTTCGCATGGCAGGTAGCGAGATACTTATTCACTGCCTATTTATTCTTCGCATGGCAGGTAGCGAGATACTTATTAGTAGTTGCCTACTTCTAGCCTAATTATATCATCAATGACAAAACAATTCAAGATTTTTTAAAACTTAGTTTTTTCTTTTAACATAGCTAAAATAGTCAGTGCATCAAACGGAGTAGTGTTATTTATGTCGATTTTATTTAGCTCATCCATTATGCTCATTAGGTGAACTTCACTAAAGCTTAGTTGCACGTTATCTTCTCTAATGATTTCTTCTGCACTAATATCACTGTTTGAATTAGCTCCGTTCTTTCTCTTAGCAATATCATTTTTTTCTAATCTTTTTAGTATTTTACTTGCTTTCTTAATAACTTCTTTTGGTAGTCCAGCAAGTTTTGCCACTTGAATACCATAACTCTTATCTGCACTACCCTCTTCTATCTTTCTCAAAAAGATAATATTATCTCCTTCTTCTTTTATAGAAATGCGGTAGTTTTTAACACCTTTAACTCTCGTTTCTAGTTCTGTAATCTCATGATAATGCGTAGAAAATAGAGTTCTAGAACTATTCTTTTCACTAATATATTCAACTACAGCCCATGCAATACTAAGACCGTCAAAAGTGCTTGTCCCTCTCCCTATTTCATCTAAAATTAATAGACTTTTATCTGTTGCACAATTTAATATGTTGGCCATTTCACTCATCTCTACCATAAAAGTACTTTGTCCCTGTGACAGATCGTCACTTGCACCTACTCTAGTAAAGATTCTATCAGCTACGCCAATTTCAGCAGTATGAGCAGGTACGAAAGAACCTATTTGTGCCATAAGTACTATTAATGAAACTTGCCTCATATATGTTGATTTGCCAGCCATGTTTGGTCCAGTTATTATAGAGATTTGAAATTTATCATTGTTAATTATAGTATCATTAGGAACAAAGAAGTCGTTTTCTAACATGCTTTCAACAACAGGGTGCCGTCCTGATTCAATTTTAATTTCTGTTTCTTCTGTAATTATTGGCTTAGTATATCTGTTATCTAGTGCAACTTGAGCAAAAGAAGTAAGTACATCAATTTTAGATACAGCTCTTGCAGTGGATTGCAACCTGTCAATTGTCTTTGCAATTTCACTTCTAATCTCTAAAAATAAGTTATGCTCAAGTGAAAGTAGCTTTTCTTTAGCTGAAAGTATTTTAGATTCCATTTCCTTAAGTTCTGGTGTTATATATCTTTCACAATTTGCCAAGGTTTGTTTTCTTATATAATGCTCTGGTACATTACTGAGATTTGATTTTGTAACTTCTAGGTAATAACCAAATATTCTATTATAGCCTATTTTAAGATTTTTTATTGAACTGCTATCTCTTTCTTTACTCTCTAGAGATGCGATCCACGCTTTGCCGTCTTTTGATATAGCATTTAGTTCATCAACATCATCTGAGAAACCTCCTTTAATGATTCCGCCTTCTTTTAATCCGATGGAAGGTTCATCAATAATTGCTTTTTCAATTAACGTTGTGACGTCTTCAAGAAGATCTAGCTCTGCATTGATTTCACTTAACATGCCATTTTTGTTGTTAAGCAAACTCTTTATTTCAGGAATATATTGCAAAGATTTTTTAAGTGCAATTAAATCTCTCGGATTAGCTGAGCCAAAAGAAATTTTAACAGCAAGCCTTTCAATGTCATAAATATTTTTTAAGACAGCTAGAAGTTCATTCTTAAAATAAACATCATTAAATACTTCACTAACTGCATCTAACCTTAAATCTATTTGCTTTGGCACAATTAAAGGAGATTCAATCCATTTTCTAAGTAATCTTCCACCCATTGACGTTTTAGTTTTATCAAGTACTGATAACAATGAACCTGCTTTGCTTTTTCCCCTTATTGTTTCAGTCAATTCCAAATTTACTCGTGTGCTTAAATCAAGAGCCATGGTATCGCTTAGTGAATAAGAATTGACAGCACTAATATGTTCTAAATGACGCTTCTGTGTATTTTTGAGGTAGTCAATTATTGCTCCTGTTGCGTTAGTGCTAAGTTTATTTTTAACTAAGCCTAAACCATCTATAGATAAGACATTAAAATGTTCTTTAATTCTATTTATAGCATTAGATGATTCGAAAGTCCAAGAATAATGCTGATTGACAGAGAATTTATATAGATTTTTTAATTCACCCAATATGTTATCATACTCATCAAAATTTACATCAGGAATAATTACTTCCCGAGGCATAATTTTTGCAATTTCATTAATTAAATCTTGTTTAACGTTGTTTCCTGCAATCTCAGTTGTAAAAAGTTCGCCCGTAGAAATATCTACATATGAAATCCCACATTTATCTTCTAAATATATAGACATTAAATAGTTATTCTTTTTTTCATCTAATAGACTCGTGTTAAGTACAGTTCCAGGGGTAATAACTCTGACAACATCTCTTTTTACTATACCAACAGCCTGCGAAGCATCCTCTACTTGGTCGCACATTGCCACTTTGTATCCCTTTTTTATAAGCCTATCTATGTATTTATCAACAGAGTGATGAGGAACACCGCACATTGGAGCTTTCTCATCCAAGCCACAATCTCTAGCCGTTAGAGCAATTTCTAGCTCACGAGAAGCTAATTTAGCATCGTCAAAAAACAACTCGTAAAAATCACCTAATCGAAAGAACAAGAAAGTATCTGGATATTGATTTTTAATATCTACGTATTGTTGCATCATTGGTGTTAGTTTTTTCAATTTATCTCTTCCTATCCTGTGGTATTAAAGTAATTATACATTACTGTGGAGAAATTATAAAGGTATTATAGTAAAAAGTCAGGGAAATATACCGTTTAAATTAAGATGCAGAGTTATGCGAAATCTGGAAAATTGCGAAATCGCGTAAATAGCATTGTTTGACTTAGCTGGTATCAAACTTGCTATTTGAAAATGTTAAAAATATAGTTATAATAATGAAACTAGCGAACGAATTTTCCTTGAAAATAAAAGACAAATCCCAAGATATATAGGATTTGTTTTTTATAACTAGCTAAATTTATGATACTGGTTAAATATCAAAATTATATTTTTAATTTCTTTCTGTTGCTATGACTTAATATTAGCCTTGTTTAAATCCTCATAATTTACATTTGGAAGTCTTTCTCCCCATATCTTACTAAATGTCAATAGTAAACCAACCATAAGCACAACAGTAAATATTATGGTTAAAGGACTTCCAGTAAATCCTGCTACAATAAAACCTATAAATGATGCAAATCCGGCAGTCGCAGCGTAAGGTATTTGAGTTTTTACGTGGTCAATATGATCACTAGAGGCTCCCATTGAAGCCAAAATAGTGGTGTCCGAAATAGGAGAGCAATGATCTCCAAATAATCCGCCACTTAAAACAGCACCTATAGCTGCATAAATTGATATGTCAAAAGCATGTGCCATCGGAATTGCAATAGGCATTAATATTGCGAAGGTTCCCCAAGATGTCCCAGTAGTAAAAGCGATTATACAACCAATTACAAATATTAATGCTGGAACAAGTGAAGGAAGTATCAAACCTTCTGCTAAGTCCACTATAAATACTGATGTTCCTAATGTTTTAGAAACTGATCCAATTGACCAASCGAGTACAAGTACAATTAAAATATACATCATTCGTTGCATTCCAGATATTACTGTATCTATGGCTTCTTTAAAATTCATAACCTTATTTCTTACGACTAAGAACATGCAAGTGCATGTACTTAGTACATACGCCGTTAAAATCGAAACTCTCATGTCAGGTCCAGCCATACGCCCTGGGAAACCGAAAGTAACAAACATAGTAAACATTGTTACAAATAACACTATAAGTGGAATCACAATGCTAGAAGCTTTAGGTTCTACCCCTTCAGGGATTTCAATTTTTGTATCAGGCCTAAGCGGTTCCGCACCGTCAGCAAGCATTTTATTTTCATAATAGGCTCTATGTTCAGCTTTTGCCATAGGTCCAAACTCAGTTCTAATTAATGCAATTATCGGAACTAGCAACAATGCTGAGATTGCATACAATTGAAAAGGTATGGCACGTAAAAACGCTGTGAATTCTGAACCGGCTATACCTAAATGCTCGTATTCTTTTTGTATAAGACTCATAATGAAGATTCCCCATCCAATAAAAGGAATCAATATGCAAATTGGAGATGATGTAGAATCAAGAATATACGAAACTTTCTCTCTTGATATCCTTAGTTTATCAGTGATAGGCTTAAAAGTTGGTCCTAAAATTAAGCTATTACCTGAATCTGTAAAGAATATTCCTAAACCACATAACCAAAGAAGTAGTTGTGCTTTCATTCTGGTATTAACAACTTTGGTAGCTGCTTTTGCGAAAGCAAATGCTCCACCTGATTTCTCAATAAGAGCTACAAATCCACCTATTAATGCCATCATTAGTAGCATTTGAGAATTAAATGAACCCTTTAGCTCCTCAAAAATAATTCCTTGAAAAAATACGATTGTTGTTTCGTATGGATTTCCACCAGCTAATATAAAAGCTCCTGACAAAACAGCTATAAAAAGAGCTAAGATAACATTCTTATATACAAATGCTATAATAACAGCTAACAATGGTGGGATAAGAGATAAAAAACCATAACTATCCATAATAACCTCCTTAATATTTTTAACCAGTATCACTAATTTTTTTGATATCAACTAAATTTCTACTTCAAATGTCTAGCTTTCAGTTACCTAATAGAAGCATTATATATCGAACTTAACCGTTTCTGGAACTTTATTCAAGTCTCTTGCATTATCTAATTTCAACACTTCTTCTGGGGTAGTCCAATTTCTATTTTGAATAATAGCAGTTTCCTTATGAGTTAAAATGCCTTTGTAGGCTGTTAAACTGCGTCTTAAATACCCATCTTTTTTACAAGCTTCAACTATACCGTTGTCTGCAATTGAAAGAATATGCGGCAACACAGAAGCTGCATATGCAGTTGAAATTGTTTTTGGCACTATGCCTGGAATGTTGTCAACTCCATAATGAATAATGCCTTCTTCAATGTATGTTGGATTATCATGAGTTGTTGGGCGATATGTTTCTATAGCTCCACCTATATCGGCACTAATATCAACAATTACGGAACCTTTCTGCATTGTTTTTAGCATTTTTCTTGTAATCAAATGGTCTTTTCTGTGTTTAGGCCATTTTACGCAATTTACGACTAAATCAATTGAAGGAATGAGTTTTTTGATTGTATGTTCGTTTGATAAAATTGTTCGTACATTTTTAGGATAAATCTCGTGACATTGTCGTAATAAATCTATATCTATATCCATAAGTATTAAATTAGCGCCCAAAGAAGAAAGTATTTCTGTTGCGCCTTTACCGACAATTCCGGCACCAATCACTAAAGCATTGATGCTTGGTGAACCTGTAGCTCCGCAGACTAATTTTCCGCAACCTCCATTTATGGTTAACAGATTAAACACACCCATTAGAGCACCGAGCTTTCCGGCAACTTCTGAATTAGGAGAGCCATTAATATGCGTATCTTCGGCGGTAAAAGCAACTACCTTCTTATCTAGTAGTGCATCAACTTGTTTAGGGTCTCCTGCAGGATGTATACAAGAGAACAGTATTTGTCCTTCTTTAAATAAATTATATTCTCTTGTTTCAAATTCTTTTACTTTAGCAATAAAATCACATTCATCATAAATCTCTTGCATTGTTTCGCGTATTTTTGCACCTGCCTCAAGATAGTCTTCATCTTTAAATCCAGAATCGACACCTGCATTGCTACCTAACAGAACTTTGTGCCCGTGCGCTGTTAGCTGAGCTACTTCAATAGGAGTCAATATTACTCTAGATTCTTTCTTTTTTGTTTCTTTGTAAAATCCAATAATCATTTTTGTTTTTCTCCTTTCGGTTTTTTATGACAAACACAACCCTACCAAGTCCGCCAAGTTTGAAGTATTTGTTGTCGAATTTGCAAGAACTTCATTTACACCGTGAAAGAGAAGTTTTGCTTGCCAAATAACTTCTTTACTCACATAATCTAAGTTGCAAGTTTCATGCCAATAAAGAATGATAAGAGATCAATCGATAAGGGGTCAGGTATGAATAATTCACTTAAATTGAATGTATTCAAAACAATTTGAGTGAATTATTCATACCTGACCCCTTATTTAATACCTGACCCCCTTATTTAAATAATCATTGTTTTTTAACAAAAATGACCAACAAAAAACAAAAACCTGCTTTAAAAGTAAACAAAACAGTTAATGTGTTAAGATTTGATGCTTATTTGTTTGTTTTTGGGCGTTTGTTATTTAGTATCTCATAACTATCAATTTTCCGTTGCAATGTTTGTCTTGGGATTTCCAATTTTCTTGCAGCCTTTGACACATTACCTTCAGATTTTATAAGTGCATTCTTAATAATCTCTTTCTCAATAACAGAAATACTGCTTTTTAATGACTGTATATAATTAGCATCAGATACAGTATTGATATAATTGTTTTCCGTAAACATTTTTTTAATATGGGTCTTTTTAATGGTATCGTCTGATTCATCAACAACGTTCATTGCATATTCAACAACATGTTCTAGTTCTCTTACATTTCCTATCCAATTGTTTTCATGCAGATATGCAAATGTTTCATTAGATATGTTTTTAATATTTTTCATCAATATATTGTTATATTTATTGATGAAAAAATTTAATAGTAATATAATGTCCTCTTTCCTATTTCTAAGGGGTGGTATCTCTATTGTTAAAACCGAAAGCCTATAATATATGTCTAATCTAAGTTTATTCTCCTTAACACATTTTTGGGGGTGGATATTTGTTGCCGAGAGAATTCTTACATTTATTTTCCGTTCTTTAACATCGCCAAGTCTTCGGACATAACCATCTTGCAAGACACGCAATAATTTTGATTGCAAATTAATTGGCATACAAGCAATTTCGTCTAGAAAAATACTCCCGCCTTCAGCTAACTCAAAAAGTCCTGGACAATCACAAGCACCCGTAAAGCTTCCTTTAGTTGTTCCAAAGAGTAAACTTTCAAGTAAATTTTCTGGTATTGCTGCGCAATTTTGAGTGATAAATGGGTATTTTGATCTCTTGCTTGCATTATGTATTGCGTGAGCAAACAATTCTTTCCCAGTGCCTGTTTCTCCATATATTAATACAGGAGATATACTGTCGGCTATTTTTTCTATGAAAATTTTTATTTGTTTCATCTCGTGATTATTAGTAATGATATCACTTAAAAAGTAACGCGCTTTATCTGGACGCATATGTTCTGTTATCATTTTTCTATCATTAAACATATTAGTATTCATTTTAACCACACTATTACTATAGGTGTGCTCACTTATATTTTTCGAAATTTCGATTCCTCCAATAACAACATTGTTGTTCATAATTGGGATAGACATATTCATTGTTTTTATTTCAGTACCTCTAAAGTCGACTATGGTTTGCTTCTCTTTGAAAATAGGTAATTTTAAATTCATAGCTCTAATTAATGTGCTTGATTTAGAGTCTAGATTAGTAAATACATCAAACAAATTTTTCCCGATTATTTCTTCTGTATTTTCGATTTCAGGATTAAATTTCGGATAAAATTTCACGGAGAATAGAATGGTACCTTCTATATCGACAACCGTAATTCCATCAATGTATTGCATTTTATTAACTGAGTTGATATTATTATTTTTCATGTTACGCTCCTATATTCCGTCATAACCCCTTGATTTATTTTACACATATTCCATCAAATGCTTTCCTTAGTGCTGTATGACTTTCTTTTCTATAACCTCTTTTAAATAGTAAGGCTCTTACCCCGTGGAAAATGTTGTAATATGACTGAATTGTCGCCCATTTGGAGGGTCAGTGGGGAGGGAGGTCGGAGCAGTTTTGTCACTTTACTCTTGCTATAATTCCTCTTGCTATTCCTGTTGCTCTCTAAGCTCCTTTATTATTTTATTTCTTTCTTCTTTTGCTGTTGATTTGCAAATAGTTTGATGTTCGATTCTTAAAGTTATATGATGCTATTATTTAGGATTTTGATGTAAATTGCAAAATATTTGATGTTGTCCAT
>NVVX01000044.1 GCA_002733545.1 Alkaliphilus sp.
ATATACATAATACACTACTACTCCAAAAACTGCCAAGATAATTAATCCTATAGAAACTATGTTTAAAATATTATTCAAATACTTGTTCTTCTCAGTAATACCTTTTTTATTTTCTATCTCGGATAATATCGGTATTAATGTCGTACCTAACGCCATACCAATAATCCCACTTCCACTTCCAATTAAGTCTTTGACTTTTAAAAGTCAAAGAACCGTCAGACTGTGTGTTTATTTTATGCAAATATGACGCCTAAGCTTACATTTATTGATATTAAAGCAATTTTGGAGTTTATTTTATTCCGAATTATGCTCAGGTTGAATTTAGGCAAAAAAACAGGTCTAAGTTCAGCCATTTTTCTTATTAATTCCTTAACTCCTATTATGTTTATTACTCGTTTTAAATTATAGGACAGCATAACTAAGGCTGTCTCTGCTGTAACAGATTCAATCCCTCTTGTTAAAAAGTATCCTGCGTTCATAGTTCGTTTTATCGTACCAAATTGATGCTCTACCATCATTTGTCTCTTAAGATACTTGATTCTCTTTTGTTCTTGCATCGAAAATATCCAAGAAATCCTGATGTTTACTTCTGTTTATTTCGCGCCCTTTTTTAGATTTTGTACATCGTTCTTTATATTCACATTCTTTGCAAACATCATAATTTCTATATCTAACTTTTACTGGATTTTCTTTTCTATGGTTCATCCTACATAATTCTTTGCCTGCTGGACATATGTATAAATCTCTTTGCTTGTCATATTTGAATTTATCACCATAAAAATCTCTAAAAACTTTTTTTAGTGGTTTTTTGTTTTCTTTTCTAAAATCTGCAATAGTCTTAAAATCAGGTTGTAATTTTCCAAGTAGCCACATTAGATCTATATTCCTATGTGTTTCGCGTTCTAGTTTTCTTGATGAGCTAATGGTATTTGTATAACCATATAAATATAATTTTAATAATATTTTAGGATTATATCCAGGTGCTCCACCGATATTCCCTAGTTTTTGTAAAGCCCATTTCCTTCATATCTAGAGTGTCAACGTATGCATCTATGACCCTAACAGGATTATCTTCATTAATATAATCCTCTATATAGTCTGGAAGCATGTTTTTTGATTTCTGTTAATTGTCTTATAAATATATAAAAAGAGCTCACACAGAGTAAATTTTTCGATTTCTACTATTTTATTTAGCTCCTCGTCTTCTACTGATTTTTTAAATTTTTCTTCTACACCCACTGCATCAAAATAGGACTTAATAAAATTCTCTAGACATTTATATTTGTACAGATTTTTACTTTCCCCAAATACATTAATATGCGTTATAGCCCTCGCAAAATTAAAAAGTCTGATTCTGCTATACTCTTTCTTCTCACCTCGCTCTCCATTCAACAATCGTAGTATTTCGACAATCCATTTTTCTTGGTGCTCAGTATTTCTAAAGAGCTGAAAAAATTCATGTGAAATATCATAAACTCCATTCTCTTTCCTATACTTATATGGTTCATTAGATTTTGTCACTAATTCTTTTAAAACTCTCCTCTTCATTTTCTCGGTTTTAGTATCTTCTCTATAAATTAATGATCCACACCCAAATAATTCCTCAAACTCTTGCTGTGTATCGGTATTTATGTGATTAAAATAATTAATTGTGTTACTACACAGTTTTTTAGATGTGCTTGACCCGTTACTTATTTCCACTAATAAATCAATCTCGAAATTTGTTTTATCGTCCGTTTCACAGTATAGTCCAAGTAGCACCATTTGATATACTTGCTTCCTCACATGATTGTTTTCAATAATTATGAAAGAAAAAAAATAATATATAGCGAATATTAAACTAACCAGCAGAACAAAAAATACCAGTCCTCTAAAAAAATCAACTAGTACAAACAAAGTAAGTAAGTAACGAAACAGCATTAATTACAGCAAACAATATTAGAAGATGGTACATTCTAAAGAAAGCAAATAACTTGTATCTTCCAACCAAAAATTTCCCATAATCAATTCCAATTATGGTTTTTGTCTCAGCTAGTGCAGTTAATCCAATTACTGTCATGTTAATAGCTATCATTGCTATAACAAGCCATTATCAAAAATAATGCTCTTAAATTCCATATAAACCCTCCAAACTATAAATTAAGTCCAACTAGTTATTGAACTCATTTGTTACATAAATCCAAATCTGTTCTTTCTCTTTTTCAAACCTCCAAGCATCCCTACACATCTCTACTATCCCTCTTTTAGCTATCCACTTCATTCTTAGCTTTACTAACATCCGCATAGCATGATGCAATATCGCCAGCTCTACGGTCTACGATTTCATAAGGTACTTCAATGCCATAGCCTCTTCAAAAGCTTTTACTAATTGCAATACACTAGTTCCTTGACCTGTGCCAAGGTTATATATATGCAATCCTGGCTCTAATTTACCAAGTGCTACAACATGCCCATCAGCTAGATCTACAACGTGAATATAGTCTCTAACACCCGTGCCATCCACTGTTGGATAATCATTTCCAAAAACACGTAATTTTTTTAACCTCCCTTTTGCCACTTGAGTGATATAAGGCATTAAATTGTTAGGCACACCATACAGATCTTCTATGAATTCCGTATAGTTAAAGTTAAGCGTTTTTGAATTACGGATTACTTTATTGAGCGGTCTGTAAGCCATATCCGGCACTTTCAATGACTCGACCCACATACGAAATCTTCGAGGCAAGTCATGCGTTATAGTTTGCGATGGTCCAGTCGCTGTATCTACAGCTGCAAAGAAATCAGCTGCCTGTGCATCCGGATCATAAGCGTCAAAGTCGTCAAGCCACATATCAACAACACCAAACATAGCGCCACTATTGATATGAGCTAAAGCGTCCTCGAAATCAGCCCACAAATCTTCGACATTTAGGTAGGTTTCAAGAGCAAAACGCAATGAATTATTTTTCCCAAGTGTATCTCTGAAATTGTAATAGCTGGACTTGACACCATGCATCAAGTCAAAGCCATTGCCAATAATAAAAAGTGAAGTATCAGAATCAGTCAAAGGGATTTCCGACTTTTCATATTGTTCGAAAGGTAAAGTTGAAAGAAATTCTTCCAGTTCCGCTCTTTCTTTTTCTTGCTGTATCTGCTTAAACCTGGCCTTCTTTTTATCACGACACGCCTTACATCGTTTGGGCATATGGAGACCTTTACTGTTATAAAAATCCCGCTCTTCTTCCGTGAAAAAGTCAGCACCACACTCTATGCACTTCAATAAATAGCTTGTATTCTCTGCCAAGACTTCTCCTCTTTTCTACGATAACGATTTCTGTATTATGATGTGTATTATTCGAATCCATAACTAACTTCAATTCTCTTCTTTATAGCTTGCCATCGACCAGAAATATGGTTCTTTTGCTACTCTTCTTTGAAGTTTTATCATTGCTTTATCAATATTACCACAAGCCTTACTAATCATATTTGAACGAAACTCATATCTTCTATTCTTATCTAGAGGTTCATTTCCCAGTTCTTCTTCTGCAGCTTTGCTCTTAGCTAATCCGTATCGAATATCAGTTGCTTCAAAGTATCCCTCAAAAACATTACGTTGGAATAAGATTGSTTTCTCTATGATATTTTCCAGTTGGATTTCTTCATAAAGCTAGCTAAACATTTTTTATCAGATGCTGCGATGTTCTCTTTAAAGCTAGYGGCTGACCAATAGTCTAAGCTAAGTAAATATGAAATAAAGTCATTAAAAGTAGTTGGCAATATAAAAAACTTTGTAAAAACAACATCCGCACGGGCACCTGTTACAATATAAAAAGATGTAAAATGCACTGCACTTGTTATAATAATATTTACTATGTATGCAGTCATAAAATAAATAATGTACGTTTCCATTTTTWGATGCCTCGCTTGTCTTTATTTTTATTGATATAACTTCCTCCGTTAACAGTTGTATTTGTGTTTATTTCAATGCTTTTACCAGAAAACATCTCAATCACATTATTTTATCTTCATTTGTATGCATGTCTCTTGCCGTCTTGCTCACATTGTACCACCCTACCCACATTCCTATTTTATTGAAATCACTTTGTTTCAAGAAGCTTCTTAATATTTATTCCGCTAATCCCCAAATACATCACAATTCCTACAACTACTCCAACACTATCAATCAAAACATCCGAAAGCTGAGCACTTCTACCAGGAATAAAAATCTGATGCATTTCATCCGATATAGCGTAGAGCACACAAATTAGTAATGTCAATTTAATGTCATTCCCACCAGTTCTCCTTACAGCATTCATCACCAATAAAGCAAGTACTAAATAAGCAAAAAAGTGTGCGTTTTTTCTTACAATATGATTCAATCTACTTAAATCAAAATCTGTACTAGGTGCCACTCTCTCTACTGTATCTACAATAGCTTTTGTTATCCCTTCACTAAGCTTGTTAGACTGATTTGCTGGTTGGGATGATAAATTAAAAATTAAAACCATCCAAAGTAAAACTGCTAGCCAAGATATTGAAATGATTATTTGTTTTTTGTTCATTTGTTATATATCCTCATGAGTTAATACAACCTCTTCCCTTACACATTCCCGTTTATTTCACAGTAAAGCACCTCGTTTTCTCCGACTTTGTTAAAACCTTTTTCTAACAACATCAAACCCTTTATTAGTTATCATCCTAATTTCTTTAATATTTAGTAAATAACAAAGAACAAAATACACTAATGCCCCAACCACCACGCTACTTGCAAGTGAAAATGCATCAAGTATTGTACTTCCTGCAAAACGTACAATCATAGAATCATACATAAAGAAAACAACCACACCCATAACTACTGATGAAATACTTGCTTTTATAAAACAGTCTAAAATGGTTTTGCCGCCAATATAACCCATTTTTTTCTTTAGACCTACAATCAATAATATTGCTGAAACACTTAAATCCGGCTCTCAATCCCCAGCTATCAATTGAAATCTTCTAAATTACGATGTTTTGCGTTTGCCAAAATGCTTAAACCGCCAAACTCAGGTATTCCTCCACTCGTTCTGTTTGCAAGAAACTTTGAGGAGAATGCGTTGATATAATCATCTTCATCAGTATAAACTCCATCGGTAAAAGTAGCTAGTATCCTTGTTGTATCTAGCGCTCTAAAACTATCAATAGACAATTTGGATCGCTCTACACTTCCGAATATAAGTCTGTCAAATTGCTTCTTTTTACTCCAATGCGACATAACTCTCCGCTTAATATTTTTCGCTGTGCCAATATAAATCTGACAATACTCATCTAAAATAAGAATATAATATCCTGATTTTCCTATTGCTAGATTTAAATTGGTAATCTCTTTAAACGCATTATTCTTCTTCAAAAATCTATCTATCTCTTTTGAAAACTCATCATGAGCTAATGATTCAAAGAACTTCATATTCAAGTCAAAATTAAATAATACTTTTCTCTTATGTTCTTCACACCATGCATAAGTATATGTTGTCGCAGATTCATCTTCATAGATTTTTAGAAATGCTTCGCGTCTTTTTTCGCCCCAGAACATATTATAATAATCATCAACCTTTTCATGAGTTGTACATTTATTATCGATAATAGCATAATTTTCTCTTGTTAATTTAGTCCCTAATTTTCCCGGTCTAATAGTAACGCCAAAAAGAGATATCCTTGCCATTTCATCACCAGCTCCCTATGTCTGATTAATTCTAAATTTTCTGACAGCTTTACTAAACAAAAACAATCAATCCTTTATACCGATTAGACCCGTCTTAGCTGTCTTATTAGTGTATGGTGGAAATACTCATGCTTTTCTACCAAGTGTAGTAATGCCCAAATAGGAGAATCTATATAATGCTTTGTCACTTTATCAACTTCCTCTTTGAAGCAAAGAGAAATATTGTAATCGTACTTATTTGGTTCCTTTAAAAAAACTAAAATCATTGCTTCTATTTCAGAAATCTTTACTTTTACAACTTTAGCATTTCTCCTTAATAGACTTATATTTGTATCAGTAATCTTAACTAAATCAAATTTTTTCTTTCTCCCTTGTGCAAATCTCTGTTCATTTAATTTACACAGTATTTTTTCTAGAATTAATTTTTGTTGTTCTATTAAATTCACACCCCCACTTTGACTTATCAACCACGAAACCTCTTCCTAACAATATCAATCCCTTTATTCGTTATCAATCTTACTTCTTTAATATTGAGTAAATAGCAAAGCACAAAATACACTAATGCCCCAACAGCTACACTACTTGCAAGCGAAAATGCATCAAGCATTGTTGTTCCTGCAAAACGTGTAATCATAAAGTCGTACACAAAAAACACGATTACACCCATAACTACTGACGAAATACTTGCTTTTACAAAACAATCAAAAATACTCTTCCCACCGATATAACCCATTTTTTTCTTTAATCCAATAATCAATAATATTGCTGAAACACTTAAAGCAATACTAGTAGCTAAGGCTAGTCCTCCATGTGCTAAGTAATTAATAAGGATTAGGTTAAGTACAATATTTACTGCTACTATACCTACATACATTGGTGTTTTAGTATCTTGCATTGAGAAGTATACTCTTTGTAGTAGTGTAGATGTTCCTATCCGACTAGTTCTAAAAAATACATTCCTCTACAAAAATTGATTATTACAATGCATTTATTTTATTGCAAAACTAAGCCTAATCAAAATCTATCTACAGGTAAAACTGTTTTAATTTTATTCTACTAAATCTTGAGCGCGTTACGGTTTCGAATGGACAATAAACCTGTCCCTCGAAACAAATACTTGATGCGCTTCATCGGACATAGCGTATAAAACACAAATCAATAGCGCCAATTTAATACGCTTTCCAACATTTCTCCTAATCGCATCCGTCACCAATACCGCAAAAACTAAATAGGCAAAGAAGTGAGCATTATATTACTAATCGAAATCAGAAAGGTTTCTTATTTCATGTAAGTTGAATATTCTAGAATACTTTTTTTCTTTTGAGTTAACATAATTATATACGAAAGTATTTGGATACATATTTTCTCTAATAATTCGCCCTATTTCAATGCACAGGCCCGCAGGTGATGCTAGGAAAAGATGTATTTCATCATAATTTCGGCTTATTCTATCAAGTTTTTTCTTGACAGCTAATTTTACTCTTAAAACGTCAGCTTTATAATTTAAAACAGAAGGAGATGTATTCTCTATACTCACTTCTAGCAAATCATATCTCTTCCCTAATACTGCAGTAATATCATCTTGTTTAATATCTCCGCTAATATTTAGCGCTAACGCTAATTTTTTATAACCATTTTCCTTTGTTGACACATTTACTAGAATATTATCATCATGATTATCATAAACCCATTCACTTTCATTTTCACAATATTGATATATTCTCACATTTGAATTATTATTTTGCATCAAGTATCCAAAGGAAACAAGTAGCGGTATTGATGCTATCGGGAAGATATTTATTACTTTATTAGATCCTTTAATAATTTTGTCATATAGGTTAACTAAATCTTTTAAACAACTCACCCACTCTTCAATACTTTGAGGTCTAATATCACTAATCGAAGATTTATAAATTGCTACTTTTTGAATATTGAACTTATCCATTACATGCTGATAATTTAATGGAATACCAAACAATTTTAAATCTACAATGACATTACGTTTAGACTCTGGCTCTCTTGTAAATTTACTACCTCTTAGATAATATTTACCGTGTTTTGCTGGACTCACTGTATAATCGAACATCCACTTCGCCAATGTGAAATCCCAGTTGTAAAACTGAAAACTACTTTGATCTGCCTCAGTATTGATATCACCAATAATAAAGCCAGCAGGATAATCCTTATTTTCAACTCTCGCTTGCCTACAAGAACAAAACTCAGTATTTATTATTGGGTCATACACCACAGTAGACTCATGACAGTGACCTCCTAAATAAAGGTCAATATCCATGGATTTAAACATGCTCTTAAGATTGTTTCCTACAGTTTTATTAAAATCACTAATTCTGTGATGCCCAATAGCAAGTTTTATAGGTTTCACACGTAATCTGTCGTCATTAAAACATTTGTAAACATTATCTAACCCAATATGTAATTTCCCTGACTCATTTTCTGAATCATAACACATCCAAGATGTATTAAGTTGTATGATCGACATATTCTCATCTATATCAGTATAAAAGTGCACTTTATCAGTTGGATATTTACGTCCCAAAATACTCTCATATGCTTTAAAAAAATCCTCTTGCCCAGATAAAAGTTCTTTTATTAAGTCGTCTTCATCTTGATCTAATACATCCAAGCTCCAACCTTTGCGTATTAAATCACGTCTATTATTCGGCATATTTCTATTAACATCGTGATTCCCTGGGACAATAAAAACCTTCTCAAGATTTAATCCCATTGCATTTATTATTCTGTGAATTAATTCCTTAGCACCATCATACCCTTGGTTCTTATCGCTAATATCCCCTGTTATCAACAAAAATGTAAATTTACACTGTTGATTCAAATATCTAATTTCATCTAACAATGCTTCTCTCATGATTTTTGTCTTAATCCCTGTACAAATTGAATGTAAGTCTGAAATATGCAACCATCTATACTTCAATACTACCACCTCTCGCCTTAGCTCTGCAGTTCCATTTCATAAATCTTACGATTATTCAACTTCCCGCACCAAGCTTTGATTTCTTTAGTACCCACTATTAAAAAAAAAATATAATCGCTATTTCCTGGTTTTGACTCTCTCATCGCTCTCTTCCATGATACTTTATCTCTCCAAGAAGGAGATGGATTCTTTTGAGGATGCGAATGCCAATTCCCTTTAAAATAAAGGCATCTCTCATTTGCTTGTGAAACAAGTTCCAAATGTCCTTTATCCTTTCTTTTAAATAAAAATCTGCCTCTCTTATCCCTTTCTAGAGGCTCTGTAATGTCATACACCTTAGTTAATCCATTAATTTGTGTTCGTCCTAATAAAAGACCTCCGCTTTCAACATCACCTGTAAATAACTGACTAAACGAAGACAATTTATTAACGACGTTATCGTCAATTACTAATTTGACGCCGCCATTTGTATATCTATATTCCACAAACTTTACACCTCTCACTGATATAGAAATCTTTAGAAGTTTCAAACTCCCTTTTAGCAATAATATAACCACTATTTTCAAGTGGACTAATTGTCCTAACTGAATGCAATAAATTCCTATCACTGTTTAGCAAGCCGCTCAAATGCAATTGTGTTAATTCAAGAATCATCGCACTCCCTTTTAACAAAGTAAGATTGCCATAAGAATTGAAAACACTGCCACATCCAGTTCCGACAGCTTTCGTTTCTAAATTGCGACTCCCATAATGTGCTTTGTTTGTCTCTGCATCAGTATATAAACATTGAAAACAACCTTTTTTAGAATACTTAATAGGTAAGGCATGGACACCAACCCCATTAGCTTCAATCCAAGTAAAAATCACAGTTGTTTTAATATCAAGCTCTTTAAAGCCTTTATTGAGTCTTAGCATAAAATCTGTTCCACCAGTAGCTACAATGATTAAATCATATTCTTCCAAACCATAACAGTCTAAATCTGTTTCTGTGAATCGCTCTTCTTTAAAATTAACCATTAGCTCAGGATAACTTAATTCAAGATCCAATTCCATAGCAAAAGCCTTGTTTAACTTATTGTAACGATATCCCAACTTATGTCTCATAACATTCTCTATGGAAAACTTATCATTGTCATAAATTGTTATCTTGCTAACTCCCATTTTGGGCAATTCAGATAAAATATAACTCCCCAAACTACCTGCTCCGATGACCAACACATTTTTATTTGCACTTATATTCTCCAAACCTATTCGCTTATATAAATAGCCTGAATCACATCTCTGACTAGACAAATGTTCTAAATTTACGACCTCATTAAAACGCTCATACAGGTTGCCACCTTTTTTCTTGCGAAAATCTAGTTTTAATAAAAATATAACAGGCAATGTCTCTGGGATTTCCATTTCAAATGCTAAAAAAACACTTTTAGAAGTAATAGAAATAGACTCGAGTAGTTCAGCATTTTCCTCACTAATACATTGATTACATATGTCTATTAGATACTCATTAGTCCATTTCTTTTCCTCATATGGTGGTAATATTCTGCTGCTATTGACAAGAGGTATATATATAGCATTCAAAATCTCTGGCTCAGCTTTATCAATAAAAGTATGATTAAAGTTAACACTTGGATCCGCTAGCAACAAAACATTTTTCTTCCTATTAACACTTAATTTCTTTACCGCACTTGAAGTATTAATAAATAGTTCTACTCTTTCCTTATTTGATGAGATTTTATTCCAAAAATATAAAAACTCTTTCCTAAACTCTCTGCGTTCCTCATCATCAGTCAAAGACAGTAATCTAATAATTCTTTTCAAAGTATAATCTAGAATTTCTTTATAATTTGAATTTTTGACGCTAATATCTTCTCTAACTGATAAACAAAGATGTATTAATTTTTCTTTGATCAAATGTAATTGATGAGGCTTTTGGGCTTTCCCTTCTTTTGGATTACATAACAAGACTATCGGCAATTTATTATCACTTAAAGAAAATAACAGTATTGAATACAGTTCTTCTCCTATTAATACATCACATTGCACATCACCACTCTCAAAAACTTCCACACTATCTATCACATCAAGACTGCTCAAATATTCACTATATTTATTCTGCAAAACTGTCTTCTTCATTTGCTTTATCCTCTTCAGGTAGTGGAAATTTTTCCCCAAACACCTTACAAATCGATTCCCCAGCTTTTCTTTCATTTGATTCATTAACTGCAATTTCTAACTGATTTTTAAAATATTCCATCTTATCATAAAACTTCTTCACGTAATTATCAGAATTCTTCAAATTAGAAAAACAATCAGAATTTGGTATCGTTGGTAAATTGCAATTTCGAATCTTCTTGATTTCATTCCACT
Organism: Alkaliphilus sp.; assembly: GCA_002733545.1. Taxonomy (GTDB): domain Bacteria; phylum Bacillota; class Clostridia; order Peptostreptococcales; family NVVX01. The sequence goes on from NVVX01000044.1 coordinate 11,004, forward strand.
CAGTGTCATATCCATCATAAAATATTTCTTCTATGATTTTATTAACCGTCTTATAAAGTGAATCTAAATCATTATATTTTTCATCTATCTTTGAATACTTGAAATATTTACAAACCAATATTGTCAAAGCAATACTAGGAGGCACTTCATTATCGCTTTGAGGATTACTATATTTTTCCGCTTTCCACCATTTAAAATACCTTATTAGTCTTCTTTTCTGATTTCTTTGTTCTTTCTCATCACCACTCAATTCTAATCCTTCGATTTGCAAATTATCAGTTTTAAAATAATCATTCAAACCTTCTGGATCAGCTAGCTCCCATTTGCGATTCTCTTCACTTGAATATTCATATCCTCTAGCTAAATATAGTCTGCCATTATGATTTGCATATACAGGGAAATCGACATGATATTTCTCTTCACCTTCTTTAGTATATTTAACTGTAATACATGGTTCCTTAATAATCGGATTTCTATTAGTACTACTCAAAGAATCTCTTGCAATCTTCTTAATTTCAACTGGATTTGAGTATTTAGTTACATCAATATCAAGTATAGTTGCTACATCAATATCAAATGCTTTGTTTCCATGATTTATCGTTGTGCCTATCGCATAACTCCCTTGATCAATAAATCTTATATTTTCAGCCTTAAACTCATCATCAAAATACTCCTTAAATTTCGTTGGAAAATTACTTTTGAAGTCTGTCTTTAATTTGTTCTTTTTATCCCTGATTTCTTTATTTGCATAATACTTAACCTCTTCACTGTAAAATGTTTTAAACTCTTTATCTAACCTAGCCATGATATACCCCCGCTTTCGCATAATTGTTTTTTAAAATCGTGTTTTGCTGCACTTTTATTTTACCTTCTATCCCGTTCTGCTATATTCAATCAATTCTTTTCCCATCCTACTAACGACTTGAACTTAGGATAATCCACCATAATATCTTTGTAATCAGCTTCTTTCTGTGATAACGTTTGTGCGTGTCTATTACAGAATCGACTTGTCCTTCCATACAATTCATTTAAAATATCCAGCTGACCATTTTTATTAATATCTTTAAGATTTTTCACACTATGCATTCTTATATTATTCCTATGCCTCGTAATAATTCCACCTAGAATCTTCTTTTCAAAATAATCTTCTAAGTAGCCGCTCATCTCAGAATACATATAGGCTATCTTGCTCCGCATTTCAACTAAATCTGGTTTAGCATTTAACTCTTCTATTTCTTTCATTATCTTTTGAATTCGTTCCTTTCGTTTTTTCATTGCATTTTCATTAAGTTTTTGACTATCTATAATAATATTTACTTCTTCAGGTTTGTTCCCATACCTGTGTTTTTCAACCTTTATAATATATTCTCTTTCTATTTCAATTAATTCGTTTAAAAATAATATATTGTGTGTAAAAATAATAATCTGATTTCCATCATTGCCTAATTTAAGTATTCTCTGAGCAACATAATCAATGTTGGTTTCATCAAGACTATTAACTGGATCATCAAATATATAGACACCTTTATAATCGGTAAGAGTCGCTTCTGCAAAAAACTCAGCTAACGAATGAATTCGAATTTCGCCTTCACTAAACACGTCACTAATATTAAATGAACCTTTAGTTGATTCAATTGAGCAAATACACTCTTCTTTTTTAGGTTTATAAGAAGGCTTAATAAGTTGTTCCTGTTCCAGTGCTTTATACTCTTTCGTAATTTGTTCTTGATATATTTTAATATAAGATTCTTTCGAAAAATTAGTTTGTGCTGCTGAGTTTTTCTTCTTTAATGCTATTAGATCATTTTTACGAGTATTAAACTTGCAAACAATATCCGCAATCCTTAAATACTCTTTTATTAAGTCTTCCTTATCTTTTATACGCTTTCTTCGTTCTAATTCATCAATATCCTTTTGGATTGCCTTTTTATCATTTTCAACAGATTCTATGGATTCTATTTTAAACTTAATTAAATCTTTATTGCTTTGATATATCTTAAATAGCTCCTCTAATTGCTTTTTTAGTATCTCTATAAATTGTATTTCAGCACCAGTAATAGGTTCTTTATTGTCCATCTTGCTTAGAATTACATCAATATCCTCTTTTATTATACCAATCGTATACTGTTTATTAAATTTATATCCTTCAAGTTGAATAAGTTTACTAATCAAATCTGAACATATTTTAATATTCTTTCGATAAATTTCGAACTGTTTTTTTACATTTTCAATTGATTTCTTATAAGTCCTAAACTCTCTTTCAGCATCACTCTTTAAAGATTTATATTTTTCTAGTAATGCTTTTGCATCATCACTCAAACTCTGATGACAATAAGGACATTTATCAGGCTCAACATCCAATGACTCAATAAAATCTAAACTTGAAATTATAAAAACTTTCCATTTCTTATTGCCAATCCAAATCTCATCAATATAGCGCTTAAATCCTTCAATACTATTAGTGGCAATTAATTTCTCAAGTTTTTTATATTCCGTCTGATGTTTTTTATACTCCTCTAGCTCAGACTGAATATTCTTAAACTCATAGATAGGCTTGCCATCTACATCTTTTATACTTCCATATTTACAAACAATATCTTCAATATAGTTATTAGCAGTTGTTAAAGCTCTTTTTTTAAGTTCAATTTTATCGACTGATAATTTTCCTTTTTCAGCTTTTTTTATAGTTAGTAATTTTTCATCATCTTCTGTAAACTTATTTTCTTTCAATATTTTTTCAATTTCATTTGTCTGTTTCTTGAATAAATCAAATCCATCGTCAAAAGTTCTCTCAATTTCAATTTGTCGTTTTCCTTTCTCTTTGATTTTATTATCAAATATGTTAGAATAACGCTCAAATAAATCTCTAATATGATTAAAGATCTCTTGTTTCAAAATTGGTATCTCAAACTGCTCACGCTTAGGTTCTACTAAAAAATCCATCTTTTTTGCATCATATACTTTTATATCTATAGCAAATTTTTCTTTGCCTGTATAACTAACTGTTCTCTCAATACCATCCAGATCATCAATTACAATCTTTACACTTACAGACTTATCTTCGTTATGTATATTTGATTCCGACTTTACGTGTTTTTCGCCTAATGAGTTGACTAACGCCTTGTAAATTGTACTTTTACCCGAACCATTTTTCCCATAGAATATATTCATTCCGTCCTTTAAGATAATTGGCTCTTTTTCAATCTCAATAAGTCCCATGTTTTTTATTTCACTAATTTTTTTAATTTTACTGATAGAAACGCTAGTACTTGCTTCTTCTCTAGGCGTAAAAATTAGCTCTGCTTTACCTTCAATATGACTATTTAACAATTCATTAGTTATTTTGCATCCTTCCATGCACTCTTTGATAAGAGGAAAAATCCATTCATATGCTTCCTCTTGAAACAATTTTTTTTGTTCTAAATACTCAATACTATTCATTGGTTTCATAATTGACCTCCTTGCGAATTATATTAGCAAAAATGATCTTAAGCTTTTTCAGACTATTCCAAAAAACCTAACAATTTAATAAAACTTGAAAATCCACCTACTCCTTTTGCATTAAATCGAATTAATTAATGCCTATCTTTTATGTTTTTCACGCCACTCATCAGAGTATGTTATTGCTGATTCATCCTCAAATATTTTTAAAAACTCTTCTCTTTTTTTCACCCCCAAACATGTTAAAATAATCATCACCCTTTTTATTCGTTGAACATTTCTTATCAACAATAGCACAATTTTCTCTTGTTAATTTAGGTCCTAATTTGCCTGGTCTAATACTAACTCTAAAATGTGATATGCTGCCATTTCATCTCACATCCCTTCTTAAATAATCTCATCCGCTCACTCCCACAATTTTCTAATATAAAAAACAAACACTCCTTCAATCCTATCGATTAAAATTTATGCCCGTCTTAAATGTCTAATTATTTGATATTTTTCAAAGTATAATAATCAACCCTAATTCATCTCTCCTACAAGTACTTCCCCACAATTATCAATTAACCTTCAAAAAAGATTATTTAATAAAAATATTTCCAGTTTCGCATATTACCCGCTTTGTATCAAACAATATGTTCTGACTTTGCTTCACGAAAAATGAATCAATTTATTTAAACCTCTTCCTAACAACCTCAATCCCCTTATTAGTTATCATCCTTACTTCTTTAATCTTTAGCAGATAACAAAGAGCAAAATACACTAATGCCCCTACAAACACACTACTTGCAAGTGAAAATGCATCAAGCATTGTAGTTCCCGCAAAACGTGTAATCATAAAATCATACATAAAGAAAACAACTACACCCATAACTACTGATGAAAGACTTGCCTTTATAAAACAATCAAAAATACTCTTCCCACCGATGTAGCCCATTTTTCTCTTTAATCCAATAATCAATAATATTGATGAAACACTAAAAGCAATACTAGTGGCTAATGCTAGTCCTCCATGTGCTAAGTAATTAATGAGTATTAAGTTAAGTACAATATTTACTGCTACTGATACTATACCTACATACATTGGTGTTTTAGTGTCTTGCATAGAGAAATATACTCTTTGTAATAGTGTAGATGTTCCTATTCCGACTAGTCCTAAGGAATAAAAAATTAAAGCAGTTGAAGTAAGTAGACCAAGGGAACTTCCCCCTTAGTCTCTCTCAGAACCGTACGTGAACCTCTCAGCTCATACGGCTCCCATCATCCAGCCGTTGGTAATATTCCAAACTTCCAGTGCGCAAATAATTTCCTATCTCTTAATGCAATACTTCCTAACCAATATTCAGCTTTTCGTCTATGCTTTCGCTTTTTATATTTTCTGCGAACCCACTTCACTATGCACCCATTGATGTATCGAAGCACCCCATACATTTCCGACTTGTAGAAATGTGTGTAATAGTTAATCCAACCCTGTATTTTCTTGTTAAACATGTTTGCTATATCCCGCAAATCCTTATCTACTTTAAGTTGCAGTCTCCAACTTCTCACATCTTTACGGATTGCTTTCTTTGCTCTTTCTGCAATTGCTGGTAAGAAACTTGTAAAGTACCTACCATACTTATTCTTAGCACCTCTTGGTTTAAATGTGTATCCTAGAAAATCAAATGATATATTTGTATGATTACCTTTTCTATCATCATCTTTGCAATACACAATCTTTGTTTTCTCAAGATTTAGTTCTAATCCGTATTGTTCAAACCGTTCTTGCAATCTTCTAAGTAGATACTTTGCCTGTTTTAATGATACACAGTGAGCTATTCCATCATCTGCATATCTTGCCCAAGGAATCGTTTGGAATTCTTTCACCATAAAATCATCAAATACATAGTGCAAAAATAAATTCGCAAGAACCGGACTGATGACCCCGCCTTGCGGAGTTCCAGATATTCTGGGAGTTATTGTTCCATCTTCCATTTGAAATGGTGCTGTCAGCCACCTCTGAATATATAAAATTATCCATTCTTCTTTGGTATGCCTTTTCACCATTTTCATTAGGTAGTCATGTCTGATATTATCAAACAGACCTTTAATGTCGAACTCTAGCACCCAGTCTTTCCTCCAGCACCTTGTTCTTGTCTTTTCTATTGCTTGTATTGCTGATTTACTTGGTCTATATCCATAGGAATCCTCATAAAACATCGGCTCTACTTGTGGTTCAAAATATAGCTTTGCTACCATCTGTGCTATCCTATCTTCAACAGTAGGAATACCTAGTATTCTAGTTCCACCATTCTTCTTTGGAATTGCTACAGCTTTTACAGGTTTGGGGAAGTAACTTCCTGACGACATTCTGTTCCAGATTTTGTAAAGATTGTTCTTTAAATTCTTTTCAAAGTCTTCTATAGATTGTTCATCAACTCCGTATGTTCCCTTGTTTGCTTTAACTTTCTCATAAGCTGTCAGTACAGCTCTTTTTGAAATATTRAACGGCTTTGTTTCTTTCATAAGCTCCTCCTCCTTTCAAAGTTGACTCATTCTTGAAACAGGATAATTCGGGTTCTTCGCTCCCTTTCCATTACAGAAACTTCCTCACTACTACAACCCAATCTGCCCCCATGACTGCATTGGTACTCTTTTCTTACGGTTCTTCCGCTTGAAATACTCCCTTAACATCAGTCCGTGGGTTCCCACGTTCCGTACAGACGCCTGTGCTAAATTCGTCCACCACTTAGACAGTAAACAGGTTTCCTCTAAGTTTATCCCAGGTTAACGACCACCCCCTGGTTTTGATGGAATCTCTACGCTTTCGACATTTTCGTAAGTGGTTCACATATTCATTCATCTCTTTAACACACACCTGACAGTTATAACTGCCTTTTCCTTAACGCTCAATACCATAGCTTTTGTCTACAGCACCTTAAGGTAGTTTGAAACCTCCACCTGTATGGCGATTTCGGTGGACCTACCACCATCATCTATACAGCATAGCTGTCTTCAAGTAGCTTACGCTACTTGGACACGCCTTCGTGGCGCACGGTCATAAGCATATTAAGACTACAATAGCATATCTTCATATGACTTCAAAGA
>NVVX01000045.1 GCA_002733545.1 Alkaliphilus sp.
AGCTGAAAATGGAAATGACCAATTGTCAAATTTTGTAAAGTAAGGTGCTATAAGAGATGCCTTGTAGGTTAAAATAAAAATATTTACTCCTCAGTGCTGTATGTCAGTAGCCTTATTTGCAATTATCTTTAACGGCTTTATTACTATTTTGCCAACTAAATAAGACAAAACTATTACTAATATTATACCAGTAAATAAGGACATTAGTATGTTAATAATAAATGTTCTGTTCACTCCTACTACAGCTTCTGAAACTGGTAAGAACAAAACAAAATTCAGCCCTGTATCTCCAATTGGTGAAAATGCGCTAAAATAATTAACACCATCAATTTTTATTTCTATAATCTCTTCATTGTTTTGTTCTAATATGCTATTTCCTAGTGTTCTAAGAGCCTCATCTTCTTCTTCAGTAATCTTTTTTACTAAGTTTTTAGAATCATCTTGATGTGCTATGTAATACCCCGCATCTGTCACAATAAATACAAATCCTTCTTCCCCTATCTTAATGTTATAGAGATATTTCTGAAGTTCATCCAGCCCAATATCTAGAGTTGTCACTCCAACTTTAGCATTATTCTTTCTAATTACAGTTGTCGCAGTTATCATTGGCACTCCAGTAATAGAATCTGCATAAGGTTCACTCCATATTACTGGCTTGTCTACTCTAAATCCATCTTGATACCAATCGTACTGAAAATAATTCCCTTCTGCAGAGCTGTACTCCCACGTTACAGCAATTTCATCGCCATCTCTAAACATAAATGGACCGTGATATTTCTCTGTAGCGCTATATTGAAATGGTTCTAACCAAAAACCCCCTCCTACAATTAATTTATCTTCGATCATATGCTTTTCTAGTATGTTAAGAATAATATCTGTATCATAACCAGGTAATGCCCCAATAGTAGTTGCAAATAATTCACTAACTCCTCCCCATCTTGAAAATGCATTGTACATGTAAGAACTCTCTTTTTGAGCTAAAATTCTCAAACTCTCATTTACCTCGGTATTGATATGATTGTTTCTGTTAAAAAAAGAAACTCCCACTTGCAATATCGATACAAAAATAACCACAACAACAATAATTAGTATTATCATATTTCTAACGCTCTTCGTCTTCTTCATAATTTCATCTCCTAATATAAATTTTATACTTTATCTATAGGATCACATACCTAAAGTCTCCAATTAAGTATATACCACTTTTAAGTAGATTTCAAACAACCACATTACAATTATAGAAAAAACCAGCTACATGCCTCTAGCTGGTCCTAATATTTGTAAATTTTTACTCTTCTACTATAAAGATATTAAATAATAATCCATTAGCCTCAAGTTATTCTATTTACTTTTTAATATCGGAGAGATTTTTTTGTAAATTAACATTGTTACTAATGAAATAATGATGCCCTTGAAAATATTAAACGGCGTAATTCCGTATAAAACTAAAGAATTCACATCTGTTATATTTTCATTTATCACTGTTCCCATGTTAATAATGGCTTCTATTGGAAATATGTTGGCGTAAAATGGAATCAATATATATATATTAGCTAATGCACCTGCCATTGTCATTGTAATCGTCCCCACAATAACCCCCACTAAGGCATGTTTCTTATCTTTTTTCATGTGGTATATAAAAGCAGCAGGAAATACGAAAGATGCACCTATAATAAAATTAGCTAGCTCTCCAACCCCACCTGTACTTGTTCTTATAATAAAATGTAGAAGTACTTTAATCAGTTGAACTGCTACTCCCGACACAGGGCCAATAGCGAATCCGCCTACTAGTGCTACAATGTCACTTAGATCAATTTTCAAAAAAGCTGGGAAAATAGGTATTGGAAACTGTATTAACATTATTCCAAAGGCTATAGCCCCAAGTATTGCGATTTTCACTATTGCATGTGTAGTAAATTTTGCTTTCGTTAACTTAATACTTCTTTCAAGATTTTTCATAAACATAATATTTCCTCCTAAAGTTTAGTTTCTTCAGGCACAAAAACACCTGAGAATTTGCTCCTCAGGTGTTGATTGTAAAAGTACGTATAAAATACCTCTACTCTTCTCTCATCCAGACTATACTGTCGGTACTGGAATCACACCAGTTCAATCGATAAACGATTCGCGGACTTTAACCGCCGGTCGGGAATTTCACCCTGCCCTGAAGAATATTATTTAATTAATTCACATTATACTATTAATTATGCTAGAATGCAAGAAAAAATCTGCCCTCAACTAACGTATTAAATTCTACTTCGGTGCAGGGGACTCACCAAGACCATCCCCCTGCATCAAAATTTAATTCCTTTTTTTCAATCCTTTCATGCTCATAGATATTTTGCCTCTTTCAATGTCTAGTTTAATGATTCTAACAGTCACTTCATCACCAACTGACACAACGTCCATTGGGTTTTTGATAAACTTGTCACCTAATTCAGATATATGAACAAGCCCATCTTGCTTTACTCCTACGTCCACAAAAGCTCCAAAATCAACAACATTTCTTACTGTCCCTTGCATTATCATATCTAGCTTCAAGTCTTCCATTTTTAATACATCAGATCTAAACACAGGTTTAGGCATTTCCTCTCTTGGATCTCTACCAGGTTTTTTTAGCTCTTCAATAATATCTCTCAATGTAAAAACGCCTATCTCTAATTCTTTTGCTATTGCCTCTACATTTTCTTTAATTGCTGTTGTATTTGTTTTTTCTGGTTTCTTATTTTCAAGTCCTAGACTAGCCAAATCTTGCAATGACTTCACTCTTTTTGTGTTTTCTTTTTCTACTTTTTCTTTCTTGCTTACAGATTTATACTCAATTATTTTCTCGTCTATATCCCTAAGTTTACCATCTCTAACATCGTCTAATCCATAACCAAGTTTTTCTAACAATATACTTGTTACCAGGTAAGATTCCGGATGAACAGATGTATTATCTAGAGCATTATTTCCATCTGATATTCTTAGAAAACCTGCGCACTGCTCATAAACTTTGTCGCCTAGTCTCTTTACTTCTTTCAACATTTTTCTATTATCAAATTTACCGTGTTCTTCTCTATACTTCACTATATTTTTTGCGGTAGCTGCAGAAATGCCAGAAACATAATGAAGCAACGATGGTGATGCCGTATTCAAATCTACTCCAACACTATTAACACAATCTTCAACTACATTTTTTAATGATTCTCCCAATTTCGCTTGATTTAGGTCATGTTGATACTGCCCAACGCCTATGCTTTTAGGATCAATTTTTACAAGTTCGGCAAGTGGGTCTTGAAGTCTTCGCCCTATCGAAATAGCTCCTCTAATAGATACATCAATATCTGGATATTCTTCTGTAGCTAATTTTGATGCTGAATAAACTGAAGCACCCGCTTCGCTTACAATTGTATAATGCACTTCTCTATCCATTTCTAAAATCATCTCAGCAACAATAAGTTCTGTTTCTCTTGAAGCTGTCCCATTCCCAATAGTAATAATATCTATATCATATTTCTCTATATACTTTTTCATTGTTTTTTTAGATTCTTCTACTCTATGTTGTGGCGCATTAGGATAAATAGTAGCATAGTCTAATAATTTACCTGTTCCGTCAATCACAGCAAGTTTACATCCCGTTCTAAAGCTAGGATCGACTGCTAATACTTTAGAATTCTTCACAGGAGGTGTCAAAAATAATGGTTTCGTGTTTTTAGCAAATACTTTTATTGCTTCTTCTTGTGCTCTTTCAGTAAGGTCGCTTCTTATTTCTCTTTCAACAGATGGAGCAACTAATCTCTTATACGAATCTTCTATTGCTTCATCTAACGCTTCATATGTAATTGCTTTAGTGTTAAAGATTATTTCTTTTTTTAGGTAATTAATAATTTCTTCATTAGGACTATTTAATTTGACCTTGAGGACTTTCTCTTTTTCACCTCTATTTAAAGCCAACACTCTATGATTTGCTATTTTATTAACAGCCTCACTATAATCATAGTACATTTCAAATACTGAGTCTTCTCCTTCTTTCGCAACTTTTGAAATAATTGTGCTTTTTCTGATGTTTATAGTTCTTATTCTGTCTCTATATTTTGCATCATCGGCTATAGTTTCTGCAACGATATCTTTCGCTCCATTAATAGCATCTTCTGTCGTATTCACTTCTAATTCTTGACTCATAAATCTTTTTGCTAACTCTTTGATTGTACCTTCAATTACCTCTTGCTTCATCATTATTTCAGCCAAAGGTTCTAATCCTTTTTCTTTTGCTACAGTAGCTCTTGTTCTTCTCTTTTGTTTGTACGGTCTATACAAATCCTCAACTTTTTGTAGTTTTTGTGCAGCCAGTATTTCTTTTTTTAACTCATCAGTCAATTTTCCTTGCTCTTCTATTAATCTTATAACTTCTTCTTTTCTCGCTTCTAAGGTCCTTAAATAAGTAAGTCTTTCAAACAAGTTTCTTAGAACTTCATCATCTAGTGATCCTGTCATTTCTTTTCGGTACCTTGCAATAAAAGGTATTGTGTTTCCTTCGTCAATGAGATTAATAGTTGTTTCAACCTGTGATACTTTTAGATTTAACTCTTTTGCTAGTGTATTTGATATATTCATTGTACTTTCATCTTCCTTTCACTCTATCTTAGCTATATTATATCAGAAATTCTAATTTCAATCCATGCTAACTCCTTGTTTTTAGCAAATAATTCTAATTAAGGCAAGCTAGGACGCTTCTTGCTTATAACAAAGCAAGAAGCGTCCCAGTTTGCCTTTCTCAAAAAACAAGTCATAGCCATTTACTTGTAGTTTCGTCTTGTTTTACTTTTTGAGTAAAACCTCCTACCCATTCTGCCACTGTTTTTCATTTGATACAACATGAGTATTAATACTATTTTTCCCATATGTCATGCCTGCTATTACAGAAACTTTTTTTGAACCTTGCTCTTCGTTAATACTCCTATTTGAAAGTTCTTTCCACGCCTCATATAGTGGTGTTGCAACTTTTATCGCATCGTCAATTTTCTTGACTTCCTTTGTGTTCACCGCTTCAGTGATTAATTGATTAATAAATACATATAAACTCCTCGAGTTAATCGCTATATCGGAATTCCCTTTTATTGTTGCAATTAAAAGTGACAATATTTCTCTAGATTTTTCAATTTCAAAGTCAAAGTCCCCAGTTTCGTTATTTGCTAGAAATAAGCGCGCGTTTTGCAGACTATCAATCAACCCTTCGTACAATATTTCGACTAACTGACTTGGGTTTGCCATTGCAATTCTTTCAGATAAAAATTCTTTTACAGTCATTTATTTTTTCCCCCATTCTTAATTTACATTCAAATTATTTAATTCTCTCAATTAATCGCATAAAATGATAATCGATTATTAGTTCTTCCTATTAATCACCCTAAAAGTTGTAATATAGTTTGTGGTATTTGATTTGCTTGTGCTAGCATCGCAGTACCAGCTTGACTTAATATGTTTAATTTTGTAAACTCAGACATTTCAAGCGCCATGTCTACATCTTCTATTCTTGAAAGTGCAGCCGTTAAATTTTCTGCTGTATTATCTAGATTTGCAATAGTGTGTTCTAATCGGTTTTGTACTGCTCCTAGAGTTGATCTAACTTCAGATACTTTTGTAATTGCATTATCTATAAGTCCTATACCAGCTGATGGGCTAGTCACCAAATCTAGTGTATCAATGGCTAATGCTTTTGCTTGCAAATCGTCTACAAAAACTCTAATAGTTTCTCCTGCGTTAGCTCCTATTTGGAATACAATCCCACCTGGTGGATTTGGTAGTGCATCTACTGCTGCTCTTGCTGCTGCCGCTACATCAGCCGGGACTGTTACTCCTGCATCTACTGCTGCTCTTGCCGCTGCAGCTATTTTTGCTGCTATTGGCTCTGTTGCATCAGGCGGCGCAGGTACTGCAGCTTCTGCCGCTGCTGCTACTGACTCAGCTGTTGGCGACCCTGTTCCTGCCTCTGTTTCTGCCGCTGTCGCCACTGTATCTGCTGCTGTTACTTCCGCTGCTGTCAGCTCTGATAACGATCCGTCAATTAGCTTATTTTCATTAAAACTCGTAGTTTTTGCAATATTGTCTATCTCTTCTAATAGTTGATCAACTTCATTTTGAATAGTCTCAAGATCTTCAGCATTATACGTTCCGTTGCTAGCTTGCACCGATAACTCCCTCATTCTTTGAAGCATTGCATGAACTTCAGTCATTGCACCTTCTGCGGTTTGGACAAGCGATATTCCGTCTAGTGAATTTCTAGATGCTGTTTTTAAACCTTTTACCTGCGCTCTCATTTTTTCTGATATCGCTAGACCTGCTGCATCATCCGAAGCCCTATTAATTCTTTTTCCAGATGATAATCTTTCTAGCGTTTTGGCTATTTTCGCATTATTTCTAGTTAATAATCTGTGTGCATTTAATGCAGGTATGTTATTATTGATTCTCATTACTTCGCCTCCAAGCTTTTTCTTTTGTTTTATATTTCTTTTCATTTGTAGAGTTATTCTAGTAATATGGTTTTCGTCTAGAGTCAAATACTAATTATCTGTCAAATTAATACTGTCAACGCCTTCAACAAAAATAAGAATTTGTGCCACAATTTCATATAATTCTTTTGGTATTTCTGTACCAACTTTAAACTGTATTAGTTCTTTTACTAATTCTTCGTTTTTATAAATCTCTACATCACTATTTCTTGCTCTTTCTATTATGTTTTCGGCTACACCACCCCTGCCTGAAGCAGTAATTTGTGGCACTGCATGCTCTTCACTATTATATTCTAAGGCAACAGCTTTTTTATCTTTATTCATAGTTTCTCTCCTAAATAGTAATATCAATAAAATGTCTTGTTACAATTTCTTTTTCTAAACTTGCCTCAATAATATTTTTAATGCTCGCCTCTTCATCTACTCGAAACGATAAATTTTCTACGTCATATCCAACTTCTTGCATTAGGCTTTTTAAATCGTTGCTGTGTTTTTCTATGATTGTTCTATGTTTTTGCTCTTTCACACCAAATTTTATTGTTGCTTTGTTATTCTTAACAGCCACATATATGTTGACATTCTCCATATTGTTAGTATCTATATTAAGTAGCAATGACATATCTTTTGGGTTGATTTTCTTACTACCCTTTTTTTGATCCATAACAAATATTTGTAAGTTTTTTGCATATTCGCTCATCATAATTGGAAATTGCAAAACATAATTGTTTTTATTCATCTGACTTTGAAATTCTAATGAGCTCATTAGGTTGTTTAATGCTTTCTCAATTTCTGTATTTGTCTTCCCATCTAAACTAGCCATTGAGTTTCGTAAAAGATCAATAGTCTTTGCAATTTTGTCTAGCGTTTTATCAATATCAAAGTCGCCTAGTTTTATTTCACTTGTTATTCCAGTTAAAAGTTGGCGTATTTCTTTCGCCTCATTTTTTGCTACGCTTGTAGACGAATGTTCTAATTCATTTAATGCACTTCCTATTTGTTCACCTATCTGTTTCTGATTACTAAACAACAATAACATATTTTCAGCTTCTTTTAATGCTAAAGGCATATTGTTTTTCATAAGCATAGCTAATATGCTCTCTTTATTGCTATTTATTTTAGGAAGCAGGCTCAATGTATGATCAATATCATGCATTTTTACTTGACCTCTAACATACTCATTAAGTTTATTCATTTCCATACTCATTATATTCATGTTATTATCCACGCTATTTTTTATCATCCGACTAGTAATATTATGCTTAACATAACTAACTTGCTTACTTAGTTCGAATAATTGCTTTATGCTAGCTTGGTTTACGCTCACATTGTTCTGTGTTAATGCAAGCACTGCAGCTCTCTCGCTGAAAAATTCAACAAGTAAGGAGTTATTAATACTAGTAGCTTTCGAATCGCTTATATTTGTGTTATTAGCGATTAAAGTATTTTCGCTATTTTTATGTGCTAACACCAAATTATCTAATGAAATCAATGAGTTAGTGCTTAATTGTCTTGCAATTGTACCTAATTGCATTTCATTAAGCAAGTTAAAAGAATTCACTACCTCTGATATATTATTATATGCGTTTTGCAGTGAGATATCTTCTGCCAGTAATATATTCTCTAACTTAGCCCCCAAAACTAATTTATTCAGTATGCCCACTTTAAAGTCAATACCTTTTTTAAGAAGTAAAATCAGATCTCTATCTTGCATATTGTTTAGTTTATTTAAACGATTTAGAATCTCATTGATTTTTTCTTCGTCACCTTTTATACTATTTGAGGACTTGTCAATTAATTCGCTCTCAGATTCTAAACTATTAACTAATTCAACAATATTCACAACATGTTCTTTCTCTACATTGATACCTGCTTTATATAATATTGCAAGTTTCTCATAGCTTAATTGTCCTTTTAAATATTCTATAGCTTCTTTGGTCTGCTCAATGTTCTCAATGTTTTCCTTGCTTATTGGAACTTGATTCTTTATAAGCTTTTTTGCTAATTCAATATTATCTTTGGTGCTTTCAATTCCTTCTTTTCTTAGGAGTTCCTTTATTTCGTCTTCCATAAGTGCTAATTCCTTATCGCTAATGCTATTGTCAACATTTAAGCTTCCACTCACCGAGAGTTTTTCGTAATTTGCAGTAACTTTCTGGCTTAGCTTTTCATCGGACATCACTGCACCTTTAGTAATATTACTTTTAGTTTTTATCAAGTTTTCAATGCTTGGTTCTATCGCTTTTTTCATAGTTTTAATAATAGTTTCATCTTCGTTGTTCTTTAATTGGTTCAGATTATTTAAGGTGTCATTAATTAGATTTACATTTTCCTTAGTAATTTCTGCACCTGATTTATGTAGCGCCTTAACAGCATCTTTAACGTCTTTTCCCATTTTACTTCCAAACAAATCTTTAGCAATACGACCTGCTGCTTCTGAAGTTAGTTTTTTGCCCTGTGCAAGTAGCGTTAGCAATGATTTGCTCTCTCCAGAGTTTTTCATGTCTTTAATGTGATCAGAAATTTTTTGAAGTGGGTCTTGCTTAATATCTACTTCTTTTTCGCTCAGCTTTTGCACCATATTAGAATCTAAATTGTTTGCTATAAAACTGAGGTTTTTCTTGGCAGATACAAAGTCTAAAAGGTTTTTCTTGCTCAAATTAACACCATGTTTTTCTAATACTTCTATTCCATTTATCAAGCTATCTTCAATAGGAAGATTGAATTTACTTAGTAATTTAACATTATCTGCACTCTTACTAGTGCTAGTTCTTTTTATTGCACTATCGTTGTTTGTATCTTTTATAAAATTATTCATATTTTCTTTTTTTCTGCTTTGTATCATACTACTAGAATATATGCGGTTAAGACCTGCTTTATTTACCGTAACAGCATTATTTATCATGTTTATCACCTCTTAGCTCTTATGTTTTTATCGTCATAATACTGCTGTTTCTTTAATTGTAAAATCAAAACTATTGCATTCTATTACTATTGACGATAGTATATAGGAAGGTATATTAAAGGAGTAAAAATACTATGAATAAAATTAATAATATAAATTCAACCAATATCACTAATTTAATCAATCAAAACTCAAAGCAGGTTAAAGAAACTCAACAGACTTTTAATGCAAAATTTCAAAATGTTAAGTCAGAACAAGTTAGAGGGCACCTCGAAAAATTGTATTCTCAAATTGGTCAACAAGCTGAGAAACTTTCTGAAAAGTTAGACATTAATGAGGTTGTTAGATATAAAAAATTGGTGAGGGAATTCTTAAATGTTGCAGTTAAAAATTCTCACCAATTTAGCAAACAAAATTTTCTTGACCGCCGTGGAAGACATAGGGTTTATTGTATTGTTAAGAACGTTGATCGTGAATTAACCGAACTTACAAACGATTTTTTATCACAAGAAAAAGACCGCTTATCAATTATAAAAAGGTTAGACGATATTCGTGGTTTGTTGCTTGATGTGCTTATGTAGGAACATGATTATCTCATTTTTTATCAAACAAATTTTTCACTAAAAACTCATTAATAAACAGATCTATTTCTCCATCCATTACAGCTTGCACATTCCCAAATTCTGCATTTGTTCTATGATCTTTTACTAGGTTGTATGGATTAAACACATACGAGCGAATTTGGCTCCCCCAAGCAATTTGGCTCTGTACTCCTTGCAAATCCTCTATCTTGTCTTTTTGATGTCTTTCTTTTAACTCTATTAGCTTTGCTTTTAGCATTTTCATAGCAGTATCTTTATTGCTATGCTGAGACCTTTGGTTTTGACATTGCACTACAATCCCTGTTGGAATATGTGTTATTCTAACAGCAGAGTCAGTAGTATTAATATGTTGTCCTCCTGCACCACTCGCTCTATAGGTATCCATCCGTAAGTCAGATTGGTTAATTTCGACTTCTACTGTTTCATCTAACTCTGGCATTACATCTACCGATGCAAAAGACGTATGCCTTTTACCAGAAGAATCATATGGAGAAATCCTTACTAATCTATGTATTCCTTTTTCTGACTTTAAATACCCATATACATTTTCGCCTTCTATAAGCAAAGTTGCGGTTTTTATGCCTGCTTCTGGGTCTTGAATCAAGTCTAATATTTTCACTTTATAGTCTTTTCTCTCTCCCCATCTTGAATACATGCGCATAAGCATTTTAGCCCAGTCTTGTGCGTCTAGTCCTCCAGTGCCAGCATGAATAGCAACAATAGCACTGCTGCTATCATATTCTCCATGTAAAAGTGTTGAAACTTTTGTTTCATACACTTCTTTTTCCAGCTTCAAAATCCCCTTTTCTAATTCATTTTCAAAAGAGTGATCCCCTTCTTCAATGAACATAGTGAGCATCTCTACCTCTTCTAAATCACTTTGCAATTTTGAATAATTATCGATTTTATCTTTATAGTTTTTAGTTTCTTTCAACAATTCTTGAGCTGACTTTTGATCATTCCAAAAATCAGTTTTCATCATTTTCATTTCATTTTCTTCAACTTTTTCTACCAGTTTAGCCAAGTCAAAGAGAAACCCTCAATTCTTTGATTTCTTCGCTAATTTTCATTAATTGCTGTTTGCTTATTTCTATATTTATCAAAATTTTCACCTCTTACAGCAGTTTTGTGTGTATTTTCCTTGCTTTTTCCCTCTACGCTTGTGAAATTTAAAATGCTAAGCAAACATCCGAAGAGTTTGCTGAAATTCTTAACTCTTGAGGAGCATAAATCCGTTTAAAACTCGTGCTGTTTGAGCGCAGCGAGTTCACGAGTTTAGGATTTTTGCTTTGAAAGAGTTTTAGAATTTCTAAACTTTAAGGTAGTTTGTGTGTATTTTAAATTTCACTTTCCACAACATTTCTTATACTTTTTCCCACTGCCACAAGGACAAGGCTCATTTCTGCCAACAGCTTTTTCTTTTACCACTGGTGCTTTTTTATTTCGCCTGCCATGCATTGCTTCTGTCGGGTTTGCCACTCTCTTTCTTTCAACACCTACAACTTTATCAATACTAAATAAATATTTTATCGTCTCTTCTTGAATGTTATTAATCATCTCTTGAAACATATCAAAACCTTCCATTTGGTATGCTCTAACAGGGTCTTCTTGCCCAATTGCTCTTAAGCCAATCCCTTGCTTTAGTTGGTCCATTGCATCAATATGTTCCATCCATCTTGAGTCTATTACTTGAAGTAATATTACCCTTTCAATTTCTCTCATTCTTTCATTTGAAAACTGTTCTTCTTTCTCCTTATATATTGATTTTGCAACCTCAACAATTCTATCTTTGAGCTCTTCTAGCGTTAAATCTTCTATTCTTTCAAATTTGAGATTTCCTTTTGGAAAAAATATTCCATGTAAATGTTCTTCAAGACCTACTAAATCCCATTCTTCTGGATATTTTATTCCTGCAGTATACATAGATATAGACGCATCCACTATGTTTTCTAACATATTCATTAGATGGTCATACATGTTTTCTCCTGCAAGTACTTTCTTTCTCTCACCATAAATAATTGTTCTTTGTTTGTTCATTACATCGTCATATTGCAGTACATGCTTACGTATTCCAAAATTTCTTCCCTCAATTTTTTTCTGAGCATTCTCAATTGATCTTGACATCATCCCATGTTCAATGGCTTCATCATCTTTTAGTCCCAATTTGTCAACTAACCCATGCATTTTGTCCCCACCAAACAACCTCATAAGATCATCCTGCAAAGAAATAAAGAATCTACTTGAGCCTGGGTCACCTTGCCTACCTGACCTTCCTCTTAATTGGTTATCTATTCTACGCGATTCATGCCTCTCTGTCCCAATAATATGCAGTCCACCTAAATCAACTATTCTTGCATGCTCTTTGCTAGTCTCATTTTTTAAATCTTTATACAAATCTTCGTATACCCTTTTAGCAGATATAATTTCTTCGTTATCAGTTGGTGAATAGCCAGTAACTTCAGCAAGGATTTCATCAGAATATTTGCGCTTTTTCATCTCTTTCTTGGTTAAAAATTCTGGGTTTCCTCCTAGCATAATATCAGTTCCACGTCCTGCCATATTCGTTGCAATAGTTATAGATCCTTCACGCCCTGCTTGAGCTACTATTTCTGCTTCTCTCTCATGTTGTTTAGCGTTTAAGACCTCATGTTTAACTCCCTGTTTCTTTAGTAGTTTTGAAATCTCTTCTGATTTTTCAATTGATATTGTACCAACTAAAACTGGCTGCCCTTTTGAGTATTTCTCTTTAATATCCTCTACTACTGCACTAAACTTACCTACTTCATTCTTATATATCGAATCTGCCATATCATCTCTAATAATCGGATCATTTGTTGGTATCTCTACTACATCCATTCCATAAATAGCAAGAAATTCTTCTTCTTCAGTTTTAGCTGTTCCAGTCATACCTGCTAATTTATTATACATTCTAAAGTAATTTTGAAACGTAATAGTTGCGAGGGTTTTAGATTCTCTTCTTACATTTAATCTCTCTTTTGCTTCAATAGCCTGATGAAGTCCACTACTATATCTTCTTCCAAACATTAATCTACCTGTAAAGTCATCGACAATTACAACTTCTCCATCTTTAACAACATATTCTTTATCGCGCCTCATAAGATTATGTCCTTTAAGTGCCTGAGTAACATGATGTGAGATCTCCATATTTGCTATATCTGCAAGGTTTTCTATAGCAAATGCTCTTTCTGTCCTTTCAACACCCTCTTCAGTCAACATTACAGAATTTGCTTTTTCATCCACGGTGTAGTCTTCTTCTATTTTGAGCGTACGTACAAATTGATCTGCTATAGAGTACATTTTTGTTGTTTTATCTCCATCCCCTGAAATTATTAGAGGAGTTCTAGCTTCATCAACTAAAATACTGTCAACTTCATCTACAATAGCAAAGTTAAGCTCTCTTTGTGTCATCTCTTTTTCAAAAATAACCATGTTTCCTTTAAGATAATCAAATCCAAACTCATTATTTGTGCCATATGTAATGTCACTACCATATGCTTCGCGCCTCTCTATTGCAGTCATTCCATGTACAATACAACCCACTGTCAGACCAAGGAAGCTATATACTTTACCCATCCATTCTTGGTCACGCTTTGCCAAATAATCATTAACTGTTACAACATGTACCCCTTTGCCGGAAAGCGCATTTAGGTAAACCGGTAGTGTTGCAGCAAGGGTTTTCCCTTCACCAGTTTTCATTTCTGCAATTCTGCCTTGATGTAGGATGATTCCTCCTTCTAATTGCACCTTATAATGTTTCATACCTAATGATCTCCACGCAGCTTCACGTACTGTTGCAAATGCTTCTGGTAGTATATCATCTAGTGTTTCATTATGTTTTAGTCTTTCTCTAAATTCTTGCGTTTTGCCCTTTAGTTCTGCCTCGTTCATTTTTTTAAACAATGGTGCTAAGTTCTCTGTTTGTTCGACAATTTTCTCTATCTTTTTTAGTTCTCTTGAACTATAACTTCCAAATACCTTTTCAAATATTTTCTTCAAATTTTCCACCCCAATATATCATTATTGATTTACCTAACTATTTTACCATGATGCTCCGTCTATAACAACAAAATACTTACCTGTAATCATGCCTAATCATTCTACTTGTTCTCCTATATACTCGTGATTGCATAATTTTTTGGATATATAAAAACAAGCCTAAAGATACTAACAAATCTCCAATACTCATTACATGTTTTAGAGGATAAAAAGACGGCAGTGCAAATCTCTTCGCCAAATATTCAGTATACATACTAGCATCTTGTATGGGTATGTAACTAAGTATTTCACCCTCTTTTATTAGGTTAATCATATTTACTAATCCCAGTTTTTCTAATACTAGCAAATCAATAGGCATGCTACCCTGATTTAAAACGATTGCCGCAAAATTAGCTATAGCTCCTAATAATATCAGCCATATAGCTTTATTGTGTAAATTCAAAAAAAGAACAATAAACAGGAAAAAATACGCCACTATATAAATATAAATACGATTATCAATAACAACTTTGTTCCCTAAAAATACTAATAGCGATGTCCCAATCATCAAGATAAATGATAAAATCAAAATATATGGAACTCTAAAAAAAACGTAGCCTAGCCTCTTAAAATCTCCGCCTCTGATTTTCCCAGCGATTACACCTAAAAACAAAGCTTCGAGTATCATTCGTTAATCCTCACTTTCCTAAAAGTCTTATATGCTCTAACTTGTATAGTATTCTCTATTATTTTTGCTTTTCCTTCTATTATTATTATCTTTTAACGGATTTTTTTAGCAGCATGCAAAAAAGATGGCTATTCACCATCTTTTAAACTATTTTATGTTACCACTAACATCTCTATTCAAAATGAGGTTCTATCAAACCAAAATTACCATCTTTTCTTTTATACACAACGTTTACTTCATCAGAATCAGCACTAGCAAATACGAAAAAACTATGACCGAGCAGTTCCATTTGCAAAACTGCTTCTTCTGGGCTCATTGGCTTCATTGCAAATCTTTTCGTTCTTACAATTTTTGGTTCATCTTCACTTGTATCTACTTTAGATATATTTTCAAATCTTATTGTTTCATATTTGTTCTTTCTATTTTCTAGCTTTGTTTTATGCTTTCTTAGTTGTCTTACTAACTTATCCATAACTTTATCAATAGATGTATACATATCGTCAGTTACTTCTTCAGCTCTTAAAAATGCTCCGTTAATTGGTATAGTCACTTCAATAATCTGTCTGTTTTTTTCAACAGATAGTGTAACCTTTGCTTCTACTTC
Organism: Alkaliphilus sp.; assembly: GCA_002733545.1. Taxonomy (GTDB): domain Bacteria; phylum Bacillota; class Clostridia; order Peptostreptococcales; family NVVX01. The sequence continues at coordinate 15,284 of NVVX01000045.1, forward strand.
CTTTGCAAAATATTTGTCTAATTTTGATAGTTTAGATTCCGTCATATTTCTTAGCGCACTTGTAACAGCAACGTTTTTTCCACTTACTGTGATTTTCATATGCCCATCTCCTTCACAAATTATGAATGTCTTTATTAAAATAACTTTCTTATATCATTTTTACCCACATCCTTAGCCGCTAATCAATATATTTAACCATTATTGTTTTCAAATATAACAATTAATTAATAATGTTACCTTAATTTTGCATGTCTGACTCGTTTACAATAGTGTTCACATGTTACTCTCTCTCTTGTGCATAATGTGCATATGTTGACCTTTTCCCTGTGGATAATGTGCATAACTCTGTTGATAACCTAAAAATCAAGGGTCAAGCTTGTTAGTATCTTTGTTGATAAAAAAGTGTTTTATAGTCCAAAAAACACAAAAAGAAAACCCTTGAATCTATCAAGAGTTTGTTTCGTTACTGAAGTTGACCTGGTCTTTTCCCCCACACTCGCCTGCTGGAAGCTTCGCTACAGGGTCACTGTCACTACTACTTCTCTCGGTTTTCCCGGCAGGGCTTACCTCTAAGCCGCACCATGATCAACAGCTGTTTTAGCTATCTTACGTGGGTCCTTTTGCCTGCGACTGGCATGGACTTGCAACCACAAACCTTCTAATAACGTATATATTATACACTAATTATCTTCTTTTATCAATAAAAATTGACTGTACTTCACTATTTTTTTTACCATAGCTCTTAGCTATCTTCATGCCATTCTTAACATCTTTAAGTTCTCTCTTAGTTGTATTTATATGCAAACTCATTTTTTTAGTGTTTTCATCATCAGTTATTTTTATTTCTCTCATAACATTTGAGATTTTTGTGGCTACCTCTCTTAATGCTTTGAGAGCTTCATCCGATTTTACGTCATAGTTTTCTAAAGAAACTACTCCTAAATCAATTTTTAAAGCTTCATATTCGCCCACAAAATCAACATCTAAAACATCTATTTTATCCATTATTTCTTGCTTTTTATTAATCAATTCGCTTAAGTTAACAATATTTTCTTCAGTTTTTTCTATCACGGCAGTTTGTTTAGTCGTTAACTCAAATATTTCATTTAAGAGCAGTAATTTTTGCTTTGATATGCTAATTAGTTTTTGGACACGTTCCTTATCTCTCATCTAGCTACCTTTTTCCTGGGTTTAACAATTTCCATAGCTTCTTTCCACGTATCTCTTAGTTCTGTTATCATATTTTTTACTTCCTCTAAGGATTCAGAGCTTTTACTAATATTCGCATCAACAAGCCTTTCCCCTATATATAAATATAGACTTCTCAGATTATGCGAAATTTCATATTGCATATCTAGTGTTGCATTTAGCTCGTCAATAATATCTTGTACTCTAATTATTGAATTATTAGCATCTTCTATTCTTTTTTGCTCCATAAATATTTTGCTTTGCCCGACAAATTTCAACGCCCCATTATACAACATAAGCGTTAATTCTTGCGGACTTGCCGTTTTAATATTATTTTCTTTATATTTTGCATACGGATTTAATGCTTGCATATTCTCATCTCCTAACTACATTATGCCTACTACCCAATCCCTAGTTGCGACGTTAACCATGCACTTTGTGCATTCATTTCTGATATCGCTCTTTCCATTGCAGTAAACTGTGCCCAATAACGCTCTTCTCTACCAGCTAAAATTCGTTCTTCCCTTAATACTCTCTCATTTATACTCGTAATATTTTTGTCTATCAGGCTTATTGAACCATGTGTAGTTACAAAGTCAATTAGCATATTTGATCTCACGCTTCTAAATAAAGACGACTCATCTCCAGGTCCTGATTGATTTATTATTTCTTTCATCCCATCTATCATTCCATCATACACACGTTGAATAATTCCTGTGTTAGCTGTTTTTTCAGCACCAGTTAGGGTTGAGTCTGGTGTTTTAAAAAGAATATCAACAACACCCTCTGGATCATTATTAATTGCTTCTCTTAATTTTGTTTCATCAATAATTAATTTTCCTCCATCGCGAAAGTTCCCCGTTGTAATGCCTAGCTCTGTTATGTGATCAAACATCCCTGACACACCAGAAACACTCTCATATAAACTACTTCTGACATTCTGAAGCATTCTAGTTAAATTCTCATCGTTTCTAAGCATTCCACTTTTTGATTTTTCTTGCCACAATTCG
>NVVX01000005.1 GCA_002733545.1 Alkaliphilus sp.
TTTTGACGTAGAACTAAATGAAAATGGTGCATTTGAATATATAAAGAACAGTGTAAAGATTGACGAATTAGCTAGGAAACACGGATATTTTATTTTAATAAGTACCTTGAAAAATAAAGATTCAAAGGAAGTATTAAGTCTCTATAGAAGAAAAGACAAAGTGGAAAAAAATTTTGATAATTTAAAGAATTATCTTGATTTCAAAAGGCTTAGGACACATAAAGATAGTACAACTGAAGGCAAATTATTTGTAGGCTTTATTAGTTTAATCATAAAATCATATATGGAATATAAATTAAAGGATTATTTCACCAAAAATAATAGCAGTACAGAGAAAATATTTAGGGAGTTAAAAAAAATTAAAATAGTAACGGTAAATAACGGACAGCATCTTATGGCGCCGTTAACGTCGAAACAAAAAAAGATACTCAATGAATTTAATATAGTTGAAGATGAAATAATGAGTTATATCAATTCTATTTAGTATCTCGGTCTCCGCATGTCAAATAAAGACAGGATAATTTCCATAAAATTACAAAAAGGAGTTTTTGAAGTAGCGTCGAATCCTTATATTAGAAGCTAAAATACAAGGAGAGTGCGTTATGATATCTACACAAAATATAAAAGCAGAAAACATGTCATGTGTCCCGATAATATATAAACTTTGTCGTATGGCGAGGATAATGGAAACAGTTAATAATGAAATAGTTTGGCGAAGTGATAACKCTAAGGTTTCACCAGGTTTTCTTATTGAATCTTTAGTAATTAGTACACTTTCAAATAGGAAACCGCTTTGGAAGATGCATGAATTCTGGACACAAGCTGAACTCGACTACTATTACAAGGACTTAGACCTTCGTGTAGAGTTGCTTAATGACGATGCCTACGGGCGTGCGCTAGATAAGCTAGGGAAAGTAAAAATGCAAGATTTAGTTGGTAAAATCTGCTTAGAAATGCTTAAACTACACGAACTAGATTTGACGCATGCACATTTTGATACTACTTCAAAATCAGTACAAGGAGTTTTCAAAGAAGAAGTGGATGGAGAATTTGATATAGTACTTGGATTTTCTAAAGACCACCGTCATGATCTTAAACAATATAAGATTGGAGCAGCGGTGCAACAAAACGGATTGCCAGTGATGGGAGAATTACTAGCAGGAAATAAAGTCGACAGCCAGTGGAATGCAGATTCTATTTGCAAGATGCGAGGTATGTTTGAAGGACATGGGTTTGAGAATACAATATTTATAGGTGATAGTGCGACTGTAGCCTCATATGAAAGCCTCAAAAAACTTGAGCATATGAAATTCATTTCGCGTTTTCCTGAAACTTTTTCATTAACCAAAAAACTTAAAGAAGAAGCCTACTTAGCGGATTCTTTTGAAGATATTAAAGTAACAGGAGAAGAAAAAGTTAAATACAAAATATCAACTGCCACACGTATGTTAAATGAAATACCTTATAGGTTTATTGTAGTTCATTCTACCGCACTTAAAGCGAGAAAAACAATAACACAAGAGAAAAACATTCAAAAAGAACAAAAAAAATTGGAGAAGAATGCAAAGAATCTATACAAAATGGCTTATGCTTGCGAAGCTGATGCACTAAGTGCATTAGAAAAGTTCAAAGAAACAGTAACTGCTAAGGGATTTTTGATTAGCTGTGAGGTAGAGGTAAAAAGCAAGGCAGTATACAGCAAGCGAGGAAGACCTAAAAATAGTGATATCGTCAAAGAAGAAGAAACATTTCATGTAGTAGCTGCAATCATTGGTCCAAACAAAGATGTTTTTGAGAAAAAACTAGAAATGGGCTCAACGTTTGTTTTAATAACTTCAATACTAGATAACGAAGAACTTTCAGATGCTAAGATACTATCAGAATACAAACAACAAAACAGCATAGAGCAGGCATTTAAATTTCTTAAAAATCCAGTTTATTTAGGGCAGACTTTGCTAAACCGCAAAAACCGAGTAGAGGCAATGGGTTACGTCTTTATTCTTGTTTTGATGATTGCATGTTATTTGCAGTACCGTGTTAGAAAATCTTTGGAAGATAAAAATGAATATGTCCTAGATCCAGGAAACAAGAAGAATTATAGACCTTCAACCAAGCGCATATTTGAAATCTTGGAAAATGTTGTCGTTCTAATTACACCATATGGTCGGTTTTTTCCATCCAATACAAATCCAAGAATTTTCAAAATGATTGAATGGGCTGGTTTTGACCCTGAAATCTATTTAAAAATTTAACTTCGGCGAATAAATAAATTAGTATTATATGACATGCGGATAATCAGAGTATAACTTATTGTATGGTATAAATTCTAAAGGAATTTAGGTTATAAATGAGTTAATAAATAGAATAAATTTTGTGAAAAGTACTATATGAGACGCTTAGAATCATTGTTTTAGAAACTTCATACCATGCATTCGACTGAAGCTGGGACACAATTTTAACCCAAATAATCAAGTGCTTTGAAATTCTGAGACTATACTGTCAATGTTTTATCTTGACATTCAATTTAATAAATATATAATTAGACTAACAAAATAATTAATCGCTATGATAAAGAGGAGTAAGCAATTAAACTTTAAGAGAGAAAAACCCTCGGCTGTAAGGTTTTTTAAGTCAATGATTGCCTAAAGTAGCTTTGGAGCTTCTGTGCTGAAATAATAGTAGGCATAGACGGGAGACCGTTAACTAATTGAGAGTCTGATTAACTTGTCGTTAACCAGAAACTAAGGTGGCACCGCGAATAAACCCTTCGTCCTTATTTGGACTTAGGGTTAATATATTTTTTGAGGAGTGATAAAAATGTATTTAGTAGGTAGTATTTTCTTATTTATTGGTGCATTTATGGTGTACATGACGTCGCCAATACTACAGATGTTAAAGAAAAAAGAAGGGAAAATGATTTTGTACGTCAAAGTAGCAGGGCTTGTTGTTGCTATTATTGGAGCAATATTATTGTTTTTAGCAGATAGACCAGAAGTGCTTGAATTTTTACGAATTTTTTAAAAATAACAACAGGAAGAATTTCTTAACAAGCTTTGCCGTGAGGAAGTGAAAAAATTAAGGAGGAATCAAAATGGAAAACTTACCAAAAAATTATGACCCAAAACAATTTGAAGATAGAATTTATAAAGAATGGTTAGAAAAAGAGCATTTTACTGCCAATGTAAACCCCGATAAGGAGCCATATTGCATAGTGCTACCACCCCCAAATATTACAGGTGAACTGCATGTTGGTCATGCACTAGACCATACTATACAAGACGTGTTGATTCGATTTAAAAGAATGCAAGGATATGAGACATTATGGCAACCTGGAACAGATCATGCAAGTATTGCTACAGAAGTCAAGGTGGCAAAACACATAGAAAAAACAGAGGGATTAACCAAAGAGGATATCGGCAGAGAAGAATTTTTAAGAAGAGCTTGGGGATGGAAAGAAGAATATGGCAGTAAAATAGTTAAGCAAATGCAAAAGCTTGGAAATTCCTGTGACTGGTCAAAAGAGCGGTTTACAATGGATGAAACACTAAGTAAGGCAGTACAAGAAGTATTTATTCGTCTATATGATAAAGGATTAATATATAAAGGAAATAGAATAATTAATTGGTGTCCTGATTGTGAAACGACGCTATCTGATGCAGAAGTAGAGCATGAAGATAAAGCAGGTTATTTTTATCATATAAAATACCCTGTAAAGGGTAGCGATGAATTTGTAGAAATTGCAACAACAAGACCAGAAACAATGTTAGGGGATGTTGCAGTTGCTGTAAATTCAACTGATGAGAGGTTTTCGCATTTGGTTGGAAAAACGTTAATACTTCCACTTATGGATAGAGAAATTCCTGTAATTGTCGACGACTATGTAGATGCCGAATTTGGAACAGGTGCAGTGAAAATTACACCAGCGCACGATCCTAACGATTTTGAAATAGGGTTAAGACATGATCTTCCACAAATTAATGTAATGAATAAAGATGCTTCTATTAACAAAGACGGTGGGGCATATGAAGGACTAAGTCGATATGATGCAAGAAAAAAAATCATTGAAGATTTAAAAGAACAAGGATTATTGGTGAAAATAAAAGACCACGATTTAAGTCTTGGTGGGTGTTACAGATGTAATACTGTGGTAGAACCAATGACGTCAGAACAGTGGTTTGTTAAAATGGAGCCTCTTGCAAAAGATGCTATTGCTGCTGTAAAAGATGAAAGAATTAAATTTGTGCCAGATAGATTCTCAAAAACATATCTTAATTGGCTAGAGAATATTAGAGATTGGTGTATTTCAAGACAATTATGGTGGGGGCATAGAATACCTGCGTATTACTGTGAATGTGGCGAAATTATGGTATCAAAAGAAGCTCCAGAAAAATGCAATAAATGCAGTAGCAATAAAATTACACAAGATGAAGACGTACTAGACACTTGGTTTAGTTCTGCATTGTGGCCATTTTCTACACTCGGTTGGCCTGAAAAAACAGAGGAACTAAAATATTTTTATCCAACAGATGTGTTAGTTACGGGCTATGATATTATTTTCTTTTGGGTTGTAAGAATGGCTTTTTCAGGACTTGAGTTTATGGATGAAGTTCCATTTAAGCATGTTCTAATTCATGGTATTATTAGAGATGATGAAGGACGTAAAATGAGCAAGTCGCTTGGTAATGGAATAAATCCATTAGAAATCATTGAAGAATATGGAGCAGATGCTCTAAGGTTTACATTGTTAACAGGAAATTCCCCGGGAAATGATATGCGTTTTCATATGTCAAAACTCGAATCTAGCAGAAACTTTGCAAATAAATTATGGAATGCAACGAGATTTGTTTTGATGAATATTGATTCAGATATAGCAGATTATGATAGCATTAAAGATAATATGAGTACTGCTGACTACTGGATTATTACAAGAATGAACCGTGTTATAGGAGAAATGACGGAGAATATAAACAAATTCGAACTAGGATTAGCAGCACAAAAGCTGTACGACTTTGTTTGGAGTGAATATTGTGATTGGTATATAGAAATGACTAAGTCAAGATTATATGGAACTGATGAAAACAATAAAAAAACCGCTCTTTATGTTTTGACGTATGTTCTTGAGAATATTTTAAAACTAATGCATCCTTACATGCCTTTTATTACAGAAGAAATTTGGAGCAGTTTGCCAACAGTTAGTGGGAATGTTGTTGTTGCTTCGTGGCCAGAGGTAAAGAAAGCAGAAATTAACAAAGTTGCTGAGAAAAAGATGGAATTAATTATGGCAGCTATAAGAAGCATAAGAAATATTAGAGCTGAAATGAATGTAGCGCCATCTAAAAAAGCAAAACTTTTAGTGTTTTCAAAAGAAGAGGAAGTTGTAAAAACCATTGAAGAGGGAAGCAAATTCTTCATGTCTCTTGCATCTACATCAGAAATTCAAATAATAGAAGACAAAAATGCGATTCCAAACGATGCGGTTTCTGTAGTTATTGAAGGAGCAGAATTGTTTATTCCATTAGATGAATTAATTGATTTCGAAAAAGAAAAGGTAAGATTAAACAAAGAAAAAGACAAACTAGAAAGTGAAATAAAAAGAGTCGAAGGCAAACTCTCAAACGTAGGATTTGTAAAAAAAGCGCCATCACAATTAATAGAAGAAGAAAAGAAAAAAGAAATTAAGTTCAAAGATATGTTAGACAAAGTATTAGAGAGAATTGAGAGAATAAAGTAGATAGTTGGAATTAAGAATTGTTGTAAAGCTTGCGTATGTTGTGTATGCGTTCTGTATTTCACTATTATATTATCACATTGTGAATCAAGAATAAAAAGTCAGAGAAGAAAAGAGGAAAAAATGAACTACACAGAAGCACTTGCATATATCCATAACACATATAAATTTGGCTCTAAGTTGGGGTTAGAAAATATCAAATACTTACTTGACTTGCTTGGAAACCCACAAAATGAACTGAAAGTAATTCACATAGCAGGTACAAATGGAAAGGGGTCTACTGCTTCATTTATTAACTCAATACTTATTAAAGCAAAGTATAGGGTGGGGTTATATACCTCGCCTTACCTAGAAATTTTTACAGAACGAATAAGAATAAATGGAGAGAATATTCCAGAAGACAAATTAGCGAACATTACTGCATTAGTAAAAAGTAAAATAGAAGAGATGGTAAATCAGGGTAAAAATCACCCAACAGAATTTGAAGTAGTTACTGCTATTGCACTGTACTATTATGCAAAAGAAGAAATCGACTTTTTAGTATTAGAGGTTGGTTTAGGTGGCAGGCTAGATGCAACTAATGTTATAGATAATCCCTTAGTATCAGTAATTACTTCAATCGATTTTGACCATATGCAGTTTTTAGGAGACACTATTTCTAAAATAGCTTTTGAAAAAGCTGGGATAATTAAAGAACACAGTCACGTTGTTTCCTATCCTCAAAGAGAAGAAGCTAATAAGGTTATTATTGATACATGTAAAAAAAGAAGAAGTAGTTTATTCACGTTTAGTGTCGAAGATATAAGGGTCCATACTCAAGATATCGGGGGGCAAAAATATTCGGCAACTATTTTGGGCAAGCAATTTAAAAATGTTTCCATACAAATGCTTGGCGCACATCAAATATATAATTCGGCTACAGCACTTTGTGTGGTAGAAGTACTTAGAAATGAGCTTGGCATTAGAATTAGTGAAAATGCTATATATGATGGATTGAAAGAAACAAAATGGGCTGGTAGAATGGAAGTTATAAAAAACAATCCACTAGTAGTAATTGATGGGGCGCACAATATTCAAGGGGTTAGGGCACTATCAAATAGCATTGAATCCCTACTTAAAAACTATGAGATTACTTTGTTAATTGGGGTCCTTAAAGACAAAGAAATAGATGAATTCTTAGAAGTTCTAATGCTTAATGTTAAGCGTGTTATTGTTACAAAACCAAACAACCCAAGAGCAATGGATGTAGAAACACTAGTGAGTAAAATCAGCAAATATAATAAAGAAGTATATGCTTGCGAATACATTGAAGAAGCGACTAAAAAAGCTATAGAAATAACTAATAATGACGAGGCAATAGTATGTGCAGGATCACTTTATATGATTGGCGAAGTAAGAAAATATTTGAAAAATTAACTTATTATACAGGACTCAATATTTTTGTAAAATGTTAGGGGTCAAGGAAGTTTGCCCGCTTTGTGGAGCAGTTTTTTAAAATATATTACAGATAGAAATCCGAGAGTATAGTTAGAGTGACTATGCTTTCGGATTTATCCGTAAAAAATGCTCTATACGATGAACTATTCTCACACATATAATTGCCTTTCATAAGATATGAATATAGATTAAATTTTGTTAAAATCAGTTTGGATTAATAAGCAAAGAGGTGATGGGATGGAATGTTCTTTCTCTGGGAATTTGATTATATCTAATYTTTCAGACGATACAGTCTCGGTAGTAAACATAGAAGACGCAAAAGAAATTAAAAATATCAAACTTAATAATAAAGAAGAGCTGTGTTTTTTGCAAAAATTTGGACCTCATCACATTGCATATGATGATACCCGCAAATATTTGTATGTTCCTTGTTCTTACAGCAATAGACTAATTGTTCTAAACTTAAGTTCTGGTAAAATCGTTGAGAGTATTTCTGTTGGTAGTAATCCGTGTCAAGTTGTAGTATGCAAGAAGTATAGTTGCATATATGTTGTTAACGCAGACTCTAATAGCATTTCAATCATTAGTTTAAATTCAATGGAAGTTACTCATCATATCTCAACAGGGCAGATGCCTCATGGAATGGTGTTGAGTAAGGATCAAGAAAGTGTATACATAGCAAATACCGAATCTCAAACCATTACAGAAATAGCAACTAGTACAAATGTAAAAACAAAGTGCCATAGAGTATGTTGTAATCCATGGCATTTGAAAATGAGTGCTGATGGGAAATACATGTACGTAGTACATTATAGTTTTCAATATGAGAGAGAGGGAAAAATTTTTATTTACGAAGCAGATAAAATGATTTTGACTAGAGAAATTTATATTGGTTCGATGCCAGTAGAGGTGATTGGAGATAGCAAAAATGAAATGCTATACATCACTGATTCAGATAGCAATACGTTATATATTTTCGATCTTATTAAACATGTTATACAACACGTAATTCCTGTGAGTAGAATGCCTCATGGGCTTGAGATCGATTGTGAAAAAAAACTGCTTTTTGTTTCTAGTTTAAAAGAAAATGTAATAGACGTAATCGACCTTAAAAAAACTAGAGTTATAGAAAGCATTCCCGTAGGCAAAGAGCCCACGAGTATAGTGGTTTGTTAATCATTTACTCTTTAGAAGCAGATTGTAAATAGAAGAATGTAACCTCTCAGCATTGTTTTCCCAGTTTACACATAACTTAATTGCCTCTTTTTTATTATGAACACTCATTTCTAAACTAAATGTCACAATCTCATTTTCAACTTTTAGCAAAGAAATTTTAAAACAGTTTTCATCTGCTTTTGAATAAACTGATTTGTACTCTACTTTCATTAGTAATTTGTGCTTTTGATTATCCAACAAACTATCAATACTGATTGATTGTTGTTTTGTAACTAAGTTAATAAGGTAGTTTAGTGAGTTTATCCCTTCGCCTGTGATTTGAATTTCGGGGGTTTTTTCTTTAGATATGTTTACAAAACCAGTATCTGATAGCTCGTCTAATAACTGCTGAAATTCAAAATAATTAATGATTTCATTCTCCAAAATAAAATCGGTGAAAGTGGAAAGCACAACGGAGCTATCTAATTTATGTAATATATATAATAAAACAAGTTTTTTTTCTGCCAATTGCTGAGGTGTATTATCAAACATATAGTCAACTCCAAATAGAAGGATTTTGAGTTCTAAATAAAAAGCGTGAAGCTCATAGTATTTTTATGATAATATCATTTTACAGCACTTTAAGCATTTTTGAAAGAAAAAAATGATGCTGAGAGGATAATACTCATAATTACATAGAATAAAAATAAACATTAGTTAAAGTGATGTAAGTTTGTAAAATAAGTATGTTGAGTTCGAAAGCGTGTTTAAACCATTACTAAAAAAAAGAGGAGGGACGTATGAGAGTTGTTATAATAAATAAGAGAGCAATTATTGTGATTTCAATTATTGCAGTTATCCTAAGTCTAATAATAACACATAACTTCAAAGAGGAAGTACTAAATGTTTTTTCTCAAGAGAGACTACTACCAATTTATAGTGTTGATACAGAAGAAAAAAAAATTGCTATTAGTTTTGATGCAGCTTGGGGAGCAGAACATACTGATGAGATATTAAATATACTAAAGCAAAATGATGTAAAAACAACCTTTTTTTTAGTTGGATTTTGGGTAGATAAACATCCAGATATGGTTAAGAAAATTCATGAACATGGACATGAAATTGGAAATCACTCTAATACACATCCAAATATGTCAAAGTTAAGTAAGGAAGAAATAACTAGAGAATTGAATACAACTAGTAATAAAATAGAAGAAATAGTAGCCGTACGACCTATTGTTTTTAGACCGCCTTTTGGAGACTATAACAACTTATTAATTTCTACAGCTACTGAATGGGGATACACTACTATTCAATGGGATATTGATTCTCTAGATTGGAAAGAGTTGGGAACTGAACATGTAGTTGATAGGATAGTAAATAATGTAGAAAAAGGGTCCATTATACTTTTTCATAATAATGCAAAATATGTTACTCAGTTTTTACCACTTATATTAGAAGAGCTAAAAAAACAAGAATATATAATAGTTCCAATATCTTCGCTCATTATGGCAGAAAACTATTATATAGATCATGCTGGTAAACAGAGAAAAAAAGAGAACAATAGTAATTGAAAAAATTGCTTAGTAGAAATGCATAAAAAAAAATATTATATGTATTTACTTTTTTGTTCATATTGCTGATAAAAGATGAATAAACTTATGTATGGGAAATTTGATAAACAGAATAAGGGGGAAAAATGGATGAAAAGTCAAACACCGAAGAGTAACGTGGTGACGCTAGTTGGTAAAATAATTGGGGACAAAGAATTTAGTCACGAAATATACGGAGAAGGGTTTTATAAAATTTTTCTACAAATACCTAGACTAAGTGACATTTACGACTCGTTGCCATTGACAATTTCTGAAAGACTACTATATGATTTCGACATAGAGGAAGAACCAATTGTGAGCATCGAGGGGCAGCTTAGATCATACAATAAGTATGTTGATGGTAGCAATAGGCTAATATTGACTATATTTGTGAGAAACATTAAGCTAGATGAAGAAAATAATATGTTAAGAAAGAACCCTAATGAAATATTTTTAGATGGATATATTTGTAGAAAGCCAATTTATAGAGAGACGCCATTTGGAAGAGAAATTACAGACTTGTTAATTGCAGTGAATAGATCATATAATAAATCAGACTATATTCCTTGTATTGCTTGGGGGAGAAACGCAAGATTTGTAGCAAAGCTAAACGTAGGAGATCGCATCAAAATTTGGGGGAGAACGCAAAGTAGAAAGTACCAAAAAAAATTACAGGATGGAGACGTGTTAGAAAAAGTAGCGTATGAAGTTTCAATATCAAAGGTAGAAAACGTGTAGAAAGGATACACGAATGGAGGTCACAGAAAAAATATTTTTTTCTGTGGCCTCCATTCGTGCAGTCCTTTTATGTGGAGAAATCTCAAGGGTCGCATTTCTTAGAGATTGAAAATCAAGTGATTGACATTGTACTGAAACTAAATTACAATTAAGAGTAATAAAAAAATTAAAAAAAGTTTTTGATTTAAACTACTATCTAAAGAATTGAAGTGTTTTAGAGAAAAATAATACATATTTAGTTGAGGTGGAGATATAATGGATATTGAAAAAAAGGTATGGGAAGTGTTATTGTCTGAAGAAGAAATAAGTGAAACTCTAAAGAGGTTGGGTAAACAAATATCTAAAGACTACGAAACGAAAAAGCTTTTAGTTGTTTCTTTATTAAAGGGAAGTTTCATTTTTACAGCTGACATTGTTCGCAGGCTTTCGATACCTGTTAGAATTGAATTTATGACTACTTCTAGTTATGGAGATTCCGAGGAAACAAGTGGCAGAGTGAAGATTGTTACAGATATTAATAAAGATTTAACAGGGTATGATGTTCTAATTGTTGACGATATAACAGACTCAGGTATCACCATGAAGTTTGTCATGGATCATCTTAGGAAGAAGAACCCTAAGAGTGTTAAAAGTTGTGTTTTGTTGGACAAACCCGATAGAAGGAAAGTGGTATTAAAGCCAGATTACTTAGGAGTAACGATACCAGATAAATTCGTTGTAGGATATGGTTTGAACTATGGAGAATATTATAGAAATATCCCTTATGTTTTTGTAGTGACATCAAAAGATCGGTAGAGATATTTATTCTAAATAGTGCTGATTCGACCGTATCTAATTATGTGAGGAGTTTTGTTGTGAAAATACTAGAGAGTGTTTTAATTTACAAAGAAGAAATAAAAAAAATTAGGCGCGACTTACATCGGATTCCAGAATTATCATTCGAAGAATATGAAACTGCAGAATATATAGAGAATTATTTAGCAGAATTAGGAATTAGATGTGAAAATAAAATAGCTAAGACAGGGGTTGTTGCTTTTTTTGAAGGCAAATCAAATGGAAATACAATTGCATTTAGAGCAGATATGGACGCATTAAGTATTAAAGAAAAAAATGATGTAGACTTTAAGTCTACAAATGAAGGCAAAATGCACGCATGTGGTCATGATGGGCATATGGCAATTCTTTTATGCTTAGCAAAATATTTAGCAGAAAGTAAAGATAAGCCAAACAGTAATGTTCTTTTAATTTTTCAACCAGCAGAAGAAGGCCCAGGTGGTGCTCTGCCAATAATTAATGAAAGGGTATTAGAGAAGTATAATGTAAGCGAGATATATGGGCTGCATATTTTGCCTGACATTGAAGAAGGAATGATAGGAATACGAGAAGGCGAAGTCATGGCACAAACGGGTGAGTTTGATATAGAGATCAAAGGGAAAAGTGCACATGCAGCGCAGCCACATAAATCAATTGATAGTATGGTTGTTATGTCTGAATTGATTTTGGGATTTCAATCTATTGTAAGTAGAAATATTGACCCGATTGAGGCCGCTGTTTTGACAGTAGGCAAAGTGGTTGCAGGTGACAGAAGAAATATTATAGCAAATACAGCTGTTCTTGAAGGAACTCTGAGGAGTTTTAAAACTAGCGTATACAGTAGAATTAAAGATAGAATGAGAGACTACACTGAAGGATTAGAGCATATACATAATTGCAACATAGAATTAGTTTTTAGAGATATGTATCCTCCTGTAATAAATGATAAACGCTTAACACAAAATCTTATTGAAAACTTGCATGAGAGTGAGATTCAAATAATCGAGCCGTTAATGTTAGCGGAGGATTTTTCCTATTATCAAAGAGTAGTCCCTGGCGTGTTTTTCTTTGTAGGAGCAAATAACAGTAAAAAGAATTTTTTGCATCCTCTTCATAGTGAGAGATTTAATTTTGATGAAAAAATTCTAATTAATGGACTTAATGTTTACGCAAAAATATTGAAAGCAAAAAAAATTATAACATAACGATTGGAGAGTGAGTAAATGAGAGTTGAAAAAAAAATAGGTATATTAGATGCCAACATACTATACCTTATTGGAGCATTTTTGTTTATATTTTTAGGTTCATACGTTCAAATGAGAGAGATTTTAAGTGGTTTGTTAATAACACAAATATTTATAATTCTTATACCGCCTTTCTTATATTTAGCTTTAAAAAAGGTGAATATAAAAAGAACTATGAGACTTAACAAACTAAGTATAAAGCACGGCTTATTAATAGTGGTTATCACATTTTTAATGTATCCAGTAGCTGTAACAGCAAATGCATTAGGGATGTTAATACTAAGCTTATTTGGCAACCTGAGCATACCGCAACTACCTATGCCTACTGAATTTATGGGATATGTGAAAGCAATGGCTGTAATATCATTAGCTGCAGGAATATGCGAAGAAATTTTTTTTAGGGGATTTATTCTTACGGGGTACGAAAAATTAGGGAAGCGAAATGCAATAATTATTTCGGCTATACTTTTTGGAATTTTTCATTTGAATATATATAACCTTTTAGGTCCAATAGTATTAGGTTTAGTTTTTGGTTATTTTGTAGTTTTGACAAATTCTATATACGCAGGAATCATTGGGCACATAGTTAATAATGGGATTGCAGTTACTTTGGGTTTTATCATGATTAAATTACAAGAAATACTACAAGATTATACAGAGGTAGCTGGTGAGACAAGTGTTGAACTGTCAACAACACAAACTATGCTAGTAAGCCTATTAGTATTTGGATTTATTGCTGTTATTACGTCTACAATTGCATATTTTTTTGCTAGAATAATTAAGAGGGATATTGAGGGAATAGAGGCATCTTACTCGCCTGAGAAGCCTTATGATTTTGAAGAAGAGTTGTATATAGAAGCTAATGATCTTGTGAATAATGACTCAAAATACGGCTTATTTAAGTATTTACCAGTAGTCATAGTCGTAGCAGTGTTTATATTCTTTGCATATATCCAGATTACTGAAATAGTTAGATTAGGGTAAAAAAAGGACTGAGGGGACAGTCCTTTTTTTGCTATAGATAAATTCCGATGTTCATCTATAGTTTCAAAAAATATATTTTTCACGGGGGAGTGAGAAATAAATATATTTTGTAACCTAAAATAGATTAACACGAATCCCCAAAAAAATCAACCCTATAATTTAAAAAAGTTATTTTTTTATTAACAATTACAATTACGTATCAATTTGACTGGTAAGTGTATTAGATTATCAGGTATGTTTTTTTTGTGTTATGCAATAATAAAATAATCTTAGATTTTTAATCAAGGGCACAAGAGACTTTAGGTAAATAAACAAGTGGAAACTTATCGAATTTGAAAAAAATGGTGTAAATGCATTAATATGAACTATCTCCCGTAGAATACGATTAACACCATAACATATACTATTACTATAGCTACTATCGCGTAGTAGAAGGGAGTGGTATAGGTGAATTTACTATCTATTCTAACAGATGGAAATACAGACAAATTAGAATCAAGTATAGATGAACATATTATTTTTTTAGAAAAAGAAGGAATTTCCATAGAAAAAACTATAGAGAGTTTAGATCAACAAAGTTTGCTGCGATTTGGCATTAGTAAAGATTATTTGAGTTTTAAAACATATAGTGATTCTTTAAAAATATTTAAGTATCGAGTAGCCTGTGCGTTGTTAGAATGCATTGAAAAAAAAGAGCAAGAAAAAATGGTGAGAACTATTGTAAAGCAAGAGTGCCACTACTTTTCTAAAAAAGAAAAAGAAGAAATAGAAAAAATTTCAATAGTTTTTCTAGAAAAAAACAAAACTAGCATTGAAGAAATTGCTGCAGTAAAAAAACTAGAAAAAATAAGGATATCGTTAATTAATAGTATAATACAGTCACTAAATAAAGAACATTGTTTCAATGTACAGGGATTCATTGATTTTAGACTGAGAGAATATTGTTTAGTACTCGTAGAAGTTGTCGAAAAAGCCATAGAAGAGTATTTAATGAAAAGAGAGTTTAATGATTTTATAAAACTATTAAGGTATTTCGTAGACGTCCAAGAACCAAAAGTCAAAATAGTTCATATTGCATTAGATGAGGAAGAAGAATTTAGACTATATGACGAACAAAATAACTTAATAAATAATGAAAACTTAAGAGATATTGCAGCAGAAATATCCGGGAATTACATTGGGTATGACGATTTACTAGTAAGTTCATTGATTACAATTGCACCTGAGAAAATATACATTCACAATATTACACAAATGAAAAAAAGAGAGGTATATAAGACTATTTCAAAAGTTTTTGCAAGTAAAGTTGAAGTTTGTAGTGGTTGTAAGTGGTGTGTTGCCTACGTTAACAAAAATGAATAATAACAATTAAAGATAAAAGCGCTTGACAACAGTGTTATAATTAAAATAAGAGAATCAAATTTCATTGACTAAGATGAGGCAGAGTAAGTTAAAAACAGTACATAAGAGAAGAAGCATCGTGGGCTGAGAGTGTTTCTGTATATGTTTAATTGAAAACTACCTTGGAGTTATTTTATGTGTAGTGAAAACGAAAATAAAATCGGGTAATTCCGTTATCAATCATATGAGTTGGAGTTATATCAATTTAGGTGGAACCGCGGGAAAATCTCTCGTCCTATGAGCTAGTAGGACGAGGGGTTTTTTAACGTTTAATGCAACAGGCGTTTTAAAGTGACTCGATTTTATTAACAAAATAATTGTATAGGAGAATTAGACATGGATAAAATTAAAATTATTCTAAAAGATGGATCGGTAAGAGAAGCAGAGAAGGGCAGCACGGTATTTGACGTAGCAAATGAAATTAGCAGTGGATTAGCGCGAATGGCAGTTGGTGGTAAAATTGATGGTGAGTTGGTAGATTTGTCTACGAAAGTTCAGGGGGACTGCAATCTGAGTATTTTAAGATTTGATGACGAAGAAGGAAAAGAGTTTTTTAGACATACTAGTGCACATATTATGGCGCAAGCAGTTAAAAGATTATTTCCAAATACAAAACTTGCGATTGGACCTTCAATAGAAAATGGATTTTACTACGATTTTGACTCAGAGCATAAATTCGTACCAGAAGATTTAGAAAAAATTGAAGCAGAAATGAAAAAAATTGTTAAAGAGAACTTGGATTTAGAAAAGTTTGAACTGCCAAGAGATGAAGCATTAGCATTCGTAAAAGAACAAAAAGAAGACTACAAAGTAGAACTAATAGAAGGCTTACCTGAAGACGCGATTATTTCTTTCTATAGACAAGGAGAATTTGTTGATCTTTGCGCAGGGCCTCATTTGCCATCTACTAAAAAAATGAAAGCATTTAAGCTACTAAGCATAGCAGGTGCGTATTGGCGTGGAGATGAAAAGAATAAAATGCTTCAAAGAATATATGCCACTTCTTTTGAAAAGAAAAAAGACTTAGATGAATACTTGAACATGTTAGAAGAGGCTAAGAAGAGAGACCATAGAAAATTGGGTAAAGAATTAGATTTATTTAGCATGCAAGAAGAAGGACCAGGATTTCCTTTTTTTCATCCAAAGGGCATGGTAATTAGAAACATTATAGAAGACTTATGGCGAAAAGAGCATGTAAAGCGTGGTTACGATGAAATTAGAACTCCAATTATTCTGAGTGAGCAATTATGGCATCAATCAGGGCATTGGGACCACTACAAGGAAAATATGTACTTTACTCAAATTGACGAGAAAGATTTTGCTATTAAGCCGATGAACTGTCCAGGTGCAATACTGGTATACAAAAATAAAATGCACAGTTATAGAGACTTACCTATTAGAATGGGTGAGTTAGGATTAGTACATCGGCATGAGTTATCAGGCGTATTACATGGATTAATGAGGGTGCGCTGTTTTACACAAGATGATGCACATCTATTTATGCTACCAGAACAAATTAAAGAGGAAATTATTGGAGTAATTGAATTTGTAGAATACATTTATGATGTGTTTGGTTTCGATTATCACGTAGAACTTTCTACAAAACCAGAAGATGCTATGGGAACTGATGAAGAGTGGGAAAGAGCAACTAACGCACTTAAAGATGCATTAGAAGAGAAAGGTATATCATATATTATTAATGAAGGAGATGGAGCATTTTACGGACCCAAAATTGATTTTCATATAAAAGATTGCATTGGGCGTACTTGGCAGTGCAGTACAATTCAGCTAGACTTTCAAATGCCGCAGCGATTTGATTTGAATTACGTAGGTGCAGATGGTGAAAAACATAGACCTATTATGATTCATCGTGTTTTATATGGAAGTATAGAACGATTTATGGGGATATTAATAGAACATTTTGCAGGCAAATTTCCAACATGGCTAGCTCCAGTGCAAGTAAAAATACTACCAATTACAGATAAACATGTTGAATATGCTAAGGAAGTAGAAAAAGCAATGAAAAAAGAAGATATTAGAGTAGAACTTGATAATAGAAATGAAAAGATTGGGTATAAAATTCGAGAAGCACAATTAAGTAAAACTCCTTATATGCTAATACTAGGAGATAAAGAAGTTAAATCAAAATCTGTGTCTGTTAGATCAAGAGATAATGGAGATGAAGGTGCACRGAGTGTAAACGATTTTATTAATAGGATATTAGAAGAGGTTAAAACAAGGAAAACAAAGTGATTTTATGCAATTTTGATGCAAGGGGAAGGTTCGATAAGAACCTTCCTGATTGTGATTTAACGTAGTGTATGTGCAAAAGTTGATTTAACGTAGTGTATGTGCAAAAGTTGATTTAACATTTTCGTAATCTTTTAAGTTGCGATTAATTTATCAATGCTGTTAATCTGTTGAAACAACATAATTGCGTGTAAATTCTGAAAAAACTGAAAAAAACCAAAAATCCATAAAATTTTAATTATTCAAAAAAAATAATAAATTCAGAAGGAATCTATGTTAACATGTTGAATATATATTAGCACAAGCAAATTCAAGTATGTTTGTTGCGTATAATGTAAGAGAAGTTCGAAAAAAAAGGAGGATGTATATGTTTAAAAAAATGTTGGTATTACTTTTGGCACTGGCAATGGTATTTAGTTTAATTGGTTGTGGAGCAACTGATGATGCAGCTAGTGATGATAAAGGGCAAGAAGCGAAGGCTGATGAGCCTAAAGAGCCAGAATTTAAAATCGGGGTTATGACCGGTACAGTTTCACAAGGTGAAGAAGAGTTTAGAAAAGCACAAGATATGAAAGCTTTATTTGGTGATATGATAGTTACTGCTACTTACCCAGATAGATTTATGCAAGAGCAAGAAACTACAATCACTAATATGATGGCAATGGCATCTGACCCATTAGTAAAAGCAATTGTAATGGTTCAAGCAGTCCCAGGTGCAGCAGCAGCAATTGATAAAGTAAGAGAAATTAGACCTGATATGTTTTTTATTGTAGGTGCACCTGGAGAAGACCCTGACGTAATAGCAGGCAAAGCTGATATAATTTTTGAAACGAACAACTTAGGTAGAGGGCATCAAATTGCACAACATGCATTTGATATGGGAGCGAAAACACTTGTACATTATTCATTCCCAAGACATATGTCTTACGAAATGCTTGCAAAAAGAAGAGATTTAATGAAAGAAAAAGCAGCGGAACTTGGTATGAAATTTGTTGAAATTGATGCTCCAGACCCAACTRGTNMTRYWKRWGTTNCTNGAASWCAGNRATTTATTATGGAAGATGTTCCAAGGTCAATTGCGGAATTTGGAAAAGACACGGCATTTTTTGGAACAAATTGCGCAATGATGGAACCAATGATTAAACAAGTAATTGAATTTGGAGGAATTTTTCCAGTACAATGTTGTCCATCTCCATATCACGCATTACCAAGTGCTTTAGGTATAGAAATACCTGAAGACAAAAAAGGTGATTTAGAATTTATCTTGGATGAAATTGGTAAAAAAGTTGCAGAAGGTGGAGCGACAGGTAGAGTAGCTACTTGGCCAGTTCCAGTAAACAYGATGTACATTGAAGCAGGAGTTTTGTACGCAAAAGCTTATTTAGAAGGCGAAACTGATGGTAAAGTAGACAAAGCTAAAATTGTCGAACTTCTTGAAGACATTGCAGGTGGGAAAGTTGATTTAACAAATTATCTTGACTATGATAATTTCTTTATGTATATGTCAGACCATATTATATTCTAGAATATTATGGCAAATACAAGGTTGCCTTTAACTGGCAACCTTGTACTTATGTACACTGCTAAAGGAGGACGAAAACTTGAAAAATAATGACTACATATTACAGATGAAGAAAATATCCAAGGAATATTATGGGAACAGAGTGTTGAAGGGTATAGACTTATCTGTAAAAGCAGGAGAAATTCATGCTATTTTAGGTGAAAACGGAGCAGGGAAATCTACATTAATGAATATTTTGTTTGGGATGACTGTAATTCATGAAACTGGTGGATACGAAGGAGAAATTGTACTAGACGGCGAGACTATTAACATTAAATCACCAGTCGAAGCATTGGACTTTGGAATTGGAATGGTTCACCAAGAGTTTATGTTGATTCCTGGATATTCTATTACGGAAAATATTAAACTAAATAGAGAGATTACTAAAGAAAACATTGTTAGTAAAATTTTTGGCGATAAATTGAAGACACTAAACTTAAAAGAAATGAGCAAGGATGCAAGAAAAGCGCTTGATACACTTGAAATGGATATTGATGAATGGGTGAAAGTTGCTGGTATGCCTATTGGATATATGCAGTTTGTTGAAATTGCTAGAGAAATTGATAAAAAGAATATTAAAGTATTAGTTTTTGATGAGCCCACTGCAGTGCTAACTGAAAGTGAGGCTGATAACTTATTAAAAGCAATGGTGAAAATTAAGGAGTCTGGCATTGCAATATTGTTTATTACTCATAGATTAGATGAAGTAATGGAAGTGGCAGATAATATCACTATATTAAGAGATGGTGAGTTAGTAGCAACAAAGAAAAATAATGAAACAAATGTTATGGAACTTGCAGAACTTATGGTGGGGAGAAAAATTGAAAAAGTAGCAAGAAGCAAAGAAAAGCAAGACACAGCTGAAACGATTTTATCTATTAACAACCTCAAAGTAATGATGCCAGGAGAAGAAGTAAAAGGATTGAGTCTTGAGGTTAAAGCTGGAGAAATATTTGGTATTGGTGGGTTAGCAGGTCAAGGAAAAATAGGTATAGCAAATGGTATTATGGGCCTTTACCCAACTAGCGGAGAAATTACGATTGAAGGTGAAAAACTTAAACTAAATAATCCACAAGATGCACTAAAAAAGAATATCGCCTTTGTTTCTGAAGATAGAAGAGGAATGGGTTTATTACTGGATACTTCAATTGAAATGAATATTGTAATCACGTCAATACAAAATAAAGGGACTTTTATTAAAAAGTTTGGTTTATTTACACAGATTAACAATAAAGAAATTAAAGCACATGCAAGTAATATGATAAAAGAACTTGATATTAGGTGTAGAAGTGAAAAACAAGTTACAAGAAGATTAAGCGGTGGCAATCAGCAAAAAGTCTGCATTGCAAGAGCGCTAACTCTTGAACCAACAATTCTCTTTGTGTCAGAACCTACAAGAGGAATCGATGTAGGTGCAAAGAAACTGGTTCTAGATACTTTAGTGAAGTTAAATAAAGAATTAGGCATGACAATTATAATGACATCTAGTGAATTAGCAGAGTTAAGGTCTGTTTGTGATAAGATTGCAATTATAAGTGAAGGAAAAGTTGAAGGAATACTTTCGCCAGATGCTAGTGACGTTGATTTTGGCTTAATGATGGCAGGCGAATACAAAAAAATGCATAATAAAGGAGATGAACTGCAATGATGGAGAGAATAAATGAGTTTTATAAAAATTTCGGACTCCCAAGACTGATTATTGCTTCTTTTTTAATACTCCTTTGTATTGCTGCAGCAATGGTTGGTTTACCATTGCCCGCTTTATTTTCAGCTGTATTAGTTCGATTTGGAATGCATGGGGTCTTAGTACTTGCTATGGTTCCTGCAATTATTGCAGGTATTGGACTAAATTTTGGTTTGCCACTTGGAATTTTATGTGGTTTATTAGGGGGATTAATCAGTATTGAGCTTGACTTAGTTGGATTTAATGCTCTTGCTACTGCTATTTTAATTGCAATTCCTTTAGCGATGCTTGTAGGTGTAGCTTATGGATGGTTACTAAATAGAGTGAAAGGTTCAGAAATGATGGTTGCGACATATGTCGGGTTTTCGGCAGTTTCTTTAATGAGCATTGGATGGTTATTATTACCACTATATAGTCCGGAAATCGTATGGCCAATTGGAAGAGGAATAAGAACTACTATTGTACTAACTGGAAGGTATGACAAAGTGCTGAATAATTTTTTGGACTTCTCAATATTTGGGATGCATATTCCTACAGGGCTATTGCTATTTATGTTAATGATTTGTTTTTTGATGTGGTTATTTTTAAGAAGTAGTGTGGGAGTGGCAATGAAAGCTACTGGAGATAATCCAAGGTTTGCTACTGCATCAGGTATTAATGTAAATAAAAGCAGAATGATAGGTACGATTTTATCCACGGTATTAGGAGCTGTAGGGATTATTGTGTTTAGCCAAAGCTTTGGATTTATTCAGTTGTATCAAGCACCTATGTTTATGGGGTTTGGTGCAGTAGCTGCAATACTAATTGGTGGAGCATCTGTAAAAAAGGCCTCTATTACTAATGTGTTAATAGGAACATTGCTTTTTCAAGGGATGTTAGTGATTTCACTCCCTGTTGCAAATAAAATAATGACTTTAGGTAGTCTAGCGGAAATTTCTAGGATTATTATCAGTAACGGCATTATTTTATATGCATTAACTCAAGTAAGTGGGGGTGAATAATATGATTGAGAAAAAAGAATTGATGGAAAAAACGAAAAGATTTTTCGTAGGCAATATGGTTACAATTGTGTTTGTAGCATTAGGGATTCTTGGGTTTATATATTCGGGTCTATCGTTGCCGTTTTTCGTTAATGAATTATTCATAAGAATAACTAGGAATTCACTTTTAGTCTTAGCGTTGATAATACCAGTACTAGCAGGTATGGGCTTGAATTTTGCTATTGTTCTTGGAGCGATGGCAGGACAAGTGGCAATTATTGTTGTAACGCATTGGGGAATAGTAGGCGTTAAGGGTTTTCTTCTCTGCATGTTATTAGCTGTTCCAGTAGCATTGATTTTTGGGTATCTAACAGGAAGCCTATTAAATAAAACTAAAGGCAAAGAAATGATTGCTAGTTTAATACTTGGCTTCTTCGCAAATGGTCTTTATCAGTTGGTGTTTCTAATTTTTATTGGTACAATTATTCCTATGCAAAACGAAGTTTTAGTACTTAGTTCGGGAGTGGGTCTAAGAGTAACAATAGATTTAACAGGTGGCATTAAGTATGCGATAGATCATATTTGGAGATTGACAATACCTTGGGCTGCGCTATCTACCTCAATTTTAACTATGCTCTATATTTCAATTAAGTTCTATTTGAGTAAAACTAGAAAAACAATAAAACAAATGACAACTGCACATTTGTACTATTTTAGCGCAGCTATGTTGTTAGCTTTGTGGAGTATATATATAATGAACACGGATTCACTATTTAATATGTTAAGAGTACCAATAATAACTGTGCTTGCGATTTTGCTTGTTTGTCTTTTTACAGTTTTCATAATGAAGACAAAACTAGGGCAGGACTTAAAAACTGTAGGTCAAGATAGACATATTGCAACAGTTGCAGGAATTAATTCTAACAAGGTAAGGCTTACCGCTATTATGATTTCAACTGTATTAGCGGCATGGGGACAATTGTTCTTTCTACAAAATTTAGGAACGATGAGTACTTATGGTAGTCATGAGCAAGTAGGAATGTTTTCTATTGCTGCACTATTAATTGGTGGAGCTTCAGTTTCAAAAGCAACTATAGGGCAAGCTTTATTAGGAGTAGTGTTATTCCATACGCTCTTTATAGTTTCACCTTTAGCAGGAAGAAACGTATTTGGAGATGCTCAACTAGGTGAATTCTTCAGAGCATTTGTAGCTTATGGAGTTATAGGACTTTCTTTAGGAATGCATGCATGGAAAAAACAAATTCAAGCAAGAAATAGTTTAAAGGGTTAATTTATTAAGGCAAATAACAAATGACACATGAGAAAAATTCATGTGTCATTTATTTTCGTATTTGCTTAAGGTGGCACGTGATAAGTATCGAATTATACAATTTTTTTGCATAATTCTCTTATCTGTTCCGTTGTGGTACTTGTATTTAACATCTATTTATGAGACAATAGATTAGAAAGAAATATATTTATAAGGTGAGAATATATGATTGAAGAAAAAACAAAAAAAGATGTTGTAGTTAGATTGAAAACTTTAAAGGGTCATATACAAGGAATTGTGAACATGGTTGAAGATGAAAAACAATGTGAAGAAGTATTGTTGCAGATTACAGCAATAAAAGCATCAATTGAAAAAATAGGTTTGATTTTGATTGAGGATAATGCAAGAGAATGTCTTATGGAAACAGAAAACTCATCTGAAGATGTAGATAGGGTTTTAAAAAATATTATTAAGTTTTTGAGATAAACTACGTAAGATGACGGGCACTTATGCCAATTTTAGCGAACGCAAAAAAATAGATTGCCGAGAGTGCCGTCTCTATATCGAATAAAAGGAGACGATAAGAGTGAAGAAGCATTTTTTGAGCTTGTTGCAAGATAATCCAATAATTGCAGCAGTGAAAGATTTAGAAAAACTACAAGCGGCTATAGACTCTCCTTGTGATATTGTTTTTTTGCTAAATGGTAATATATTCAATCTAAAGACTATAGTTGACAAGGTAAAAGACCGCGGGAAGAATATTTATATACATATTGATTTGATGGAAGGTTTTTCGAGGGATACTGTTGCACTAAAATATATTAGTAAAAATATTAAGCCCGATGGTATAATCACTACGAAAAGTAGTTTGATAAAAATAACAAAAAGCATGAACCTATTTGCAATTCAAAGATTGTTTATTATTGATTCATTGTCTGTAAAGACGGGTATTAGCACATTAAACGCTACAAAGCCTGACTCGGTCGAAATATTACCCGGAATTATCCCTAAAGTTATTAAACAAATAGGAAGCAATACTGATGTTCCGATAATAGCAGGAGGATTAATAGAAACTAAAAAAGAAGTGATGGAGTCTTTGAGTATGGGAGCTTTTGGTATATCCACAACAAATGAGAAAGTATGGTATGAGTAAGGATTTAAGCTTAGCAAATAATATAGAAGGTACAAACTATTTAGCTTGGGATATCAGCTAAAATATGCTAATATGTATCTGAAGATTGTTTAGTAACATTAGCAGTTGTTTTACAAAATATAATCAACTACAGGAGGAAAATTAATGGATAAGAAAGTAATTGTGTACACAAGCAACACGTGACCACACTGTTTTACAGCGAAAGAGTTTCTTTCGGAGAACAATGTTAAATATGTTGAGAAAAATGTGCAGACAGATGCGGTTGCAAGAAAAGAGTTAATGAAAAAAGGAATTATGGCTGTTCCTGTTATACAAATTGACGAAGAGATGCTTGTTGGCTTCGACAAAAATAGGATTATAGAGTTATTGGGATTATAATGACACGCTAGAGTGAAAAATTTAGTTTAATAATATTTGTACTTTTTCACCTCTATACATGTATAGAGGTGAAATTTTAAAAAATAATATAGTTTTAGAAAGTAGGTATGGAATGGATGAAATTAATGTCAAAACGATTTTGAGCGGAGTACAACCGACAGGAATCTTAACGATAGGTAACTATATAGGTGCTATACAAAACTGGAAACTACTAGAAAATGAGTATAAGTGTATCTACCCAATTGTAGATTTGCACTCACTAACAGTGAGGCAAGACCCAAAACAATTTAAAGATTTGTGTATTTCTATGCTTGCACAATATTTAGCTTGTGGCTTAGATGCAAAAAAAAACATACTATTTTTTCAATCACATGTTAGACAACACACTGAGCTTGCTTGGCTTTTAAGCTGTCACACATACCTGGGTGAATTAAGTAGGATGACTCAGTTTAAAGAAAAATCGGAAAAACATCGCGACAACATTAATGCTGGCTTATTTACTTATCCTATTTTACAAGCAGCAGACATACTGCTCTACCAAGCGTGCAAAGTACCAGTTGGAGAAGACCAAAAACAACATTTAGAACTAGCAAGGGATATTGCTATAAGATTTAATAACATTTATGGAAAGACGTTCGTTGTTCCAGAGCCTCATGTTCCTCAAATGGGAGCAAGAATAATGAGCCTACAGGAGCCGAGTAATAAAATGTCTAAATCTGATACAAATATAAATGGAACTATTTTCTTGTTGGATTCGGATAAAGTTACTCTAAAGAAAATTAAAAGAGCTGTAACGGATAATAAGAATAGAATAAGCTATAATGATAATCAATTAGGAATCAAGAATTTAATGACTATTTACATGACTTTAACTAAAGAAAGCATAAGAGAAATAGAGGAAAAATATACTGATAAAGGATACGGAGCATTTAAGAATGACCTAGCTGAGATTGTAGTTGAAAATTTAAGACCAGTTAGAGAAAAGTATGCTGAACTTATGGATAATAAAGATTATTTGGTTTCTATTTATAAAGATGGTGCAGAAAAAGCAGGAGAAATAGCCGAAAATACTATGAAGAAAGTTAGAGATAATATAGGTCTCATTAAGTAGTGCAAATTTCCAGTGTTCAATGGTACTTTTATACGACTTGCCAGGTTCTCTGACGTGCTTTAGCATCGGTGATTCTTTTATAGGGGAAAGTAGGAAAAAGAGTTGGAAAACAAAAAAAATATTACAATTTTGTTTCTGTCATTTATATTTGTTGGTGCAATTTTAGGTGTTTATTTTGCAGGATTTAGAAAATTAAATGAAAGTGAATTTAACTTGCCATTAAGCGAGTTTGAAACTGAAGAAATGATGACCTTAAGAAAAGAGAATTCTGAAAGAAAGCAAAAAATAGATGAACTTTACAATGAGGTAAGAAAGCATGAAGAAATGCATGCTAAAGATAGTTATCCTTTACAAAAGCTAAGAGATGAAGTGTATTATTACAGATTTTTAAGTGGTCAAACAGATGTAGTTGGGCCGGGTATTGTAGTGTCCCTTGAAGGCTCATTTGGAGAAAATATAGCTATATTAGTAGAGCAAAACAATTATTTAGTTAAGCTAGTAAATGAATTAAAAGTGTTTGGCGCTGAAGCTATATCGATAAACAATCACAGAATCACAGCAAGAAGCGAAGTGATATTAGCAGGGAACCGCATAAATGTTAATATGACTCCAATTGCGCCACCTTATGTAGTCTCGGCAATTGGAAACTACGAGAGGTTTACAAGGTATGCTAAATTCCACACTGTAATATTCGATGCAATGGTAAATGACGGATTGATCGTAGATATTCAATTTCACGAAGAATTGACAATACCAGCGGCAACTAGAGAGAGGTCTATCCAATTTTTAGAAGTAATCGATGAATATTAATTTCCTAGATAGTAAAGTACTAGTTCAATAGTGCTGACTATGATTATGTTTGAAATCCCCCAAAAAATATTCTCCATAGATTTATTCGTAATTTCATCTCTTCTTTCTTTCGTCACAGAAACATAGTTAGAATGATCAACAACTTTACTTTTATTACCTAATTTTATGGGGAAAAGAAACCGTAAGACTCCATAGGATAGAATTATTGACGCAAAGAAGTAGTTGAAATCAAAAACGGACACTAAAATGTTTTTGCTCTGAAACAAACTATAAAGAAAAGCTATTGTTGCTATTATTAAGATACTAGGTAGAGAAAGCGACAATATTTTTTTACTATAAATCATTACTTTAGACATACAAATCACTCCTATATAAGATTGCGCAACTTTGTGACTAAACAAGTATAATATATTTTGTAGAATAATACAAGACCCCTCAGCATGCCAAGTGGTCTTGTACTGTTTAAATGTATTTAGTTAGTGAGGGAATTTAGCGCGAAAATACAATAGCTAGCATTCCAGGACCATTGTGGCATCCAATAATTGGTCCTATTTCAGCAATGCCAACTTCGGCATTAGGGAATAATTCTGCAATCTCATTCTTTAACTCAACCGCATCGTCAAAAGCTATTACATGTGAAATATAAATTGATTTTGCATCGGCAGGAATGTCGTCAATAGCAAGTTTCATAGCTTTTTTAAAGCCTCTTGCCTTTGTAATAACCTCTAACTTTCCATCGTTAAATCCAATAATAGGTTTTAGATTCATTATATTGCCTACAATTGAAGCAAAGTTAGATATTCTACCACCTTTTCTTAAATAATCTAGTGTTCTTGGAATAACTCTTACGTTCATATGCTTTTTATGCTCATTTATTCTTTCTTCTATCTCTATTCTTGTTTTTCCTTCATCAGACATTTTGATTGCAATTTTTACCAATTCAAATATATTTGCTCCAAGTTGCCCAGAGTCAATAACAGAAATTTTGTTTGCTTCTACCATTTCGGCTGCTAACGAAGCACTGTTGTAGGTGCCGCTTATTTTGGAAGAAAGCGTAATTACGACAATTTCTTTATCTTCTGCAAGTGCTTTTTCATAGACTTTTTTAAAAGCACCTACAGATGGTTGCGAAGTAACAGGAAAGTCATTTGACGTTTTTAATCGAGAGAAGAAAGAATCAAATTCGCCAGGGAAACCTTCTGTTTCTGTTTCTCCTTCAAAAACATAAGAAAGAGGGACTACTATAATATTATTCTCAGCACAATATGTTTTTTCAAGGTACGCTGTACTGTCAGTAATAATCTGGATATTGATCATAAAATCAGCTCCTATTTTTTTTTGTAAAACTAGTATAAATATACAAGACCTAACGTACCAGGACCGTTATGACTACCAACAACTGGACCAATTTCAGTTATATTTACTTCAGCATCAGGAAACTGCATTACAACTTCATTTTTTAGTTTAATTGCTGCATCTAAGTTAACTACATGTGTAATGTTTATAACTTTTACTTCGGGCGGAATATCGGAAATTGCAAGTTTTATTGCCTTTTTAAAACCTCTTGTTTTTGCAACAACTTCTAATTTTCCTTCATTAAATCCTACTATAGGTTTTAGATTAATTAAATTGCCGACAAAAGAAGCTATATTAGAAAGTCTTCCCCCTTTTCTTAAATAATCTAGAGTCTTGGGTACAATTCTAACATTCATGCGCTCTTTTTGGTCGTTCAATTTTTCTGCGATTTCTTTTCTAGATTTATTGTCATTAGCCATTTCCAGAGCAATTTTTGCTAATTCAGCAATATTAGCGCCACATTGCAATGAATCAACAATAGTAATTTTGCTTTCATCTACCATTTCAGCTGCCAAGCATGCACTATTATATGTACCGCTAATTTTCGAAGAAATAGTGACTGTAATAATCTCTTTCCCTTCATTAATTGCTTTCTCATAAACTTCTTTAAAAGCGCCTACAGGTGGTTGAGAAGTAACAGGAAAATCTTTGGATTTCTCGAGTCTAGCAAAAAAAGAATCGAATTCACCAGGGTATCCTTCTGCTTCGGTTTCGCCTTCGAAAACATAAGAAAGCGGTACTACTACAATATTATTTTCAATACAGTATGATTTTTCAAGATATGCTGTGCTGTCAGTAATAATTTGGATATTAGTCATAAAATCAACTCCTAACAATTTGTCATAAACAAATTCGTTTTGTTTTATTATACCAGGTACTAATAGCAGATGCAAGTATTTCATGAAATTAATTTTAGTTTAAGACATTGCAGGGATTTATGTTTGCTATGAAGAAAGTAATATTAAGAAGAGAAAGAAATAATAATAGAACTTTGTATTTGGGTCAAAAAAAGGTAGCCAAGAAATTGAAGCAATAGATCWAGTAAGTAATATTTATAAATCAAAGATTAAAGTTAATTGTACACTATGTAAATATTGTATGCCTTGTCCTGCAGGAGTTAATATTCCCGCATGCTTCAATATTTATAACAATGCATTTATTTTTGAAGATACAAGTGAAGCAAAGAAAAACTATAACACATTTATTAAAAAAGAAATGATGGCTTCGAAATGTATAGAATGTGGAAAATGTGAAGAAGCCTGTCCGCAGTTTATACCAATTATTAAAAAATTAAAAGAGGTAGTATCGTTGTTTGAAGAAGAAAAATAGAACATGTCTTTTGACGTGTTCTATTCTAGATTATTTTTTGGATCTAATAACTTTTTGATTTCATCTATTTTACATCTAGTAGCTTCTTCGCCTAATTTAATGAAATATTCCATTTTGGAAACTGAATAGAATCTAAAGATTTCTTTCCAATTATGAAAATTAAATTCATGATGATTAAAAACTTTAATCACAATATCTGAGTTTTCTTCAATTATTCTTTCACGGTTATTAATCAAAGGGATGTAGATTGCTCGGTAGAATAAACTGAAAATATTTATTCGGTCAATTTTGTTACTTAAATGGCCGTCCAAAGATATTGATATCACGATGCCTTCTGCGCCTACTTCGTCTCTGCAGATATCAGCTGGAATGCTATTTAGTAAACCTCCATCGACATAATAATCGCTTCCTATCTGCACAGGTTTATAAATGCCTGGGAATGCAGAAGAAGCGGCTACAGTATCTTTTAAGTTACCCTTTGCAAACACACAAAGCTTCCCAGTGTTAAGGTTGGTAGTTATAATTTTCATAGGCAATCTCAAGTCTTCAATATTTACGTCGCCACAAAGGTCTACTACAATATTCTTAAAATTTCTTTGAGAAAATATTGCTTTTTTGCTTATTGTAGGTCTAAACCATGTAACTCTCTTTAGAGTTTCGCTGAATTTCTTTATGATTACATGATTTGGAGTATTGTTTGCAATGAGTGCACCAATTAAAGAACCTGCGCTACAGGTTGCAATGAAATCAATTGGAATATTATTTTCTCTTAAAACATTGACAACGCCAATATGCGCAAAGCACTTAGCACCGCCTCCACCAAAGGCAAGGCTTACATTTTTTTTCTTTGTATTTTTTGTAGTATTCATTATAAACGACCTTTCTTGGTAAGCAGGTATTAATATACAACTCCAGGAATAAACATAAGAGCGGGAAAAAATTTCAGAGGAGTCTGCATTAAGTTGCTTTATGCCGTGGGTGAGAACCTACGACCTTTACATAGTATCACACTTTAGCAATTCATCATAATTATTAAGTATATAGGTGTTAGCAACTGCAAAGCAAAATTCCACTTCTCTCTTTTACTAAGGGCATAATTTAGTTTTGAAATTAAGGAGGCGAACAAATCATAGAGGGAATTAATATTTAACCTTTACAAATACAAAAAAATATAATATAATTAAACAAAATTAATAATTAAGGCTGAGAATAGAGAGCCGCACAGACCGAGTTTATGAAAATGAACTTAGTTTCGTGTGGCTTTTTTATACGCAAATTTCAGCTGAAAGGGGAAAAACAATGTTCGACGTAGCGATAATAGGATCGGGAATAGTTGGGACAATGATATCTCGTGAACTATCGAAATATAAACTTGACGTCATTCTTTTAGAAAAAGATAATGACGTAGCAAATGGGACAACAAAAGCAAATAGTGCAATAATTCATGCAGGCTATGATGCTTTAGTAGGTACGATTAAAGCAAGGACAAACGTAGAGGGCAATGCTATGTTTGATCAGCTTTGCAAGGACTTATCTGTCCCATTTAAGAGAATAGGTTCACTCGTAATTGCAAAATCCGAAGAAGAAAAAAAGATCTTGCTAGAACTATATAAAAGAGGAAAGCAAAATGGCGTTCCTGAGATGAAAATACTTACTAAAGAAGAAGTGAGACAGATGGAACCCAATTTGACTGAAAAAGTAGAAGGAGCGTTGTTTGCCCCTACTGCAGGKATTGTTGGCCCGTGGGAACTAGCTATTGCACTTGCAGAGAACGCAGTAGAAAATGGAGTGGAACTTAAACTAAATTATAAAGTTACAAATATTGCCAAACGTGATGGTTTCTATAGGCTGTTTAATGATAGAGACTATGTAGAAGCAAAATATGTAATTAACTGTGCAGGTGTATACGCAGACAAAATAAATAGCATGGTAAATAGTAAAGGTTTCGAGATAATGACTAATTCAGGAGAGTATCAGCTTTATGATAAAAGCGTTGGAAAACTATCTAATTCTATAATATTTCAATGCCCATCCGCTAAAGGGAAAGGCGTGTTAGCACTCCCAACAGTTCACGGAAACTTTATGATAGGACCAACATCTGAGTATGTTAGTGATAAAGAAAGTAAAAAGACAACCAGAGAAGGCATGGATTTATTATACGAGAATATAAAGGAGCTGTTTCCAGAATTTCCATATGATCAAATAATAACTTCATTTGTGGGACTGAGAGCAAAAGTAGAATCGCAAGATTTTATTATTGAAGAAACAAATGAGTCCAGCAGATTTATTAATGTTGCGGGAATWGATTCACCTGGTCTTACGGCTGCCCCTGCTATTGCAAAACTTGTATTAAATATTTTAAAGAATTCAATTGGAGAGCTCAAGTTAAAAGAAAGCTTCGTAAATACTAGAAGAGAAGTAAAGCATTTTATAGAATTAAGTGAAGAAGAGCAATCAGAGCTTATTGAAAAAGATAAGAGTTATGGGAAAATCATATGCAGGTGCGAGAACATAACAGAAGGCGAAATAATTGATGTAATTAAAAGAAAAGCTGGCGCAACGACAGTTGACGGTGTGAAAAGAAGAGCAAGGCCTGGTTCTGGCAGATGTCAAGGTGGGTTTTGTAGCCCTAGAGTTATGGAGATATTAGCAAGAGAACTAAATATTGAAATGGATGAAGTATTAAAAAGCAATAAAGAATCATATATTTTGACGAAGCGAAAAACGGAGAATGAGCATTGGGGTGAAGATAATGTATAACTACGATATTGTTGTGGTCGGTGGCGGACCTGCAGGACTTGCAGCAGCAATTGAAGCCAAAAAAAATGGAGTAGAGAGTATTCTTGTTGTTGAAAGAGACAGAGAATTAGGTGGTATTTTGAATCAATGTATTCATAACGGGTTTGGTTTGCATATATTTAAAGAAGAGTTAACAGGTCCAGAATATGCTGAGAGATTTATAAACGAATTTCATGAACTCGGTATTGAATATAAATTAGATACAATGGTACTGAGTATAAATGAAAACAAAACGCTGAAATTGATAAGCGGCGAAGATGGACTTGTAGACATCAAAGCAAAAGCTATAATACTTGCAATGGGATGTAGAGAGAGAACAAGAGGAGCGATAAATATTCCGGGAACTAGGCCATCAGGAATTTTTAGTGCAGGAACAGCTCAAAGATTTGTCAATATGGAAGGATATATGCCTGGTAAAAAAGTAGTAATACTTGGTTCAGGTGACATTGGCTTAATAATGGCAAGAACTATGATATGGGAAGGTGCTAGAGTAAGTGCTGTAGTAGAACTAATGCCATATTCGGGAGGACTTACGAGGAATATAGTACAGTGTTTAGACGATTTTGACATTCCACTGTTGTTAAGTCACACGATAATTGATATAATAGGCAATGAAAAACTGGAATCAGTTATTGTTTCGGAAGTAGATGCAAATAGAAAACCAATTAAAGGAACTGAAAAAACTTTTGAATGTGATACTTTGCTATTGTCTGTAGGTTTAGTTCCAGAAAATGAATTGTCGATTAATCTTGGAATAAACCTTGACAATAAGACAAAAGGAGCAATAGTTAACGAGTCTATGGAGACAAGCGTGCCAGGAATATTTGCCTGTGGTAATGTGCTACATGTACATGATTTAGTTGACTGGGTTACAGAAGAAAGTAGAAAAACTGGAAAGAGTGCTGCTAAATATGCGAATCAACAACTAGCTGAAGGTGGAAAAATTATTAGAACAAAAGCTGGCGATGGTATAAATTATATTGTTCCACAAAAAATTAGACTAGACAATATAGATGAAAAAATCGATCTTTATTTAAGAGTAGATAATATATACGAAAATGTCAAGCTTGTAGTAAGGAAGAATAATGAAGTTATTAAAAAAATAAAAAAGAGTCATCTCGCACCTGGCGAAATGGAATCAGTATCAGTAAAAAAAGAGAATGTTCTCGGAGATGAAGAAATTATCCTAACAATTGAAATTGAAAAGGGAGATAGGTAAAATGAAACATACAATAACTTGCATAGCTTGTCCTCTTGGATGTAGAGTAGAAATTGAAGAAACAAATCAAAAAAATAGAGAGTATTTAATAAGTGGACATAAATGTATCAGAGGCGAAAAATATGCAATTGAAGAAATAACAAATCCAACTAGAGTGTTAACATATACAGTGAAGATTATGAATGCGAATTTAAGCAGATTGCCTGTGAAAACAGCTGCAGCTGTCCCGAAAGATTTGTTGTTTAAATGCATTGAAGAGATTGACAAAATAGAATTAAAAGCACCCGTTAAGATTGGCACTGTAATCATTGAAAACGTTTTGAATACAGGAGTAGATATAGTTTCAACAAGAAGTATGATGTAATAAAAAAATAAAATTGAAAACGTTATTATTAGGGGAGTTTTGCTATTGGAAAAACAGGTAGAGGAAAAGTAAAAAGCATTTTGTAAAGAATTAAACGTATGATATACTTGCTATCTGAGACTAGCAATAAAGAGAAATTACTTCATGGACTACACATGTTAATTATAACAAATTTTCATTTTGATGATCGAAACACTGTGTAGACTGATGGTCAAGTATTTAAATAATCACAGAAAAGGGGGTGAGGCAGGAAGGAACAATAAGATAGCAAGAAGCAAGAAGCAAGTTTCTAAGAACAAAAAAATGGAGGTAAATTATGAAAAAATTAAGTTTAGTATTAGTACTTATGTTATTACTTACAGCTATTATTACAGGATGTGGAGCTGAGGATGAAGCTCCAGCAGATGTTGCAGATGAAAAAGTAGAAGACTTTAGCATCAAGATCCAGTTAAGTCACGTGTTTAGTCCAAAAGACCAACTATCAATCGAAATGGCAAATGCAGCTGATATCATCAGAGAAAGAACTGATGGAGCTGTAGATATTCAAGTGTTTGATAGTGGACAACTACCAGTTTACAAAGAAGGTTTAGAGCAAGTAGTAAGAGGCGCTAACTTTATTTCAGTTGAAGATCCATCTTACGTTGGTGACTATGTTCCTGATTTTGTAGCACTAATTGGACCAATGCTTTATGAGACCTACGAAGAATATGCTGCAATGATGGAAACTGCTTTAGTTGCAGAGCTAAAAGAAAGAGCAGCTGAAGAAGGAATTAAAATTCTAACATTAGAAGTTATGTTTGGATTTAGAAATATGATTACTGATAAAGAAATTGTTACACCAGAAGATATGGAAGGAATGCTAATTAGAGTTCCTAACAGTCAATTATGGATTGAAACTTTAGGAGCAATGGGAGCAACTGCTACCCCACTACCGTGGAATGAAGCAGTTCCAGCGCTTAGACAAAAAGTAGTTCATGGTATAGAAGGATCAGCAACGACTATGCTTCATCATAAAATCTACGAAATGTTAGGACATGTTTCTATGACTAAGCATTTCTTAGGAACTGCTGGAGTTTACATTAATACAGACGTTTTTTATTCTATGCCTGAAAAATATCAAAAAATAGTACAAGAAGAATTCGTTGCAGCTGCAAGACGTAACAATGAAATTCTAATAGCAAACAACGAAGACGTAGTTAATCAACTTAAAGAAAAAGGTGTTAAGTTTAATGAAGTTGATGCTGATGCATTTAGAGCAAGAACATCAGTAGTGTTTGAAACTTTCGAAGGACTTACACCAGGAATCTATGATAGAATTATGGGAGAATTAAAAATAATTAGAGGCAACTAGAACTTGGAAATAGTATAGATTTGTTTCGTGCCAATCCTACACGGATTGGCACGAATAAAATTATGTATTATGTAAGGAGTAGTAGATATGAAAGCTTTTATAAAAGATATTGAACTATACATAAGTTCCTTTTTTATTAGTATAACTGTTATTATTGTTATTGTGAATGTCTTGCTAAGATATTTGTTTGCTATAGGGGTGCCGTGGGCCGTAGAAATGGCTACTATTTGTTTTATTTGGAGCATTTTTGTTGGTGCCAGCTCATGTTACAAGAAAAAAATGCATATAGGTATTGATTTGGTTACAAGAACTATGCCACCAAAAGTGGAAAAAGCAATTGGAGTGTTAGTTAACCTCATTATGCTTGTACTAACAGGCTCATTGTTTTATTTAAGTATAGTTTTAACGTACAACGCTGTTGGGAAACCAACAAATGTAATGGGAATTTCTTCAGCTTATGTAAACTCGTCTTTAATTGTAGGGTTTGGTATGATGACAATTCATACAATAGGTTTTTTGATTGAAGATTACAAGATGTATTTTAAGAAAAATTTTACTAATGGATTAGACAGCAAGTAGCATCTTTTTAAGTTAAGATAATTCTATTTAACATAGTATTGATGTAATATATATAGCGTAGGAGTGATGTACATGGCTTGGTTGCCAGCTATAACGGTTTTTTTATTGTATTTTTCAAGCATTCCAATAGCGTTTGCACTTATTGCAGCATCGTTGGTATTTTTCGCTTTTATCAATGTAGGAATGCCCGTAGACTTGATACTTCAGAGATTTGTAACAAGTGCCACTTCTTTTCCATTACTAGCCATTCCTTTCTTTATTATGGCTGGTTCAATAATGAATTACTCAGGAATAAGTTCAAGGTTAATGAAGATGGCTGAAGTTATGGCAGGTCACTTGGTTGGAGGTCTTGCACAAGTAAATGTAGTACTTAGCACATTAATGGGTGGCGTATCAGGCTCGGCCAATGCTGATGCTGCTATGCAGTCTAAGATTCTTGTGCCTGAAATGGAAAAGAGAGGGTTTAGCAGACCATTTGCGGCTGCAATAACAGCTGCTTCATCTGCAATTGCACCTGTTATCCCACCGGGGATTACACTAATAATATATTCTTTAATTGCTAACGTATCTTTAGGAAAGCTGTTTATAGGAGGCTATGTTCCAGGGCTCATAATGGCAGTTTGTCTAATGATTGCTGTATCAATTGTTTCTAAAAGACGAGGCTATAAACCAACAAGAGAAAAAAGAGCAACATTTAGAGAGATTATGACACAGTTAAAAGAATCAGCTTGGGCACTGTTTTTGCCTTTTGGCATAATTGCAGGACTGCGTTTTGGGATGTTCACACCGACAGAAGCTGGGGCAATGGCAGTACTGTTTGGTGTACTGGTTGGTTTCTTTGTATATAAAGAATTGTCGTGGAAACACTTCCCGCAAATACTAAAAGAAACAGTTCAAGGAACAAGTACTGTAATGTTAATAATAATTGCGGCATCTGTATTTGGTTTGTATTTGACATGGGAGAGAATTCCTCATATAATAGCAAGTTCTTTGCTAGACTTAACACAAAATAGAATTTTAATGCTCATGTTAATCAATGCACTCCTCTTAGTTGCAGGTATGTTTTTAGAAGGAGGAGCTGCTTTAATAATACTAGCACCGCTCTTAGTACCTGTTGCTTACGGATTAGGCATTGACCTTGTACATTTCGGCTTAATCTTAATAGTTAATATAATGATAGGGGGAGTAACCCCACCATTTGGCTCAATGATGTTTACTACTTGCACCATATGTGATGTAAAGATAGCAGACTTTATAAAAGAAGTATGGCCTTTTATAATCGCTCTTCTAGTGGCACTAATGATAGTAACTTATTGGCCAGCATTAATATTGTTTTTGCCGAACTTGCTTATGTAGAAAAGGGAAGTCAAAAATACTTTTAAAATGCAAGAAGTCTATTAAAATTAAACCTTACTGTTGATTATACAGTGAGGTTTTTGCTATGTAAAGATTCTTTCACTAAATTAGTGGCGGATACATGATGCGACATTTTTTGAGGAACTGTCTACAAAGTTAGAAATAGTGCAGGAGTATACGTAGTTGAGGTAGAAGTATACATTAAGAGCAGTCTATTCTATTGAAAAAACCTTTCTAATGGATAAGAAATATATTTATGGAGCGGTAGTGTAAAGTAATTTATGAAAACTTGAGCCAAAACAAAAAGCTCAAAAAGAACTTTAAAAAGTGAAAATATGCACTTTATTGGTAGCTGGCGTCGCCCGCAGCATAAAAAAGCAATATGAATCGTAGTTACCGACGGCGAAAAACTCAAGAACAGAAAGAGTTATGATCCGTCGCCATAGCATTGTAACATTGCTTTTATATGCTATCAAGGGTAAATTGAAATCAAGGATTTCAACGACTAATCGGTAACCTCGGGCTCAAAATCTAAGAACAGAGAGGAGAACCCCTCTGTAAGCCCAATGACTTGAGTAACATCAAAAGAGAGGGGATTATCCTCTTTAAGAGCGAACTGCTGAGAAGCTAAGGGATAAGCGCTATAGCCATCAGAAATGAACTTGAAAGAAGCATCGAGCTTCTTAATACCCCTAAAAGCCATGCGCATAGCAAGAATACAAGGACCAACTAAGCGATTATCAGAAACTTGGCAACCAAGAATAGACCGTGAGAAAGCATCCATAATAAACCAAACATAGCCCTTGACACCACGAACCTTGATATAAGTTTCATCAGCAACAAAGGTATCAGATTTATCGTAATTGTAATGGTCGGTAAAAGGTTTAATCACTGTAGCAGCAGTGCGGCAATAATTAGCAACCATGGTGTGAGAAATGTTGATATTATAGAGATCATTAAGAGCCTGAGATGTTTTTCTAAGAGACAGACCAAGGTTAACGTGGAAAGTAAGACAAAGAGACATAATGTAAGAACTTTGCTTTCGGAACTTGAGAGAAGAAGCATTTTTAGGGAGAGAATCCAAATCCATAGCAAAGAAATTCACCGAAAACTCACGGTAAAGATAATTAACCAGCAAATTTGTTTATATTGGTATTGAATAACAAGTAGTAAATGAGTTATAATTGAGTCCATAACAATGACATCCTTTCTTTCGGGTAAATTTTTGTTTGATGACTAAATTATAACCGAAAAAAGGGGGTCATTGTTTTTTGATTTAAAAAACAGTGAAAACCGTTGAAAATAAAAGCTTTAAAGAAAATGAAGGAGTGTCAGACTTGACACTACCAACTATTTGGAGGGTGAAAAATTATGAAGAAAAAATTTATACTTGCACTAGATCAAGGAACTACTAGCTCTAGAGCAATAATATTTGACCATTCAGGAAAAATAATTTCTTCAGCACAAAAAGAATTTACTCAAATATTTCCAAAAGCTGGTTGGGTAGAGCATGATGCTATGGAAATTTGGGGTACGCAAATTGGAGTAGCAAGAGAAGCAATGGAAACTGCTTCTATTGGAGCAGATGAAATAGCAGCAATTGGAATAACAAATCAACGTGAGACTACTGTAGTTTGGGATAAAAATACAGGGAAGCCTGTTTATAATGCAATAGTTTGGCAATGTAGAAGAACTGCAAGTATTTGCGACGACTTAAAAGCAAGAGGGTTAGAGCAATATGTAAAAGACAATACAGGACTAGTAGTAGATGCATATTTTTCAGGAACTAAAGTAAATTGGATTCTTGACAATGTTGAAGGTGCAAGAGAAAAAGCTGAAAAAGGCGAGTTACTTTTTGGGAATATCGATACTTGGTTAATTTGGAATCTTACAAAAGGTAAAGTTCATGTAACTGATTATTCAAATGCTTCAAGAACTCTAATGTATAATAGTAAAGAATTAAAATGGGACGAAAAAATGCTTAAAGAATTGAAGGTTCCAAGTTCAATGTTGCCAGAAGTAAAGCCTTCTAGTTATATATATGGAAATACTGATGCGCAAATGTTTGGTGGGATTGAAATTCCAATAGCTGGAGTTGCAGGAGATCAACAAGCAGCTTTATTTGGGCAAGCTTGCTTTGAGCCAGGAACT
This sequence comes from Alkaliphilus sp., assembly GCA_002733545.1. Classification (GTDB taxonomy): domain Bacteria; phylum Bacillota; class Clostridia; order Peptostreptococcales; family NVVX01. The sequence continues at coordinate 38,794 of NVVX01000005.1, forward strand.
GCAAAGAACACATATGGAACAGGTTGTTTTATGTTAATGAATACAGGCGAAAAATTTATTCCATCAAATAATGGACTATTAACAACATTAGCTTGGGGAGTAGATGGTAAAGTTGAATATGCGCTAGAAGGAAGCATATTTGTTGCTGGAGCAGCTGTTCAGTGGCTAAGAGATGAATTGAAAATAATTAGAGATGCAGAAGATAGTGAATATCTAGCTAGTAAAGTTGAAGACACAAATGGCGTATATATGGTTCCGGCATTTGTTGGAATGGGCGCACCATACTGGGATATGTATGCAAGAGGCGCTATAGTAGGATTAACTAGAGGAGCTAAAGCAGAGCATTTAATTAGAGCAACTCTGGAATCGATTGCATATCAAACTAGAGATGTATTAGAAGCTATGCAAGAAGACTCAGGACTAGAGCTTAAAGACTTAAGAGTAGATGGTGGAGCAGTAAGTAATAACTTCTTAATGCAATTCCAAGCAGATATTTTAGGTGTTTCAGTACAAAGACCTATTATAACAGAAACAACTGCTTTAGGAGCTGCATATTTAGCAGGACTTGCAGTTGGATTCTGGAATAGCAAAGAAGAGATAGCTAAGAACTGGGCTGTTGAAAAAGTCTTTAATCCAGATATGGATGAAAGCAAAAAAGAAGAAAAATATAAAGGATGGAAAAAAGCAGTAAGCAGATCGTTGAAGTGGGAAGAAGAATAAATTCATAAAAATCAGAAAATTTGCTACTTACAATTTACAAGTAATATAATAAAACTATATTAGACTTTTATTGTGGACTGGCATTGTTATGTATGGAGAAGATTGCGACTGAAGTCATTGTGAAGAATAAATAGTATAAAGGCTGAGAATAGAGAGCCGCACAAACTTAGTTTATGAAAATAAACCAAGTTTAGTGTGGCTTTTTTAATATGGATTGAAGAGATTGACAAAATAAATTTGCAAGCGCCTACTAAAATGAGGAGATATAGTCATTGAGAACCTTGTCAATATGGCTGTGAATATAGTTAATAAATATGCTGTTACTGAGCACGTTAACTCTGCTTATGAGAAAATATTTAGCATCTCGGCTTCTAATTTGTTAGGCAATAGTGTTTACAGTACATATAATGATGGGTTACTTCTCAAGAGTATAAGTGGTAGAAAAAAAACAAAAGGATATGTAACTCTATCCTCTTTGTTAGAGTCAGAATTATTTGGACGTGAGAAAGGCTCGTTTACAGGAGCGATACACAGGAAAATAGGTAAATTTGAAGCAGCTAACGAAGGAACCATTTTTCTTGATGAAATAGGAGATATGCCTCTAGACATGCAGGTGAAATTATTGAGAGTTTTACAAGAAAGAGAGTTTGAGCGTATTGGTGGGAATAAAGTTATAAAGTGCAATGTGAGGATAATTGCAGCAACTCACTGCGATTTAGAAGTAATGATAAAAAAGGGGTTGTTTAGAGAAGACTTGTACTATAGGCTAAATGTAATTCCTATTGAACTGCCGAAACTAGAAGAGAGGCAAGAAAATATAAGATTGTCGATTAGCTAAGGTATTAACAGTAGCTTTACATAGCGTTAATGGAAGCAATAGTATTTGAGTAGTGTTACTACAGATTAAGTATATACAAAAAATTTTTACTTGCAATATTCAAAAATATCTGTTAAACTCGGCTTAGGAAGGTATCTATTTAAGAATCTTACCTATACTAAAAAATAAATAAAACTAAATAATTTTCTGCTCTGAGCCTTCAGGACCGAGACGGAAGCAAATAATAATAAACTATACGTCTTTTGGAGTGCTCAAAAGATGTTTTTGTTTTTGGATTTTTCCGAGTTCTAATGACTTTAGCAAACTGAAATGAGGTGGTTTTGTGAAAATTGGATTTATTGGTGCTGGCAAAGTAGGAACAAGTTTTGGAAAATATCTAGTGAATAACGGTTTTTTTGTAGAAGGCTATTATAGCAGATCATATATTTCTGCAGAAAAAGCATCAAACATTACAAATAGCAAAGCATATAGAAATATTTCTGAGCTCACCCAAAAAGCGGATGTAATCTGCATAACAACAAATGATGACAGTATTAAATCTGTGTGTGACGAAATTGCTATTAATGATGGTTTTAAGAAGGGTAGTATGGTAGGGCATATGAGTGGAGCGCTCAGTTCAGTAATTTTAGAAAGTGCAAAAAAGCAAAACTGTAGTATTTTCTCTCTACATCCACTTCAAGCATTTGCTTCAATCGAAAAAGCAGTGCTTGATTTAGAAAATACAGTGTTTAGCATTGAAGGAGATGAAAGAATTAAAGAAATAACTAAGATACTAGATATTTGCGGTAATAAATATTTTATTGTTGATTCTAAGGATAAAACTCTCTACCATATTGCGGCATGTATTGTATCTAACTATACTGTTACACTAATGGATTTTGGGCTTGCCATATTTGAGACCATTGGTATTGATAAAGAAAAAGGATTTAGAGCTTTGCTGCCTCTTATAAATGGTAGTTTAGAAAACATCAACAAATATGGAACAGCTGCAGCTTTAACGGGACCTATTGCTAGAGGTGATATTAATACAATTACTAAGCATATAGAAGAAATTAAAGTAAGAAGCCCTGATATGCTAGAGAATTATTGCATGTTAGGTAAAAAAACAACAGAATTAGCTAGTAAAATGAAACTAGAAGGCAGAGAAGATATAATAAAAAAACTAAATGAAAAATGGAAAGAGGGACTAAGATGAATAAATTTACAACAACATCATTTATAAAGAGCAAAAAAGAAGGAAAAAAAATCTCTATGCTAACTGCATACGATTACTCTACAGCGAAGCTACTTGACGAAGCAGGCATAGATAGTATATTAGTTGGAGACTCTCTAGGAATGGTTATCTTAGGCTACGAAAACACTTTGCAGGTGACAGTAGACGATATGATACATCATACAAAAGCAGTGACAAGAGGTGTNNAAAGAGCTTATGTTATTGCTGATTTGCCTTTCTTGTCTTATCACATCAGTGTTGAAGAAACAATTAGAAATGCTGGCAGAATGATTCAAGAAGCAAATGCTCATGCTGTAAAACTAGAAGGTGGAAGAGAAGTAGTAGATAAAATAGAAGCACTAATAAAAGCACAAATACCTGTAATGGGGCACCTTGGCTTGACCCCACAATCAGTAAATATGATGGGCGGATTTAAAGTACAAGGTAAAGATGAACAACAAGCAAAAAAAATTCTAGAAGATGCAAAACTACTACAAGAGGCAGGCGTGTTTGCAATTGTACTAGAATGTGTTCCAGCAAAACTGGCAAAGCTGATTTCMAAGAGCATAGATATTCCTACAATTGGAATAGGTGCAGGCAAAGACTGCGATGGTCAAGTACTGGTTATTCAAGACATGTTAGGAATGTATAGCGACTTCACACCAAAGTTTGTAAAAAAATATTGTGAGGTAGGGTCAGTTATTAAGGATGCTGTAAAAGAATATAGAGAAGAAATTCAAGCAGGGCTATTTCCAGAAGAAGTCCATACATTTAAAATTAAAGAAGAAGTTTTGGAAAAACTATATTAAGATTTGAGGAGAGTCAAAGAGTTAAAAAGTGCCGTCCTCAAAGACTCTTGTGTGTGCTAAAATCGGTGGAAAGAAGTGATCACATGAAAAATAGAAGCAGCGAAAATACAATAAAAATCATTAAAACAATTACAGAAATGAAAGAAGTAATAAAGAAATATAAAAAAATGAATCTATCTATAGCATTAGTACCAACAATGGGATATTTACACAAAGGACATCTTTCCTTAATTGAGAAAGCAAAAGAAAATAATGACGTTGTTGTTGTGAGTATTTTTGTAAATCCTACTCAATTTGGTGAAAATGAAGACTATGGAGTGTATCCAAGGAATTTAGAACGTGATAGCTGTTTATCGGAAGAAGCAGGCGCAGATTATGTATTTAAACCAAGTGTTGAAGAAATCTATCCTAAAGGGTATAATACATATGTTAAAGTAGAAAAAATAACTGATAAGCTTTGTGGGGCATCAAGACCTGGACATTTTAGAGGCGTTACAACAATTGTCAATAAACTGTTTAATATTATAGAACCAAACAGAGCATATTTTGGACTAAAAGATGCACAACAAGTGTTGGTAATTATGAAAATGGTTGAAGATCTTAATCTAAGCACTGAAATTATTCCTTGCCCAATTATAAGAGAAAAAGATGGGCTGGCAATGAGCTCTAGGAATGTCAATCTGACAAAGAATGAGAGACAAATTGCATTGGTGTTATCAAAAAGCTTGTTTGAAGCAAAAGACAAAGTAAAAGCTGGCGAACGCGATTTAGATAAAATTGTTTCTAACATTAAAGCTAACATACACAATGAACCGGAAATAACTATAGATTATGTTGAAGCAGTAAATATGTTAAACTTAGAAAGAATAAAACTACTAGAAGGAAAAGTTCTTATTGCTATAGCAGTCAAGATTGCTAAAGTAAGATTAATAGATAATATTATTTTGGAGGGAAACTAATTGATGTTAAATTTTTTTAAATCAAAGATTCATAGAGCAACAGTAACAGAGGCAAACCTAAACTATGTGGGAAGTATTACAATTGATGAAGATTTATTAGAAAAAGCAAATATTTACCCGAACGAGAGAGTGCAAATTGTAAACAACAATAATGGCGCACGCCTTGAAACATATGTAATAAAAGGAGAAAGAGGAAGTGGTGTAATTTGCGTAAACGGCGCTGCGGCAAGACTAGTACAACCAGGGGATAATGTAATAATTATAGCATATTGTTGGATTCACGAAAAAGAGGTACAGGATTTTGAGCCTAAAATTATAATATTAGATGAGGAAAATAAAATAATTGACATAAAAAAAGAAGAAAAACATGGAGAAGTAGTTGCTTTTTAGTGAAAAAATTGATAAGATTTTAACGAGGAATAAATAGGTGGTACAGGGGACGGTTCTCTTGCACCGCGCCATACAATTTTCGGTGCAAGAGAACCGTCCCCGTGCACCAGTGAAAAAATTGATTTATGAGGAGTGTAGAATATGTCGATAAAAAGAGTACTTGTAATAGGTCCTGGTCAAATGGGAGCTGGAATTGCTCAGGTAATTGCGCAGTCAGGAATTAATGTGGTTTTGCAAGGTTATGACATGAACGATGCTAAAAATGGACTTGCTAGAATTACAAAAACATTAGCAAAAGGTGTAGCAAGAGGTAAAATGACAGAAGAAAATAAAGAAAAAGCCTTAAAGAACATTACGATTGTAGGCGAATGGAACGAAGCAAATTGCGACGTAGACTTAGCAATTGAAGCAGTACCTGAAAATAAGCAATTAAAAGAAGGGATTTTCAAAAAATTAGATGAGTTATGTCCTGCGCATACAATTTTAGCAACAAATACTTCTTCACTAGCGGTTGTAGCCTTAGGAGCAATCACTAAAAGACCTGAAAAAGTTATAGGAATGCATTTTTTTAGTCCTGTTCATATTATGAAATTAGTTGAAGTTATAGTTAGTTTAGCTACTAATGAAGAAACTATTAGTACAATTATGAAACTTGCGACAGATATAGGAAAAACTCCTGTTAAAATGAATGACTATCCGGGGTTTGTAGGAAACAGAATAATGATTCCTATGTTAAATGAAGCTATTTTTACACTTTATGAAGGAGTAGCGGATAAAGAAACAATAGATGATGTTGCAAAAATTGGGTTTAACCATCCAATAGGTCCACTTAGACTTTGCGATGCTATAGGTAATGATACAGTATTAGCAATTATGGAAGTTCTATACGAAGGCTTTGGAGATTCTAAGTACCGCCCATGCCCACTGCTGAGAAAGATGGTTGAGGCAGGTTACTTAGGCAAAAAATCAGGGCGTGGATTTTACAACGATTACAAATAAAGCGACACAAGGGGACGGTTCTTTTGTGTCGTTAAAAACTATCGCACGACACAAAAGAACCGTCCCCTTGTGTCTACACCAGTCTAAACAATCTAAGGAGGCAACTATGAGCCAGTACAAAAATTTAATCTTTGAAAAACAAGAAAGCATTGCAACAATAACTATTGATAGGCCCAAAGCACTAAATGCACTAAATAGAGATACGTTAACTGAACTTTCACTTTTGCTAGAAGAGATTAAAAAGGACAAAGAAATCAGGGTAGTAATAATTACAGGAAATGGAAAGGCATTTGTTGCTGGTGCAGATATTACTGAAATGATGGGCATGACAGCAATTGAAGGGCATGAATGGTCGTTATTTGGACAAGGAGTTTTTAACAAAATAGAAGAATTGCCTCAACCAGTAATCGCAGCCGTAAATGGATTTGCATTAGGCGGAGGTTGCGAGTTAGCTATGGCATGCGATATAAGAATTGCATCAGAAAAAGCTAAATTTGGGCAGCCAGAGGTATCTCTTGGAATAATACCAGGGTTTGCTGGGACGCAAAGATTACCAAGGTTAGTAGGACTAGGAGTAGCAAAAGAACTTCTTTATAGTGGGAAAATGATTGATGCCAATGAAGCATATAGAATTGGGCTGGCTAATAAAGTTGTGCCAGTTGAAGACTTGCTAAATGAAGTAAATGTATTAGCTAAGCAAATAGCAAAACCTGCAACGTACGCAGTTCAAATGTGCAAAAAAGCAGTAAATACAGGAATGAGCACAGATTTATCTACAGCTAGCAAATACGAATCTGCATTGTTTGGACAAACTTTTTCATCTGATGACAAAAAAGAAGGCATGGAAGCCTTTCTACAAAAAAGGAAAGCTGAGTTCACAGGAAAATAATTAACTGTCACAAAGTGGTGCAAGAGAACCGTCCTCTTGCACCAAAACGCAAGAGAACTGTCTGCACACCTACTTGCACCACCCACCGAGGAGTGAAACGTATGAAAGAATTGGATTGTTTCGGAGATATGTGCCCTTTGCCACTTATGAGGATAATGGAAGAACTAAAAAAAATAAATTCTGGTGAATCAGTTAGGGCTGTTACTGACCATAGCTGCGTACAGGAATCTGTTACAAATCATTACAAAGATCGTGGTGCAAAAGTACTAGTTGATGAAGTGATGAATGGGGTATGGGAAATAACAGTAACTAAACCTTAAAAGCATTTAACAGAACCCCTCTTTTCCTACACTGCTAAAATAATTAACAAAGGCTACTAGTGAATTATTGAAATGTTGATTATTTTTGTGAATAAGGTGAATCTCGTTTATCGGATCAAATCCATCTATTTTTATAGACTTGAACTGTTTCGTATACAGTTCCTTTTTTATTGACATATAAGGTAAAAATGCCAGGCCATAGCCCTTAGAAATTGAAGATTTAATTGCTTCTAGAGAATCTAGCTTGAATATTATGTTTAAATCATCACAAGAAAAACCTATCTCTTTTAACTTTATTTCAATAGTTTTTTTGATTTCAAATCTATCATTTAGCATGATTAAAGTATATTTAAGCAAATCTTTCATATCTATTTTTTGAGGTATACTAGTATTTTGTTCTGCAACTAGAATAATTTTATCGGAACCTACATATAAAGATTGTATATTTTTAGCACTCGGCTTTCCATTGACAAAGCCAATATCACAAATATCGTTGAGAATATTGTTTGTTATGTTTTCAGATGAGTTTGATATTAGTTCATACTTATGTTTTGGGAACTTTTTTTTCATTCTATACAGTGTACAGGGAAGAGCATAAGTCGCTATTGGATATGTGCCTTCTATTCTTATAATACTTTCGTGACTATTTAGGTCAGATTGCATTTTAGTATAAGTTCTGACAATATGATCAGCATACTTAAAAACGATTTGCCCTTTTTCTGTTAATTCAACACCTTTATTACTTCTAGTTAGCAAATTAAATCCCAAGTGATTTTCTAACTTTTGTATTTGTTGACTCAAAGCAGATTGAGAAATGTGAACCTCATTTGCAATTTTTGATATACTTTTTGCTTTTCCAACCATGTAAAAAAATCTCAAATTTTCAATATGCATATAACTCACCTTTCTAGCATTAAACAGCCTGTTTAAAATCAAAAAAACAAAGCCAATTTATGCTTCATGTTGATATCAATATATCATATCATAGCTTGGACTAAAAGTGAACATAGAATCTCTTCATGAAAAAAATCAAGATTACTATTATTATTTCAATAAAATACATAGAATATCAAAAAAATCATAAAATAATAACTGTTCTTTTAAATTGCTTCAAGTATATGTTCAGATTAAACAAATCTAGGGAGTGGTAAATATAAAAGCAATAATAATGGCAGGTGGGAAAGGGACAAGGTTAAGACCGCTAACTTGTAGTTTGCCAAAACCAATGGTGCCCATTTTAAATAAACCAGTAATGGAATACACTATCAACTTGTTAAAAAAACATGGAATTAGAGAAATTGCAGTAACCGTCGCATATTTACCAATGGTATTAATTGATTATTTTGGAACAGGTGAAAAATGGGGTGTAAATCTTTCATACTACGTTGAAGACGAGCCTTTAGGAACAGGGGGCTGCGTAAGAAATGCAGAAGAGTTTATAGATGAAACATTTATTGTAATAAGCGGAGATGCGTTGACAGATTTAGATATCAAAAAAGCGGTAGAATATCATAAATACAAAACCTCTAAAATAACAATTGTACTTAAAAAAGAAGATTCCCCAATAGAGTATGGTGTTGTAATTACTAATGAAGAAGGCAAAATTACTAGATTTCTTGAAAAACCAAGCTGGGGAGAAGTGTTCAGTAATACAGTAAATACCGGAATATATATTATAGAGCCAGAAGTAATCTCAGATTATAAAAAAGGAGATATTTTTGATTTTAGTAAAGACTTGTTTCCTAAATTACTAGCGGCAAAAGTAAGTATGTACGGCTTTGTTACAGATGATTATTGGTGCGATATAGGCGACTTAAATTCATATAAACAAACACATTTTGACATTTTGGATGGAAAAGTGAATGTTGAGCTTGAAAATTTAGAATCATCTACAGGCATATGGATGGGAAAAAATTCAGTTCTTTATGGAGATGTAAAAATTATTCCTCCTGTATACATAGGGGAAAATTGTTTGCTAAATAAAGGTTCCGTTTTAGGACCGCACACAATTGTAGGGGATAATTGTACTTTAGAAGCAAGATCGGTACTTAAGAAAAGTATTATATGGAACAACAATTTAATAGGAGTCGATACACATGTAAGCGGTGCAGTAGTTTGTTCAAATACAAGAATAAAAAAAAGAGTGAATGTATATGAAAATGTTGTTATTGGGGAAGGTAGCGTATTGGGAGATAATGTTACTGTAAAACCGAGTTTAAAACTATGGCCATATAAAACTATTGATGAGAATTCGGTTGTAAGTCAAAACTTGATTTGGGGAACAAAACTAAGAAAAACCATTTTCGGAAATAAAGGAATATCAGGTGAAATAAATGTAGAAATTACACCAGAATTCGCGTCAAAACTTGGTGCTACGTATGCATCGATTTTGGGTGGGGAATCAATCATAGTTGTAAGCAGTGGGGATTCAAATGCGACTAAACTAATAGCTAACTCTTTAGTAGCGGGTATTCACACAACAGGAGCACAAGCAATTACCATCGATAATGCGGTGTTATCTTTAAATAATTTTGCAGTTAGACATCATAATGCAAATGGTGGCTTTTGTGTTGAAACAGGTAGTTTAAATGCCAATAATCTATTTATTGAAGTAGTGAATGAAAATGGTGTTAACATAGATAGAAATCTTGAGCGTGAGATAGAAAATTTGATGTCTCGTGAAGATTTTAAAAGATGCAACGCTGATCAAATAAAAAAGACAATTACCTCCAACAATATATCTCATTATTACATTGAAGAAGGTATCAAATTAATAAAAAATGTACAAGAAATCAAGAAAAAAAATCCTAAAATAGTTATAGCTTCAAAGTCTACTAGTATTATAGATTTAGCTAAAGAATTTTTAGAAAACATAGGCTGTCAAACAAGATACATCAATATTTCGAATAAATTTGAAGATGAAGAAAACAATATAAATAGTATTGCTAGTAGAGTAACCATGAGTGGAGCAACACTAGGTATTGTCATACAAGATAGCAGCGCTGATATGGTACTAATTGATGAAAAAGGAAGAGTAATTGAAAGCGAGCGATTACAATTTTTATTAGCATTAACTATCTTTAAAACAAAAAAAGTCAAAAAGCTTGTACTACCCTATACGTTTCCAAATGTTATAGAAAATATGGCGAAATTCTATGGTGTTACTATAGAAAAAACAAAATCAAACCCATCAAACGTAATGAATGAAATCCTAAAAAACAATGAAACAGAAAAAGGTGTCCCGTATCAGTTTATCTTAAATTACCATGCAATTTGGGCAGTGGGGATTATTATAGATTTATTAGTAAGCAACAGTATGACATTAGGAGGTTTGCTAGATGAGATTCCTGCTTTTTATTATACTAAGAAGCTTGTACAGTGTGACTGGAAGGATAAAGGAGAAATAATGAGAAAAATGATAGAAGAAAACAAAAATAATAAGATAGAATTATTTGAAGGAGTAAAGATAATAGATGATAAAGGATGGGCTCTAATTTTGCCAGATAATGAAAAAGCTTCGTTTAATATTCATACAGAAGGCTTTACTCAAGAGTATGCAGAGGAACTTGCAGTTTTCTATGAAGACAAAATAAAAAAAATGATAATTAATCAAAATAGTTAAATATTGTACTGTGTATTCAGATGAAGGCGCAGAAGGAGAGTAAAGAATATGAAAAAACATGACATTACTTCGCTATTTAGTAGAAAAAAAGATGATCCCATAGATTTTACAGATATTATTTTAAACAAAGAGGAGCTTTTAAAACATGCCAAAGAAATAGCAAGAAAACATGAGGTATATAAAAAAGCAAAGCTTAACAAAGTGCTTATAAGAAGATTAAGTGATAATTTTGATCGTATAGCTTTCATATATAGAGAATTAAATGAAAGAGCGAATAAAAAGAGGGGACTGTCACTAGCTTCAGAATGGTTACTAGATAATTTTTATAAACTAGAGGAACAAATTAAAGAGGTAGTGAAGAAATTAGAAAAAGAGAGGTTTATGAAACTAAATTGTATAAAAAACGGATTTTGGAAGGGTTACCCCAGAATATTTGTTAGTATGATTGAATTGATTGCGCATAGTGATGCAAACCTTGACGAGGATACTTTAGTGGAATTTGTTAAAGAGTATCAGTCGATAAGAACACTATCTATATCTGAAATATGGTCAATTTCTCTAGTGCTAAGAGTTGCTATAATTGATTTTATTAGATTGATTAGTGAAAAAGCATATAAAATTGAGAAAGGCAGAGCATTAGCCGACCAAATAATGGAACGAGAAAAGCACGAATTAATAAATGAATTAAAGAAAATAAGTAATGAAGAAATGAATTCCTCATTTATCGAGTATTTTTTGAGAGAACTTAGGAAGAATGATATCGATTCAGGAGAAGTAATTGCATACATCGAGAATAATCACTGTAAACACAATACTACGATTAAGAGATTAATTGATGAAGAACATAAAGAACAAACAGCTTTAAAAATATCTATAGGGAATGCAATAGTGAGTTTGAATGAAGTTGCAATTATTGATTGGAGCGATATTTTTGAGAGCTTAAGTTTCGTTGAGAAAGTGCTTAGAGAAGATCCTGCTGGAATATACCCGGAAATGGATTTTGAATCACGTGACTATTATAGAAATCAAATTGAATTAATTGCTAAAAAACACCATTTAGAAGAAATACTAGTAGCTAAAAAAGCGGTAGAATGTGCCTGCATGAGCGATGTAGAGAATGAGTCCAAAAAGAAAAAACATGTAGGATACTTCCTAATAAATAGAGGAAGAAAAGAGCTTTTTTCATTTTTAGGGATAAACACGAGGTGCTACTTTAGTTACAATGAAAGGCTATTTCTCTACTTTGCACCTATTGCAATGATTACAGCGACTATAACTTTGATAATATATTTTCACTTAAATGTATTAGAAGATTTCCGATTTATCTCATATTCACTGATGCTTTTACCTGTTGTTAGTATTTCGGCTGAAATTGCAGTAGTTTTTACTAACAGAATGATGATGAGCATATTTACGCCTGTATTTTTGCCGCGACTAGAGTATGAAGGAGGCATTCCAAAAAAATCTAAAACATTAGTCGTAATACCTGCTCTTATAGATGATGTAGAAAGTGGAAGACAACTAGTAAAACAGTTAGAAGTATATTATTTAGCAAATAAAGAAGAGAATATATACTTTGCAATAGCAGGAGATTTTAAAGATGCGAAAGAGTGTGAGTTAGAAGAGGATAAAGAGATAATAGAGATGATATTAGAAGATATTAAAAAGCTAAATAAAGAATATAATTATGAAGAAAATATTTTTTATTATTTCCATAGAAAACGTCAATACAGTGATAAACAGCAAAAATGGATGGGGTGGGAAAGAAAAAGAGGGGCATTGACTGAATTAAACCGTTTAATCTTAGGAATTGAAAATACAAGCTACTCTACTGTTTCTAGCGAGATATGCAACTTGAGAGACGTAGAGTATATTATTACGATCGATGCTGATACTCAACTAATTATGGATACTGCTAAGAAATTAATTGGAATTATATCGCATCCTTTAAACAGGGCAGAAATCGACGAAGAAAAAGGAATTGTGGTAGGAGGGTACGGAATAATTCAACCTAAAATTGGAACAGAAATTGACAGTGCAAGCAGAACACTTTACTCAAAATTGTTTGCAGGTAAAGGAGGAGTAGATTCTTATACAACTGCGTATTCTGATGTCTATCAAGATTTATTTGGAGAAGGTATTTTTGTGGGGAAAGGGATATATGACTTGCGAGTTTTTAGCCAAGTATTAAAAAACGTTGTCCCTGACAATACAATACTTAGTCATGACTTGCTTGAAGGTATTCACGTGAGAGCAGGATTAGCGAGTGATATAGAATTGATTGACAGTTTCCCGGGAAAATATTTAAGTTTTATGAAGCGTTTGCATAGGTGGACTAGAGGAGATTGGCAGTTGATAAAGTGGTTAGGTATAAGCAAGAAAAGTAAAATCACAATAATATCTAAATGGAAGATCATAGATAATTTAAGGCGCAGTGTAGTGCCAATAAACCAGATCTTGTTCTTTGTTCTAGGAGCTATTTTTGTAGGTGAGAATATTGAGCTGTGGTTTGTTTTTGCTATCACAAGTGTTTTGTTTCCACATTTACTTACTCTAGCAGATGATTGCTTAAAAGAAAGCGAGTTTTTAAGAAGTAGAGAAAAAAATAGAGTAATTACTAGTCTTAAAAGATTTTGTGTTATAAGCATAGTAACGATAGTTTTTCTGCCGTATAAAGCATATGTAATGTTGGATGCGATTTCTAGAACGCTTTTTAGAGTATACATTAGTAAAAAAAATCTTCTAGAATGGGTTACAGCAGCAAATATTGAGAAAAAACATGATGGTGATTTATGGAATTATTACAAAGTAATGAGCCCAGCTATTTGGATTACAGTTGGACTATTAATAGCTACAATTTTGCTAAGACCAAGTAACATAATTTACTCAATAATTCTGTTCGTGTTATGGGGAGCGTCACCTTTGTTGGCATATTTGATTAGTAGAGATAAGCTTGTTAAGAAAGAAATCCTAGAGGATGAAGAAAATGATGTTCTAGCAGAAATAGCAAAAGACACTTGGGCATACTATGATAATTTTGTAAATACTGGGTCGAATTTTTTGCCCCCAGACAATTTCCAAGAATACCCGCCTAATAAATTAGCGCACAGAACATCTCCAACAAATATTGGATTATATTTAATGTCTATATTATGTGCAAGAGATTTTAACTATATTTCGGCTGAAAACATGCTAAATAGAATTAACGAAACAATAACTACTATTGAAAAAATGGAAACATGGAAAGGGCATTTGTATAATTGGTACGATACGAGGACATTGGAGGTGTTGAGACCACAGTATATTTCTACTGTTGATAGCGGAAACTTTATTAGTTACTTGATTACGATAAATGAAGGGCTAAAAGCTTGTTCGAATCAAGATGAATCAAGTACTAAACTTAATGAATTATCTGCTAGAATTAGCAAAATAATTGAAGAAACAAAGTTTGTGCATCTCTACGATGCAAAAAGACATTTGTTTTCGATTGGATATCATGTGCAAGACGAAAAATTAACGAATTCATACTATGATTTACTAGCTTCCGAAGCAAGAATAGTAAGCTATATTGCAATAGCAAGGCGTGAAATTCCGATGAAGCATTGGTTTAAACTTGGAAGAGCTCTAACTAATATAAATGGTGAAAAGTGCTTAGTATCTTGGACAGGAACAATGTTTGAGTACTTTATGCCTTACTTAATTATGAAAAATTATGAAGACTCAGTATTAGATATAACATATGCAACTGTAATAAAAGCACAGAAAAAATATGGTAAAAAAAGAAAAGTACCTTGGGGAGTTTCTGAATCAGGCTACTATGATTTTGACTTAAGTTTAAACTACCAATACAAAGCTTTTGGGGTTCCAGATTTAGGTTTAAAAAGAGGCTTGAGGGAAGATACAGTTATATCGCCGTACGCTACTTTGCTGACACTACCTTATGACTCGTACAGTGCTATGAAGAACATATACAGAATAATTTCAGAAGGTGCCAAAGGTAGTTATGGGCTTTATGAAGCATTGGACTATACAACGAGAAGGATTAAAATAGATGATACAAAAAAAATAATTAAGAGTTATATGGCTCATCACTTAGGCATGAGCATAGTTGCAATAAACAACTATTTAAATGGCAATATTATGCAAAAAAGATTTCATTCTAGCCCTATAATAAAATCTGCTGAAATATTGCTACAAGAAAGAATATCAACACAAGCGATTACTACAAAAGAATATAAAGAAAGCTTAGAATTACCTGCAGAAGTTAAAGAGCGAAATGAAGTTAAAAGAAATTACGGAGTTCCAGAAAATTTTCCTCCAAAATGTAATATTTTATCCAATGGTAGTTATTCTGTGATGATCACTAGTGGAGGTGGAGGGTATAGCAAGTTTAACAACATATATATAAACAGATGGAGACGAGATGCAATAGTAGGTAGATATGGAACTTATTTATTTATAAAAAAGCTAGAAACAAATCAGGTGTGGTCGACAACTTATGAACCACAAAAGAGTGAACCAGATGCCTACAAAGTAATATTTTCGCAAGACAAAGCAGAATTCCTGAGGACAGATGATAATATAGACACTCATACGAGAATAATCGTGTCACCTGAAGATAATGCTGAAGTAAGAAATGTTACAATAACAAACCATGGACAAGAGGCTGTAACATTTGAAGTTACAAGCTATTTTGAAACAGTTATTGCAGAATATTTTACAGATATCTCTCATCCTGCATTTAGTAATTTATTTATAATTACAGAAGCTGTTCCTAAATATAATAGTATAATTTCAAAGCGCAGAAGTAGAGATGAGAAAGAAGATAGTAAATATGTGTTTAGCACTATGGTTGTTGAAGGTGAAACGATAGGGAATTTGCAATATGAAACCAATCGAGAAAGTTTTATTGGTAGAGGTAGAGATATATCTAACCCAAGGGCTTTAGAAACACCACTTAGTAATTTTACAGGTGTTGTAATTGACCCAATTATGAGTTTAAGAAGAACGATAAAAATAGGTAGTTCTAAATCGGCTGTAATTTCACTAATTACAGGTTTTGAAGAAAGCAGAGAAAATGCAATTGAAACAATTAAAAAATATCAGGATAAATCAAGTGTATCTAGATCATTTAAACTCGCATTTACAAGAAGTGAAGTAGAAACGAAATACTTAGATCTAACAGGAAACGAAATTGGCTGTTATCAGGCGATGATTACTCATATTTTATACCCAAGCCCGATTAGAAGAAAATATGAAGCAATTATTAAAAAGAACACTAGAAGCCAACGAGGACTTTGGGCATATGGTATTTCTGGAGATATACCTATTGTTTTAGTAAGTATAAGCAAAGTTGAAGATATTGATATTATCAAAGACCTATTAAAAGCGCATGAATACTGGAGAATTAAAGGTTTGGAAGTAGATTTAGTTATATTAAATGAAGATGAAGCAAGTTACCTTCAGCCTTTAATGCAATTGATTGACTCAGCTGTTTTAGCTAGCTATAGCAAGCATATCTTAGATCAAGCAGGAGGAGTATTTGTTAGAAAGGGCAATGCAATGCCAGAAGAAGACATAATTCTACTTAATACCGTGGCTAGAATAAATATAAAAGCAGAACTAGGCTCCCTTAAAAATCAAATTATACATGGGAAGATAGATTATCAGTCCTTGCCTAAAATGAATTTCAAGAAGAGCGAAATAGTATATTTAAGTGATGATGAACCGATAAATGTCGACTATTTCAACGAATATGGAGGTTTTAGCAAAGATGGCAAAGAGTATATAATTAAATTTAAAGAAAATATTCACACTCCTGCACCGTGGGTAAACGTAATTGCAAATAGTAAATTTGGATTTATGGTCACAGAGAGTGGAGCGGGCTACACTTGGTCAGAAAACAGTCGAGAAAACAAACTTACTCCTTGGACTAACGATCCAGTTTCAGATTCTCCAAGTGAAGTAGTATACATCAGAGATGAAGAAAATGGAGATGTATGGACAATCACGCCTCTTCCTATTAGGGAAGTAGAGAGTTATTTGATTCGCCATGGATTGGGCTATACAACTTTTGAGCATAAAAGCAATGGTATCTCGCAAAGCTTAACGCTGTTTGTTCCAAATAATGATTCTATCAAAATAAATTTACTTAAGATCAAAAACACATCAAGTGATAAAAGAAAACTATCTGTTTATTACTATATCAGACCTGTATTAGGAGTTAGCGAAGAAATTTCTAACCAGTATATTGCAACAAAAATGGATGAGAAGAGCAGGATAATTACGATGCAAAATTCATTTAATGGAGATTTTCCTGGTAGAATTGGGTACGTAGCAACATCAGAACCGATACATTCTTATACTTGCAATAGAGAAGAATTTGTCGGAGTAAATGGAAGCATGAAAAAACCGGTATCTCTTGAAAGGGTATCTTTATCAAATACATGGGGTGTAGGATACGACCCATGTGTTGCTATTCAAGTAATTGTAGAATTAGAAGTGGGCGAAGAGAAAGAAATTACATTTTTACTTGGGTTAACTAAAGATAAAGACGAAATTGTAGAACTTGTTAATAAATATAGAGAAATAGACAACTCTAAATCCGAGCTAGATAACACAAAGAACAGTTGGGTAGAAAGATTAGAAACGATACAAGTTAAAACACCAGATTTGTCTATGAATTTAATGTTAAATTATTGGCTAATGTATCAAACAATATCATGTAGAATTTGGGGCAGGTCTGCATTTTATCAATCGGGTGGAGCATATGGATTTAGGGACCAACTTCAAGATACTATGAATACTATTTACTTAATGCCAGAGATGGCGAAAGAACAAATACTGCTACACTGCAAGCATCAGTTTATTGAGGGGGACGTACAACACTGGTGGCATCCGAGTGAAGAAGAAAGAGGGATAAGAACAAGATTTAGTGATGACTTGCTTTGGCTTCCTTTTGCAACGGCAGAATACATTAGGCATACACAAGATTATGACATATTAAATGAAGAAACACATTTCTTAGAAGGCGAGCATTTAGTAGAAGGGGTAGATGAAAAGTATACTAAACCAGATACTTCGGCTGAAAAAGCATCAGTATACAATCACTGTATTAGAGCAATTGAACACGCTCTAAAATTTGGTGAAAATGGCATTCCGTTAATGGGCTCTGGCGACTGGAACGATGGTATGAATACGGTAGGGAATAAAGGAAAAGGTGAAAGTGTTTGGTTAGGCTGGTTTTTATATAGTATTTTGAACAGTTTTTCTTCGATAGTAAAAGATATGAATGAGCCAGATAGAGCAAATAGATATACTGAACTTGCTAAAAAAATTGCAAACGCAATAGAAAAAAATGCGTGGGATGGAGCTTGGTATTTGAGAGCATTTTATGATGATGGTTCACCTTTAGGGGCATCTAAAAATGCAGAATGTATTATTGACTCATTAGCCCAATCATGGTCAATTATTTCAGGAGGAGGCAAGTTAGATAGGAGCAAACTAGCAATGGAATCGGTTGATAAGAACTTAATTAAAAAAGAAGAAGGGCTGATACTACTATTTACACCACCATTTGATAAAAGCGATCAAAACCCAGGATATATCAAAGCGTATGTACCAGGTGTTAGAGAAAATGGAGGACAATACACCCATGCGGCTACTTGGGTAATTAATGCATATGCAATGCTAGGCGAAGGTGATAAAGCGTGCAAATTGTTTAACGCCATTAATCCAATTAACCATTCTAGAACTTCTCTAGAGTGTGCAACTTACAAAGTTGAACCTTACGTTATGGCTGCAGATGTATACGCAGTATCTCCCCATATAGGACGAGGCGGATGGACCTGGTACACTGGGGCTGCAGGTTGGATGTATAGAGTTGGGATTGAGCATATTCTAGGATTTAAAAAAGAAGGAAACAAGCTAAGGATTGATCCATGTATACCAAAAGATTGGAAAGAGTTTAATATAAAATACAAATATGGTAGTACGACTTATAATATACAGGTGAAAAACCCTGATGGCGTCAATGGAAATGTAGAGCAAATTATAGTTGATGGTCAAGTGATTGAAGAAAAAATTATAGTGCTTTCTAATAAAGAAAATGAACATAATGTTGAAATATTGTTAGGAGGTTGCTCGGAAAGTCCTGCACGCACCTTTTCGTCTTGCCAATCAGACTCCTAGCTAAATCAAACGAATAATTAATAAATGCGATTTGATCACTTGAAAGTTTTGGTTAATAGAGAGCAAAACAGTTGTTTAAAATATAATCAAATAAATATTCACTAAAAGGGTTGACTAGATAAGGTGGATACCATATTATGAAATTGTATTTTAAACAATTTACGTGTAGGTGCATTTGATAATACTTACTTGAATATTCGCATTTTTCAAAGAAAATTTTTAAAAACTAGGAGGCTGCAAAATGCATAAAAGATTATTTATACCAGGTCCAGTGGACGTTACAAAAGATGTACTAGACAAAATGGCTACCCCAATGATAGGACATCGTACTAAAGATGCTACAATTTTACAAAGAAGCATATCAGAAAAAATGATGAAACTTATGAAAACAAAAAACCAAATACTACTTTCAACTTCTTCTGGAAGTGGATTAATGGAAGGTGCAGTTAGATCTTGTACAAGAAAGAGAGCGGCAGTTTTTGCAGTAGGCGCTTTTGGAGACAGATGGTATAAAATGGCTGTTGCAAATGGCATACCAGCTGACAAAATTTCATCTGAATTAGGAGAGCCTACTACTCCAGAAATGGTTGAAGAAGCACTTTCAACAGGAAAATATGATTTAGTAACAATTACTCATAATGAAACATCTACAGGAATAATGAATCCAGTAGAAGAAATAGCAGAAGTAATGAAGAAACACCCTGATGTAATCTTCTGCTTAGATGCAGTAAGTTCTTTAGGTGGAACAGAGATTAACGTAGACGAATTAGGTGTGGATATCTGCATTACATCTACACAAAAATGTTTAGGACTACCTCCAGGCTTAGCTATATGCTCAATTTCTCAAAAAGCGTTAGATGCTGCAAAACAAGTTGAAAATAGAGGTTTGTATTTTGACTTAGTAGAAATATATGAATGTATTCAAAAGAAAGATCACCAATACCCTTCAACACCTTCATTGTCACACATGTATGCACTAGATTATCAACTAGATAAAATGACAGAAGAAGGATTTGAAAATAGATTTAATCGTCACTTAGAAATGGCAAAAATAGTTCGTGAATGGGCAAGAGATAAATTTGAAATGTTTGCAGAAGATAAGTATGCTTCTAATACATTAACAACAATAAAAAACAGTAGAGGAATAAGCGTTGCTGACTTAAATAAAGAATTAGGTAAAAGAGGATACGCAATTTCTAACGGTTATGGAAAACTAAAAGAAAAAACATTTAGAATTGCACATATGGCTGAAACTACTGTAGAAGAAATAAATGAAATATTAAAGGTAATTGAAGAGATACTAGATATTTAAGGAGGCGAATCTATTGTATAGAATTCTCGATTGTGATGGAATAGATAAAAAAGCAGTTCAGGCATTGAAAGACTTAGGGCATGAAGTAGTTTCAAAATTTTATGAACTTGAAGATTTAAAAGCGAAAGTTAAAGAATTTGACGTTGTAATTGTAAGATCTGCTACAAAAATTAGAAAAGAAACTATAGACGAAGCTAAAACTACAGGCAAACTAAAACTAATTATACGTGGTGGAGTAGGACTAGATAACATCGACGTTACTTATGCAAGAGAGAATGGGATTGTTGTATCAAATACACCAAACGCTAGTAGCGCTTCAGTTGCAGAACTTGCAATTGGGCATATGTTCTCTATTGCAAGACATCTACACGCATCTAACGTAACAATGAGAGATGGTCAGTGGAATAAAAAACAGTATAAAGGAATCGAGCTAGCAGGTAAAAAACTAGGACTAATTGGTTTTGGTAGAATAGCAATTGAAACAGCTAAAAGAGCTAATGCTCTTGGTATGGATGTACTGTATACGAATCGCTCAGGGAAAAAAGAAGGTTATGATGAATTTACATACATGACTATGGACGATCTTTTAAATGATTCAGATTTTGTTTCAATGCACATTCCTTTTGATAAAGAAAAAGGTGCAGTTATTGGAAAAGACGAATTTGCTAAAATGAAAGATGGAGTATATTTAGTGAATTGTGCAAGAGGTGGAGTTGTTTGCGAAAAATCATTAATTGAAGCTCTTGACTCGGGTAAAGTTTCAGCGGCGGCAATTGATGTGTTTGAAGAAGAACCGACTAAAAACAATAGATTGTTTACTCATACAAAAGTGTCACTATCACCTCATGTAGGAGCGTCTACAAACGAAGCGCAGGCAAGAGTAGGGACGGAGATAGTAACAATAATAAAAGATTTTTTTGAAGGGAGCAAATAAAATGGCAATAGTAAGACCTTTTAAAGGAATTAGACCAAAAGCTGAATTAGCGCCTAAAGTAGCAGAACTACCTTATGACGTAATGAATAGAGAAGAAGCTAAACAAATGGGGAAAGAAAATCCTTATAGTTTTTTACATATTAGCAGATCAGAAATTGATTTAGATGACTCTGTTAGTAGTTACGATGAAAAAGTGTATTTAAAAGCAAAAGAAAATTTAGATAAAATGATATCTGACGGAATTCTTTCCTATGAAAAAGATGCAACATACTATATCTATCAGCAAAAAATGGAAGATAGAGTGCAAACAGGAATAGTAGCATGTACATCAATTGACGAATACTTAAATGATGTTATAAAAAAACATGAATTCACTAGACCAGTTAAAGAAACTGATAGAATCAATCATTTTGATAAATGTGATGCTAATACTGAACCTGTATTTTTGACTTATAGATCAAATGAGGAAGTAAATAGTATTGTATCAACTTGGGTAGACAACCACAAGCCAGAATATGACTTTGTTACTGAAGATGAAATTACTCACACGTTGTGGGTGTTAGATGATAAAGAGATAAGCAACAAAATTCAAAATATATTTGCAGGAATAGACTATCTGTATATTGCAGACGGACATCATAGAACTGCTTCAGCTGTAAAAGTAGGATTAAAAAGAAGAGAAGAAAATCCCAACTTTACTGGTGAAGAAGAATACAATTACTTTTTATCTGTAATCTTCCCGGACAAAGATTTATACATCATGGACTATAACCGTGTTGTAAAAGACTTAAATGGACTTACTAAAGAAGAACTATTAACAAAAATAGAAGAAAAATTTGATATAGAGAAAGCTGAACAAGGAGTTCAGTTTAAACCGTCTAAAAAACATACTTTTGGAATGTTTTTAGAAGGTCAATGGTTTAAGCTGATTGCAAAAGAAGGAACATTTGACAAAAATGATCCAGTAGAGCGAATAGATGCAGAAATACTTCAAAAAAATCTTTTAAACCCAACCCTTGGAATAGGAAACCCAAGAACTGACAAAAGAATTGACTTTGTTGGTGGAATTAGAGGGCTAGGAGAATTAGAAAAAAGAGTAAGTAAAGACATGAAAATAGCTTTTTCTATGTATCCAACGTCAATTGAAGACCTATTTTCAATTGCAGATGCAGGAGAAGTTATGCCACCAAAATCAACTTGGTTTGAGCCAAAACTAAGAAGTGGATTAATTGTTCATGCGCTAAGCTAGTAATTGTCATGAATTTGTAGAGGGGCCCGTGGGGGGACAAAATTGCTCCGTCCCCACTGTCACCTTATTTTTTTGTTTACTTTTTCGCCATAATAATATATACTATTCTAGTCACGAAAAACACATGCTGATATAGCTCAGGTGGTAGAGCACTTCCTTGGTAAGGAAGAGGTTCGGCGGTTCGAGTCCGCTTATCAGCTCCAATCAAATGTTGAAACAAGAACACTCGCAATAGATATTTATTTGCGTGAGTTCTTGTTTTTTTCGGTCTTTTCTAACATTCTTCTAACATCCACAAAAAAGTGGGGACGGAGCGTGCGCCACGAAGGGCGTAACATATAGCGGGTGGGAACCCCGCTGAGAAAGATTTAGCAAATCACTCATAGCGAGTCGCATCATCCTACTCGACAATTTTGTCGCATTGTTATAATTTGGATATGCGACAAAATTGCTCCGTCCCCACTGTCACCTTTTCTTTTAGGCATCCCTAACAATTTCAAAGGAAGGCCGCATATCGCTATAATTCATGTAATCAATTTTTTTATCATGCAATAGCCTACCAACTAATATACATGGTGCAATACCTATTTTATGCGAGTAATCAATTATAGAAGCTTTGTCCGTATACTGAAATGAATTAGTAAAAGTGTTATATAGCTCTTCAGGGATGAGATAATTGCTTGCTATTTTATCGGCTTCATCTTCTTGAGTGTCATTTTCATAACTAATGTGGAATTCTTTTTTAGAATGATTAATTAAATGTGCCAACTCATGAAAAAAAGTGAACCAAAAAATATCTGCTCTTTTTCCCCTTACACTTAAAGCTAGTATCGCCTTGTTGTTTCGCCAAATGGTGGCTCCACATATATACGTTTTAGGAAGACTTTCAACTAAGACAAGCGCGATACCACATTCGGCACACAATCTTTTCATTTCTGTATAAAAGAAAGAAGGTTCTTTTAGTGTCAGTTTTCTAAAAAGAGGAATGAACGTTCTTAATTTTGACTTGTTAAACTCTTCGACATCTCTAGAAATACCTTTTAATTCAGCTTTTCTAAGCCAAGTTAGAATGCTTAGATTAGAAATCTCTTTGTTTTGTTTTTGTTTTCTGTACATAACAGCGTAGGCAGGCTGTATTGATGATAAATGGGCAACTCCAAAGAATTTTCTGATGTTCATAATTCTCGCGGATGTCTTGTTGGTCTCTTTTACCCATCCTAGTTGACTCATTACTTTATATGGAATGTCCTTCAGCAATTTAGCATCAACATCCAGTCGCTCTAGCTTTTCTAATCGAGATTTGTTTAGCTGAAAATTTGTCTCTAAATTCATCCAAAACTTTGCGCTTGGTCCAATAACTGTTTCTAATTTTATAGCAGATTCGTATGTGATAGGTGACTTGCTGCTAAGAATATTGCTTAGATGTTTAGGTGTTATATCCAAGCGAATAGACAATTCTTTTTGGTTTATTCCCAAAAACTCCATATTTTCTCTTATTGTTTCTCCAGGTGGGATTGCTATTGTAGGCGTGAAATTATTCTTATTTTTGTTTGCCATGATAATCAACAACCTCCTCAATTTTTACTATGTTAATGTTTGCAATTTTATTCATATCTTTATCGGTTTTTAAAACAGGCTTAAACACAAGTCTAAAGGGATGAACTAGATCTACTGAATATTCAGTAGATCTTTTTCCTTCTAATCTATGCAATCTTGCTGATGGAATACATTTAATATCTAGCAAACTGTTTGCAGCTAATAACTCGCCAACTCTTTGTACTAACTTATTACCGATTCTAGCACCGTATTCTTTTTTTGCGAGGCTAGGATTTTCGCATTGTTTTCTCAATTTATTGGATTTATACTCTAATTCCATTATATATTATCGTACCCCCTTGTGTCAAATTTATTAACCTAGCAGGTTAATTTTTATTTAAAACAATCTCCTTAAGATAATATCAATATACTATAGATTCCTGTAATTTTCAAGAAAAAAAGTTGTATCTCCCGCGACTTATTAATATTTAGAAAAAATTTCACAAACACCTTGTCATAACACATTATTATGTGCTACATTATAAGTAGCATAATTGTTAGTACTTTAAAATATACTCGGAGGTGCAACCTTGAAAAAAATATTAATAACTGGAGCATTGGGACAAATTGGATCTGAACTTACTACTTTGTTTAGAAAAAATTACGGTGTAGACAACGTGATATGCTCTAACAGAAGCAACAAAAATGAAGAAATRGCAAGTGCAGGTATATTTGAGCTTTTAGACGTAACTGACGGAGCTAGAATGACTGAAATTGTAAAGAAATACAAAGTAGATACTATAATTCACTTAGCAGCGATACTGTCTGGAGTAGGCGAAAAAAATCCTGCAGCTGCTTGGGACGTTAACATGAATGGGTTATACAACGTTTTAGAAGTAGCAAGACAAGAAGGCTGTAAAGTTTTTACACCAAGTTCTATTGCTGCATTTGGACCTGATACGCCTGCAGTTAATACACCACAAGTTACAATACAAAGACCTACTACAATTTATGGAGTAACTAAAGTAGCAGGAGAAATCCTTTGCGATTACTATTTTAATAGATTTGGAGTGGATACAAGAGGAGTAAGATACCCAGGAATAATTTCTAATAGCATATTACCAGGTGGAGGAACTACAGACTATGCAGTTCACATATATTACGAAGCAATAAAAACTGGCAAATTCGTTAGCCCTATAGACAAAGGTACTTTAATGGATATGATGTACATGCCAGACGCATTAGACGCTGTAATTCAGCTAATGGAAGCCGATGGATCTAAGCTTAAAAACAGAAATGCATTCAACATTACTGCAATGAGTTTTGACCCTGAAATACTGGCAGCAGAAATCAAAAAGCATATTCCAGAATTTGAAATGAAGT
This sequence comes from Alkaliphilus sp., assembly GCA_002733545.1. Taxonomy (GTDB): domain Bacteria; phylum Bacillota; class Clostridia; order Peptostreptococcales; family NVVX01. Next base: position 64,157 of record NVVX01000005.1, read on the forward strand.
ACGACGTTAATCCAGTACTACAAAAAATAGCAAACTCTTGGCCAGATAGTATGGACGACTCTGATGCTAGAAAAGAGTGGGGATGGAATCCGAAGTATGACCTAGATTCCATGACAGTCGACATGTTAAAGGTTTTGAAGAAAAAATTAAAGTAATTTAGAGAGACTACAAAAGCTGCTTTTTAATAGAAAGTAGCTTTTGTAGTTTTTGCTTTACAACACAAATGGGTCGATATGGGCAAAATATACAATTGCTAAAATGACGTAGGAAATTTGAGAGAATGTGTATACAAGTAGCACCCTTAATTGATATACTAAGAATAGCAAGAAAACTTAGAGGAGCAAAAGAAATGATAAAGTCATTGATTTTAGGGTTAGGGAATAGATTTACGATACTATTTGTGGTCGCTTTTTTGCTAACAAGAATACAAGTCTTTAGAAGACTTGTAGTAAAGAAGAATATTTCCATTAAAGATAAAGTGATTTTGGCGGTTTTTTTTGGTTGCTTTGGAATTATGGGAACATATCTTAGTGTGCCTTATGGAGGCGCACTAGTGAATACCAGAGTAATTGGCGTGGTCGCAGGGGGAATTCTAGGAGGACCTTTTGTTGGACTGGCTGCGGGTTTGATAGCAGGAATACATAGAGGGATGTTAGGGTTTTGGGGAATAGGAGCATTTACTGCGTTAGCTTGTGCAGTCTCAACCCCGCTTGAAGGATATTTATCAGGGATTATGGGCAAGCACGTAAGAGGTAGAAACCACTTATGGATTTATGCAGTAATAATGGGAGCAGTAGCAGAAGCAATACGAAAATTTGCTGTTTTAGTCTTTGCAAGACCCTTTGAAACGGCATTTGAGTTAATAATGACAATTTGGATACCTATGACTATAATTAATTGCCTTGGATTAGCGTTCTTCTTTTTAATAATTCAAAGTGTTTTTAGTGAGCATGAAAAAATGCTTGCTGAACAATCGCGTTTATCATTAAAGATTGTAGATGAAATACTACCATATATTAAGCAAGGTTTAGACAATAGCAATAATGAAAAATTAGTAAATATTATCCACAGCATGTCCGAATTTGATGCGGTGACAATTACTGACACAAAAAAGATTTTAGCCCACGCAGGAGTATCTACAAAAAGGCATAGACCAGGAAATAAGCTTGTAACTACTTTAACAAGCGAAGTGCTAGAAAGTGGAAAAGTAATGATAATTGATAATTGTAAAGAGCCTGAATGTGAGCATAGAAATTGTCCGATAAAGGCAGCTATAATTGCACCATTAATGGAAGATGGACATGTTGTTGGCACGATGAAATTATATAAAATACTCCCGAATTCTATTACAGCGATTGACCAAGAATTAGGAAATGGGTTAGCGAAACTACTTTCAACTCAATTAACGCTAAGCAAATTAGAACAGAATAAATCATTGTTGGCACAGGCAGAATTGAAAGCATTACAAGCGCAGATAAACCCTCACTTCCTATTTAACTCATTGACAGTGATAGGTTCGCTTTGTAGAACTAATAATGAAAAAGCAAGAGATTTAATACTAAATCTTAGCGACGTTTTTAGAAAAACGCTTAATGTTAGCAAGGAATTAGTGCCACTAACAGTAGAAATGGAACATGTTAAGGCATATGTAGAAATAGAAAAAGCAAGATTTGGAGATAAGCTAGAAGTGCATTATGAGATTGGACAAAATAACGATCTTGCGCTCCCACCACTTACTCTGCAACCTCTAGTAGAAAATGCGATTAAACATGGATTATTGCTAAAAGATGAAGGAGGAGAAGTGATAATTTCGTTGAAAGAAGATGAGAGCGGAATGACATTAGTTGTGTCAGATAATGGGGTCGGGATGAATAGTGAAACGGTAGATACATTATTAGGTGAAAGAACAGACGATAATGATTCTATAGGGTTTAAAAATGTAAACGCGAGATTGATAGCTACATTTGGCAAAGAGAGCAAGCTAAATATCTATAGTGAAATAAATATAGGAACAACTGTATCTTTTCTAATTCCCAAAACAGGATTTAAGGAGGGTTTGTTTTGATAAATATTTTAATAGTAGACGATGAAAAACATATTAGAGAGGAACTAAACTATTTATTGAGTAAATTTAATGATGTAAATCTTTGTGCTGAAGCTGAAACAGCTAAAGAGGCTCTTGAAATAGTAGAAAGAATGAAGATAGACGTTGTATTTTTAGATATACAATTAAGAAGCTCAAAAGGCATGTTAGTAGCAAAAAAAATAGCTGATATCAACAGTGAAATTTTAATTGTTATGGCTACTGCGCATCAAGAATATGCTATACAAAGTTACGATTTAGATGTTTTTGATTATATTTTGAAACCATTTTCAGAGGAACGAATTCAAAAAACAATAAGCAGGATTAGAGAGCACAAAAAAGAGAATAAAACTCTCAAAGAAATTAGAGGCAAAATTTGTATTTCTTGTAATGACAAAATTAAGCTAATTAATACAGACGATTTATGTTTTATCGAATATCGAGATAATCAAACAATAATATTTACGCACAAAGAAGAGTATAAAACAAAAACTACTTTGAAGGATTTAGAGACTCAACTAGCCGCCGTAAATTTTATTCGGGTACATAGGGCATTCATAGTAAATATCGATTATATTGATGAAATAATACCGTGGTTTAATTACACTTATAAACTTAAAATAAAAGGCATGGGAAATAAAATTCCAGTAAGCAGGAATTACATGAAAGAATTCAAAGAAAGAGTGAATATGAAATGAAATCCTTTTCACTGCACTTTAAGTGCGTAATAGTGCAGACTAGGTCGAAATAGTGTAAGTTGATAAAAAACTAATAATATCCTCTCACGTAAGTAGTATAATATATTTAATTATATTGAGAGGAGAATTGCTGATGAAAAAGAAATTTGCTTTTTTTATGGCTTTGATGTTACTAGTTTCGATGATAGTTGTTGGATGTGGAGGAACAGAAGACACAGGGAGTGACGAAGTTCAGTTTGTAACAATTGCTACAGGAGGAAGTGCTGGGGCTTATTTTGCGTTAGGTGGAACGGTTGCAAAATTGTTAAATGAAAACGTAGAAAATGTAAATGCTTCAGTTCAATCAACGGGTGCTTCAGCTGTAAACGCAACTTTAATGGGTGAAGGCAAAATTGAAATAGCATTTGCTATGAATGATGTTGTAAGCTATGCTTTTACTGGAACAGAAGTATTCGCTGACAAAGGAAAATTTGACAATATCAGAGGGATTGCTTCATTATATCCTAATTTTGTGCAGATTATAACTTTAGAACGTTCTGGGATAAAAGAAGTAGAAGATATGAGAGGGAAAAGAATTGGCGTAGGAGCACCAGGAAGTGGTACGGAAGTAAATGCACGACAAATACTTGCAGCGCACGGAATAACATACGACGATATAGAYGCAGATTTTTTATCTTATGCAGAAGCTGCAGAACAGATGAAAAACGGAGCAATTGATGCAGCATTTTTAACATCTGGGATACCGAACGCAGCGGTGCTAGATTTAGCAACAACGCAAGATGTAGTAATCATACCTATTAGACGAGAAATCATAGAGAATTCACTAGCTAAGGACTTTCCTTTTTACTCACCAGAAGAAATACCAGCTGGAATGTACGATGAAGCACATGCAGTGCCAACAGCTGCAGTTACTACAATATTAATAACTAGGGCAGAACTTAGTGAAGAACTGGTTTATAATATAACAAAAACGATATTTGAAAACTTAGAAGCCTTAGGAAACACGCATGCTTCAGGTAAAAAAATAGATCTTGATAAAGTTCGAATTGCAATGCCTGTTCCACTACATCCTGGTGCAGAAAAGTTTTTTAGTGAATTGGGGAAATAGTCTACTCATGTATAACATCGAAATTCAGCATTAGTTTGATTAGTGGAGGGAAAAGCATATGAGCAAACAATCAATGGATACAACTATTGATAGCAATGAGTTGCTAAGAGAATTTGATACAGAAGCTAGATTTAGAAAAATTGGAAGAGAAAGCAAGACAGGCATGTTTATATTTTTGGTATGTGTCTCTTTTGCCCTGTTTCACTTATATACCTCTGCATTTGGACCTTTGAACACACTTGTCCATAGAGCAGTGCACACTGCAGTAGTTATGGGACTTGTATTCTTGCTATATCCGCATAACAAAAAATATATGAAAACCAAACCTTTAATATCCGATTGGCTATTTGCAACACTTTCGATTTCGATGGGGCTATATATTTTAATATTTTTTAAAGACATAGTTATGCGTGCTGGAATGCCGAACACAATGGATATTACTTTTGGAATAATGACTATTCTATTAGTATTAGAAGCTGGAAGAAGAGTTGTTGGAAATGAGATAGCCATACTAGCAATAATTTTCATGCTTTACGCATATTTTGGAAGAAGCATCCCAGGAATCATGGCTCATAGAGGGTACTCCATACATGCAATTGCAGAATATATGTATGTTACGACAGAAGGAATATTTGGAATTGCAATAGGAGTATCATCAACATATATTATTCTATTTATATTGTTTGGAGCTTTTCTTGCGAAATCTGGCATGGGACAGTTTTTTAATGATTTAGCAATGGCAATAGCTGGTGGCGGTAGTGGTGGACCAGCTAAAGTTGCTGTAGTATCTAGTGGTTTACTAGGTTCAATTAATGGGAGTGCAGTAGCAAATGTAGTTACAACAGGTGCTTTTACAATCCCACTTATGAAAAAAATAGGATATAGTAAAGAATTTGCTGGTGCTGTAGAAGCTACAGCTTCTGTTGGTGGTCAGATACTTCCACCAGTTATGGGAGCGGCAGCATTTATAATGGCTGAATCTTTAGGAATTAAGTATATTACAATTGCAGCAGCAGCTGTTATACCTGCATTTTTATATTACCTTGGACTAATAGTAATGATACATTTAAGAGCGAAAAAAGATGGGTTGGTAGGACTGCCAAAAGATCAATTGCCAGAGATTAAAAAAGTGTTAAAAGAAAGAGGACATTTGATTTTACCAATTTTTGTTTTGCTTTATCTATTAGTACAAGGGTTCACACCATTATTTTCGGCTTTTTATTCAATAATAGCAACAATTGCTGTAAGTTCACTAAGAAAGAATACAAGAATGAGTTTTAAAGATATTATTGATGCATTAGAAGATGGGACAAGAACAGTTTTAGGTGTAGCGATGGCATGTGCAGTTGTAGGGCTAATTATCGGGGTTGCAACTCTGACTGGGTTTGGGTTAAAATTAGCAAGTGTAATTCTAATGGTTGGGCAGGGCAATTTATTATTAACACTAATATTTACCATGTTGGCATGTATAGTCTTAGGAATGGGACTGCCATCAATACCTGCATATATTATTACAGCAACAATGGCTGCTCCAGCATTAGCGCAAATGGGAGTTCCTCTGTTAGTTTCGCACATGTTTGTCTTTTATTTTGGGATGTTAGCGAATCTGACTCCACCAGTAGCTTTAGCAGCATTTGCAGGAGCTGGTATAGCGGGGGGGAACACAACTAAAACAGGTATTCAAGCAGTTAAACTAGCATTAGCAGGATTTATTGTTCCCTACATGTTTGTCTATTCCCCGGCACTACTCTTAATTGATGCAACAACTTTGCAAATTATTTTAGCAGCAAGTTCAGCAGCAATAGGAGTAATAGCGCTAGGCTCAGCAGTAGAGGGATATCTAGTAACTAATATACAACCTCTTTATAGAATCGCGCTACTAATAGCAGCATTTACACTAATGCATGCCAGCCTCCTTACTGATGCAGTAGGAATAGCAATTGTATTGGCTGTTTGGATGATGCAAAAAGCTGTAATAAAAAAAGAGATGAAGATAGCATAATAGATTTAAAAACTGACAAGTCTAAGAGTTAGGGACTTGGAAGACTAAGAAAACCATTAAAAATGGCAAATCGAGAATGATTCTTGATTTGCCATTTTTATTTTTGTAAGATGAATTATTTTGAACCATTAAGCTGTAACTTTAGTTTGTCAACTAAGAAATCATACAGCCTAATCCTTTTAGCAAAAATCTTAACAGGGGTATCGGGCTCAACATATTTGTACAATTCTAAAGTAGAATCGTTAAAACTGAAAGTGTGCATAGCAGTATAAGAAATTCCATAAACAATATATGGAATAGTTTTGTTAATCTCACTAAAAATAATGAAACCATCCTCTACCACAGTTTTTTTGCCTGCACTATGTGGAACTCCTGCTCCAAAAGCTTTAAATTTAGTTGCATCTAGAACGACGTTTAATTCTTTATCTATTGAAAAAAATTCAGTCCAAGGCTCAAGTTCTACAGAGTGAATCCACTGCATGCTAAAAGTATCTTCAGGGGAGACCTTGAAAAAAGCTATTATCTCATCTGAGTTGACGTTAATAAGAAGGAGCGTATCAATTTTAACAATGAATAAAGATAATAGAAGAATAAGTAGTATAATAGTTAGTATACAGAATGTTTTGTTTTTACTCAAGAGAACCACTCCTAATAGATTTATATCATTTGTTATAGTATATCAGAAAAAGACTCGCTTGACATGACAACGCTTATCAACTAGAATTAAGTAGCTACTCATTTGACCATCAGAAATACATTTTTGAAGAAATAGGGGTAAAATATAATGTATGGGCTAGAATAATGGGTAGGAATATAGTTAATTATATGATTATCAACTAGCTATTTTAAGTAGCAACAGAAAAGCTAGAGCAAAAAAGCTAGAACAAAAAAGGAGATCAAAACATTATGATTAAAACAAGCTACAAATACATATTGACCGAACTAAAGCACCATGCTCCCTTCACTATAATGAGCACCGTTGTATCGCTAGTTCTATTTGGGGTAATTGCGAGACTTTTTCTACAAGGGCAGACGCATAATAACACGATAGGAATGTTTTTTCACACTATGCATCCATTACATATATTGTTTAGCGCAACAGCGACTACAGCCATGTTTTGGAGACACGAAAAAAATCTAATAAAGGCCATCGCAGTAGGACTAGGAGGATCATTACTAATTTGCGCGGCAGGAGATATTGTATTTCCATATTTTGGTGGACTGCTTATGGGAACAAATCCAGAATTACATCTTTGTATACTGAAACACCCAGAAACAATACTGCCCTTTGCTATTTTAGGAGTAATAATTGGGATAATTGCTGTAAATAAAATAACAGGGAGAAGAGTTTCAATATTTTCTCATAGTGCCCATGTATTTGTCAGTATCTTCGCAACAATGTTCTATTTAACGAGTTTTGGTGGGGTTGATTTTTTAAGCTATCCGATTCAAACTTTTATTATTATTTCATTTAGTGTAGTAATTCCATGTTGTATTAGTGATATTGTATTTCCACTTCTAATGCAAAAGAATAAATTATTAAAAACTCATAACAACTGTTGCCATTAAGGGGCTAATAAGATATAGTAATAGATGAAAGTAACGGGCAATTAGCAAGATATCACTAACAAATGGAGGAATACTAAATGAGCAACGTACATGAATTAAAATTCTTAAAAGAGAAAATTGAGCAATTAAAAGAAGATGGCGTCTATAGACAACTTCCAGTTTTAGAAGGAGCAAATGAAGCAGAAATTATGCTTAATGGTAAGAAAGCAATCAACTTATCATCAAACAACTACTTAGGCTTTGCAAATCACCCTAAACTAAAACAAGCAGGTATTGAAGCTATAGAAAAATATGGAGTAGGTTCAGGATCAGTTAGAACGATAGTTGGAAACATGGACATACATGAAGAGCTAGAAGTAGTATTAGCAGAATTTAAAAGAGAAGAAGCAGTAATGGTATACCAATCAGGCTTTAACTGTAATGCAGGAACAATTCAAGCCATTACAGGAAGAGGTGATTTAATAATATCAGACGAGCTAAATCATGCAAGCATAATAGATGGAGTAAGACTAAGTAAAGCTGATAGAGCAGTATATAAGCATTGTGACATGAAACACTTAGAAGAAATATTAAAAGAAAAGAGAGAAAACTACAATACAGTACTAATTATTACAGATGGAGTATTTAGTATGGACGGAGACATTGCGCCACTTCCAAAAATAGTAGAACTAGCAGAAAAATACAATGCGTTAACTTACGTTGATGATGCTCACGGTTCAGGAGTACTAGGAGAAAGTGGAAGAGGAACAGTAGACCATTTTGGTTTGCACGGTAGAGTAGATTTTTGCATAGGAACGCTATCTAAAGCAATAGGAGTTGTAGGCGGTTACGTAGCAGGAAGTAACACAATGAAAGAATGGTTAAGTCATAGAGGAAGACCAATTCTATTTAGCACATCCTTGCCACCAGCATCGGTTGCATCAATTACTGCAGCAGTTAAATTACTAATGAGTTCAACTGAGTATACAGATAAACTTTGGGATAACGCAAAATATTTCAAAGAAAAAATGAGCAAACTAGGATACGACATAGGAAAGAGCGAAACACCAATAACACCAATAATGATAGGTGAAGAAGCCAAAACAATGAAGTTTAGTAAAACATTATTAGAAAACGGAGTATTTGCATCAGGCATAGTATTCCCTACAGTAGGAAAAGGAACAGGCAGAGTAAGATGCATGGTAACAGCAGGACATACAAAAGAACAATTAGATAGAGCTGTAGAGGTATTCAAAACTGTTGGAAAAGAGATGGGTTTGATATAAGTAGTAAAGAGAACGTGAATGTTTTCGTGGCGAATTTATACAATAATGTGACCCCAAGCGAAACGAAGTGAAGTTGGAGAGGTCTCTGGTTTACATTAACAGCAGAAAAACAAAACAAAGGAGTCGGCGTAAGTAGCTGGCTTTTTTGAGTACAAACAATAAGAACTTAGAAGTTCTACATGAGAGTGATTAAAAATAAAGCTATAACACTTGACAATGCAAAAAGAGTTAGTCCCATGATAAAACTATTCGTTCCTTTTTTAGCCACTTGCTTAAAATTAACAGAAAGACCCATTGCAGTCATGGATATTAGTATTAAAATGCTGCTAGTTTTAGCTAGGAATCTAGCAATATCTAACGGGATGATACCTAATGAATTGATGATTCCTGCTATGGTGAAATAAAATACATACATAGGAAATTTTGCATGCGAATCGCTATTCTTGTTTTTAAACAAGTAACTCATTCCTACTGAAACAGGTACTAGCATTAAGACTCTTGCCATTTTAACAAATGTCCCTACATCACCAGAAATGGTTCCCCTTGCAAAAGCACCTGCTAGTGAGTGTGCAACTCCATGAAGCGTGAGTCCAGACCACATTCCATATTGAACATCTGTTATTGATAAAATGGAGTTAGCTACAATGGAATAGATTATTACTCCTATTGCACCTAATATGCTGACAATAGAAACTGCTACGATTGCATCATCATCATCTGCGCCGATACACGGTGCTAAAGCTACAACAGCAGAAGCTCCGCAGATGCTAGAACCTATACCTATTAATGCTCCTAACTTTTTATTAATCTTAAAAAGCTTTGAAAAACCCATATAAATAAATATGATTATAGGGACATATAATACAATTAAAAGAAGTACGTTTGAGCCTAACTCCCAAATTACACTGATATCTAATCTAAAACCAAGAAGTACAATGCCAATGCTTAGTAAGTTACTAAGCGAAAATCTTACTCCTGGTACAAACATCACTTGTGTTCCAATATAGTTGTTATATAGAATTCCAATTACAATGGCAATAGTTAAGGATTCGAGCTTAATGTACTCTGAAAAAACACTACTTAAACTCATTGATATTAGAGATATTGTTAAAGCAAACAAAATGCCTGGAAGAATCGATTTTAGATTTTTCATGTAACCTCCTATATTACGTATATAATTCTGCGACCTTAGTATCAGAAATTAGCAAACTCTAGTCGAAATACTAATAATACACAAAAGAGTTAATGTATTTAGTAGTTAGATAAAGATTTATGCTAATAGTATACAGCATTTTTTAGGTATTGGGGTAAAAAAAGATATTATAGGAAGAGAAAAAAATGCGACGACAAACCTTTTACAGTAATTAGAAAATAGAAATTCCTACTTGATAAATCAGTCAAACTGTAGGATAATAGAAACAAGAAACATGTTTACACGATAATTTTTAGTTTGTCGACCCCACGTAGTGTAAAAACCTCCGGGGGTCGACAAACTAAAAACCACCTCAAACCCGCATAACTTCGTCAGAACACAAAAGTCCTAAACATTCTTAAAAAACAAGAATGGCTATTTTTAAACAAAGAGCTAGCCTTTTAATCGTACCAGGGTGGAATTGAAACGATTGTGCTATGATGTTCGAAACTCTAGTATTTACTTCTTTTAATCGTACCAGGGTGGAATTGAAACGTATTTGCATATCTATCAATTTCAACTTCAATTAGCTTTTAATCGTACCAGGGTGGAATTGAAACGCTGTAACCTTTACGAGGTCTTTAAGGGTGTCGCCTTTTAATCGTACCAGGGTGGAATTGAAACGCAGCAACTAGTAGTCCTATTGCTATCACTACCAGCTTTTAATCGTACCAGGGTGGAATTGAAACCTTGTTCTACGCCAATATACTTTAGAGTCATACTTCTTTTAATCGTACCAGGGTGGAATTGAAACTTGCTTATGCAAAACCTGCAAGTGGATTGACCCAAGCTTTTAATCGTACCAGGGTGGAATTGAAACCCTCTAATCTTATGTATTTATTGTTGATTTGCTTTCTCTTTTAATCGTACCAGGGTGGAATTGAAACCACCCATCAACGCTAATGTCAGAAGGTAGCCATGCCCTTTTAATCGTACCAGGGTGGAATTGAAACTCATGTCTCTTTAACATGTGATATATTGCAATGCCTCTTTTAATCGTACCAGGGTGGAATTGAAACTCTTGTTTGGTCTGGACTCGATTTCTTCTACTTTGCTTTTAATCGTACCAGGGTGGAATTGAAACTGCTACGACTGCAGCAATGGATGTTAGTATTATAACTTTTAATCGTACCAGGGTGGAATTGAAACCGTGGTGATGTCTCTGACTTCTTGCATCCATCTGTACTTTTAATCGTACCAGGGTGGAATTGAAACATTAAATAAAGGAGAGAGTAAAATGAATTTATATGCTTTTAATCGTACCAGGGTGGAATTGAAACGTAATTGACACTGAACCTGATTTTAACCCTGCTATACTTTTAATCGTACCAGGGTGGAATTGAAACTCTTCAAATTCAATGATGTCGACCGATGCTTCTTTCTTTTAATCGTACCAGGGTGGAATTGAAACTGCGATTGCTCCCGAAGCTGAAATTACATTAGAAAACTTTTAATCGTACCAGGGTGGAATTGAAACTTCCCTTTTTCAGGATTACTTATAATTCCAGCTAGCACCTTTTAATCGTACCAGGGTGGAATTGAAACACAATCGGAAAGACTCGTTTGTATGAATAATCTTTGCCTTTTAATCGTACCAGGGTGGAATTGAAACCTTTTACTTCCTCCACCAATAAATGGAAGATAAATGCTTTTAATCGTACCAGGGTGGAATTGAAACAATTTTTCATGGCAGTTTTGGAGGTCTGCCAACTCTTGCTTTTAATCGTACCAGGGTGGAATTGAAACGTATAATTATCCCTACCATTATCAACCAGCAATAAACCTTTTAATCGTACCAGGGTGGAATTGAAACCTTAAAAAAGGAATGAATTAAATGTATTGGGATATAACTTTTAATCGTACCAGGGTGGAATTGAAACAGTACATCATATGATAGGTTACCTTTTCCCTCTACCCTTTTAATCGTACCAGGGTGGAATTGAAACAGTTTTAGCATACGCATAATTAGGATCTGTTGCATACTTTTAATCGTACCAGGGTGGAATTGAAACATAAAAAATAGGAGGCAACAAGAATGTTAAAAATAACTTTTAATCGTACCAGGGTGGAATTGAAACGAGTGCGAAGATTCAGTTGAAAAAATTATCTAAACTCTTTTAATCGTACCAGGGTGGAATTGAAACTCATAATTCTTATTTGATACTATAGTATCACTTACCCAACTTTTAATCGTACCAGGGTGGAATTGAAACTCAGCTTCTATGTAGTCGCCAGAAAAGCCAATATTGCTTTTAATCGTACCAGGGTGGAATTGAAACTCTTCAAACTTAATGATGTCGACCGATGCCTCTTTTCTTTTAATCGTACCAGGATGGAATTGAAACCACTTAATACCACACTGGCACATCAACACCATTATTCACTTTTAATCGTACCAGGGTGGAATTGAAACCATTAACATGACAATCGAAGTTAAAGATGTGTTGGCTTTTAATCGTACCAGGGTGGAATTGAAACCGACACCACACCAACCTCACCGAATATCACCTCACTCTTTTAATCGTACCAGGGTGGAATTGAAACTTAACAACTGATGGTGTTGTGTCACCCACAGGAAAAACTTTTAATCGTACCAGGGTGGAATTGAAACCGACCAAACATTCTGCCTTTATAGAGTCTGTCAAGACTTTTAATCGTACCAGGGTGGAATTGAAACATGCAACAGTTTTGAATGCTAAATCAGAAACTTTGCCCTTTTAATCGTACCAGGGTGGAATTGAAACCAAGTTGTAACTGTAGGAGATACACCATTGGCATTATCTTTTAATCGTACCAGGGTGGAATTGAAACAACTGAAAGGTGGGGGGTAACATGATGGGAAAAGCTTTTAATCGTACCAGGGTGGAATTGAAACCCACTTTTGATTATCAGTTAATCGCCCTCCTTTGCTTTTAATCGTACCAGGGTGGAATTGAAACCTATGATTGCGATTACTGCAATAACTTTTGCGAACAACTTTTAATCGTACCAGGGTGGAATTGAAACAATCCTGTTTCATGCGCCCAATGTGCTAGTATAAATTCTTTTAATCGTACCAGGGTGGAATTGAAACTGGATTCTTCCCACTCTTCTCTAGTAAGCAGTTCAATCTTTTAATCGTACCAGGGTGGAATTGAAACTGCAAAGCACTAGTGTCAACTGAATTTTTAGAAGCTCCTTTTAATCGTACCAGGGTGGAATTGAAACAAAAAATCATTTAACGTAACTCGTTTATGTTCCTTTTCTTTTAATCGTACCAGGGTGGAATTGAAACAAAGTATTTGGAGTAACTAAAAAAACAGGTGGGAATCCTTTTAATCGTACCAGGGTGGAATTGAAACATAATAATTATTGAGTTAATAAGCTATCATCCTTTTCCTTTTAATCGTACCAGGGTGGAATTGAAACTCATCTATACTGATTAGATTGGTCACAATGTTTTTAGCAGGAAACAACCAATCATTTTTTGTGTTAAAGTAGCAGAAAACTACATCTTAAAATATTCTCTAGCACCTTTAGTACGACATAATACAATATGCTATACCTATTTTGTATTACGTTTGGCATTGTCGATACGAACTCTCATAGTTTTAGAACAAATGTCGCTGTCACCATCTTGTTCATAGGTGGGGCTATTTTACGCTTACGTATAAAAATATTTCTGGAATATAACTAAATGTGATAAAATAAAAGAAACGTAGCGTAAGATTTTTTGGTTTTGCATCTTAAATACAAGAAGAAGGTAAAAATATGAAAATTCCTTATGGCATATCTAACTTTAAAGCTCTAAGAGGAGAGAAATATCTATAAAAAGCTCATTCCGATTAACAATAGTCGACGAGATATTGGAGTTTTTAGTAAACTATAAGTCTGTTATTAATAATCAATGGAACGAAGTATTGGAAAAGTTAAGGAAGAACAAAAAATCTGTTGGATGGACTTATGATGTAAAAGGAATAATAGTTCCGCTTTTTTTGATTATGTTAGTAGATGTAAATAGAATAACGCCGCTGATGAAAGATATATTAAAGGGAATTATGAGAAGGCTTGATTACTCTATGCAACTAGATGACATGGAGTTGACCGAATACTACAAATTATGGAGAAATTCTGTTGACTTTACTAAAGAAGAGCATAGTGAGTTATATAATTGGTGCAAAAATGAAGTAACAAATAGAGTTCGAGAAATAGTTTCAAATAAATATAGAAATGCATATTTAAGAGCAGCAGAAGCTAGTCAACTTTTATCAGAAGTAGCCTTCTGCACCGGTAAAACCAACAGTAAAGATGAAATTGCACTAATGCATAAAGCGGAGTTTACAAGGCATAGATCTTTTAGAGCAGAATATGATAACTTGCCAAAATGACTTATTCGCTTAGTAGATAACATATAATTAATATAGAACAATAAATATATAAAGCAGGTGAAGTATGGACAATGCTAGAATTAAACAAATGATAGAAAATGGCGAGAATCTATATGTTGAATTTAAGAAAGAAATAAACAAGTCGTTTGCAGAAGAAGTAGTTTCGTTTCTTAATACTGAAGGAGGAACGATTTTAATTGGCGTTGACGACAAAGGTGAAGTTATTGGGATAAATAAGAACTTGGAAGAAATAATAATGAATATTTGTAGAGACTCAGTGATACCTGCAATTACTCCAAAGTATTTAGAACACGTATATAAGGATAAAAAAATTGCGATTGTAGATATAGAAAGAGGAAACAACAAACCATATTACACCATTAGTAACAAGTACTATATTAGAGTTGGAAGCACTAAAAGGATAGCTACAAAAGATGAACTCTTAAGACTCTTTGAAGCGAGTGGAGCATTTCACTTTGATATTAGTGGAGCTACAAAAACTGGAATAAAAGATTTGAATATTGATGAAATTAGAGACTACTTCGTGAGTTATAACGCATTTGACTTATATGAAGAAGATAAGGAAACGATTAATAGAATACTTATTAATGCTGATATCTTAAAAGAAAGTGGTAATGAGATATTATGCACAGTAGGAGGACTGTTGATTTTTGGAAAGAGACCTGAAAAAAATCTATTTCAAAGCGGAATATCATTTGCTCATTTTAATGGGAATGATATCAGTGTAAACTTAATTGATAAAAAAGAAATTTGTGGAAGAATGAAAGATGTTGTAGATCAGACAATGACCGTAATAACGAACAATTTAATAATAAGTTCTACAATTGAAGGTGCTGTAAGAAAAGAGATATATGAGTATGAAGATCTTGTACTAAGAGAAGCAATAGTAAATGCTTTAGTCCATAGGAATTACAGCATACAAGGCTCTAAAATTAGAATTCTGTTATTTGATGATAGAATCGAATTTCACAGCCCAGGAAAAATTCCTAATACAGTAACAATAGAGAAAATGAAAATAGGTGTTTCATATGCAAGAAATCCATTTCTTGTAAAATATATGGAGAACATGAGATATATTGATAAGCTAGGAAGAGGAATACCAATGATATTTGCTAATGCAAAAAGATTAAATAGAAAGCAGCCGAAACTAGAAATGTCAGGTGAAGAGTTTATTTTAACTTTGTATAGATGAAGCGAGAAATAGTTTGTCGACCCCACGTAGTTTAAAACCCGTAGAGGTCGACAGATAAAGAATTACCTTGACTCCGCATAAATTTGTTGAAATTAACTTTTGGATCTAAAATGATTTTAACAGAAGAGATAGAATATGTACTTGATGAAATAAGTGCTTTTAATATAAATGCTAGGTATCAGACTATAAGAGAAAGTTTAGTGATAAATGCACACCTGAATATACTGAAGCTAGCATAGATATGTCGCAGAGATTAAAAGCAATGATGCACGAATAATAGAAGTATACATTTGGTTCCTATGTAAAATAGGAAAATATACATACAAGGATGAGCGAACGAAGCGAACGGTGCGACCGAATTAGTTAAATACAATAATTACATGTTAGGGGATGTGAAATGAGTAAAATACTAAAGATGTTAGTAGCTGGAGAGAATAGAAATATCGAATTCAAAAAAGAATATACAGATAAAATGTTTAAAACAATTTCTGCTTTTGCAAATTACAATACAGGTAAAATTTTTATAGGCGTTGATGACGATGGTGAAATTAGTGGCGTTGATGATGCAAAAAAAATGAAAATACGAATTGAGAATGCGATAAATGATAAGATTAAACCTAGACCTTATTATGAAATAACATCAGAAGAAATACAAGGAAAAGAAATCATCATTATTACTGTATATAATGGCGAAAATATGCCATATGTTTTTAATAATAAAGCCTATAAAAGATTTGATACTTCGTCTATTCCTGTGGAAAGGTTMGAGTACGAAAGTTTAATATTAAAAGGGCGGAATCTTTCATTTGAAATTATGGAATATAAAGGTGAGAAACTTAGGTTTTCATATTTAGAAAAAAAACTAGACGAGCATGCCAATATTAACAGAATTTCGAGGGATGTATTAAAGTCAATAGAACTTGTAATAAATGAAAAATACGTTAACGTGGCAGCATTGATAGCTGACAATAATCCTGTAGAAACATCAAGAGTGTTGTTAGTAAGATATAGAGGAAATAGCGTATTAAATATTGAAGACCGTGAAATTCTAACTGGTATTTCAATCTTAGAACAATTTGACCTAGCTATGACTTTTTTAAAGAAACATGTAAATATATCGGAAATTATTAGAGGACCGTATAGAGAAACTGTAGAAGAGGTCCCTTTAATTGCTTATAGAGAAAGTATTGCAAATGCAATTGTACATAGGGATTATATAAAACAAGGCGATATAAAAATTGAAATTTTTGATGACAGAATAGAAATTGTATCACCAGGAGGATTGCCCTCTGGCATATTAGAAAATGAATTTCTAGAAGGAAGAATTTCAATCCCAAGGAACAAAACCATAGCAAATATTTTTGCGAGACTTAAAATTATTGAGAGATTTGCTACAGGCATAAGAAGGATAAAAGAATGCTATAGGGATTTCGGTAGAAAACCTGTATTTAGCATCTCTGAGAATACTGTTAAAGTTATCTTGCCAAGACGAGAGGTGGAAAATAGCCAAGAAAGAATAAAGGAAGATGCTTCTAGAGTAAAAGAAGATATAATGACAAAAGAATACAAAATTATAGAATATTTAAAGCTAAACAAGAGTATTACGAGAGGTGAAGCAGAAATACTTCTAGATTTAAAGAAAACCCAAGCTACAAAAGTGCTAGGGAAATTAAGGGATAATAATTTGATAAGAAGTGAGGGTGGAGGAAGCAAGACAAAATACAAACTGTCTAGGTGAATTAATGATGCGCAACTTTACACTATAAAGAATAAGATACGAGAGATCACTGACCAGAAGATTCAATAATATTTTTTATAGATAGAGATGAAAAGTGGGTAAAAAAAGAGATTATAGGAAGAAAAAAATGCGTCGTCAAACCTTTTACAGTAATTAGAAAATAGAAATTACTACTTGATAAATCAGTCAAACTGTAGGATAATAGAAACAAGAAACATGTTTACACGATAATTTTTAGTTTGTCGACCCCACGTAGTGTAAAAACCTTGGAGGGTCGACAAACTAAAAACCATCTCAAACCCGCATAACTTCGTCAGAACATAAAAGTTCTAATCATTCTTAAAAAACAAGAATGGCTATTTTTAAACAAAGTGCTAGCCTTTTAATCGTACCAGGGTGGAATTGAAACAAATATGGCAGCCGTTGAATCTGGCGGATAATTTTTCTTTTAATCGTACCAGGGTGGAATTGAAACTTATGATTCTCTTCTTTGTTTGTGATTTTGAAATACTTCTTTTAATCGTACCAGGGTGGAATTGAAACATAGACTTTCTAACTTCTATTATTTTTTCATATAAATTCTTTTAATCGTACCAGGGTGGAATTGAAACAGTTTATATAATATTTTATAAAAATAGCTAGCAATGCTTTTAATCGTACCAGGGTGGAATTGAAACTTGCGTGCAAATCAGCATTTATAACTTCTGTTCTTCTTCTTTTAATCGTACCAGGGTGGAATTGAAACCAAATTCAAACCGATATCAACAAGTATTAATACTTCTTTTAATCGTACCAGGGTGGAATTGAAACCTTAATCGCCTTATCTTTTTCAAATCTAATCGTTTTTCCTTTTAATCGTACCAGGGTGGAATTGAAACACAATAGAAGCAGCGGACAACAGCATCAACACGGCTTTTAATCGTACCAGGGTGGAATTGAAACTAGAAAACTCATGTTCAATATTCATATTATCTAGCATGCTTTTAATCGTACCAGGGTGGAATTGAAACAAAACAGTTACTCCTCCCACATCTTTGTTATGAAACTTTTAATCGTACCAGGGTGGAATTGAAACTGACTTGCAATGACTGTGGCATCTATATGGTGTTCTTTCTTTTAATCGTACCAGGGTGGAATTGAAACCCCTATAATCGACTCCTATAAAATCTAGCACCCCTCTTTTAATCGTACCAGGGTGGAATTGAAACCTAGGCAGAAAGCCTGCTTTTTTTCTCTTTTCTAACTTTTAATCGTACCAGGGTGGAATTGAAACCTAGATTTCTGCACGTTGTTGACTTTCCAACTCCACCCCTTTTAATCGTACCAGGGTGGAATTGAAACTCCGCCCCATGCACGTATACTCAATCGTACCAGGGTGGAATTGAAACGTTGTAGATGGGAGATTAAGGGCATCGATGGCTTATACCTTTTAATCGTACCAGGGTGGAATTGAAACTCTGGAATTGGGGGCATCCAAAACAGGTTATATCATCTTTTAATCGTACCAGGGTGGAATTGAAACGGACGTAGCAAATATGTATAAAGAACGGTATATACTTTTAATCGTACCAGGGTGGAATTGAAACTCCTCTTGCCTTAAGCTATATATACCGTTACAATAACTTTTAATCGTACCAGGGTGGAATTGAAACTTTTATCTTCTGCTTCTGCTTTAGTTTCGAACTCTTCCTTTTAATCGTACCAGGGTGGAATTGAAACATTACAACAGCAATGAAAGATGTCGTAGAGCTGATGATTGCAATAGAGAATAATTTGATATTATCATAGGACTAGAAAACAACTAAATACATCGTTCGACAAAATTCGACAAAAGACTTCTAAAAAAGTTAAAATAAAACAAAACTCTTGCAGGAGTTTTGTTTTATTTGTAGAAGTATATAATTATCAAAACAATATGGAAGATTCTGAAATTAGTAATGAGAAAGGGGAACCTTATGAAAAGAACTGGAAATCCATTTGTTGATCACGGAATGGCAATTTTAGCTGTATTAGCAAAAAAAGAGAGCATTTCCGAGCTGACCTTAGAAGATATTGAAAATGTTTGGGAAAAACATGATTTAACAGACATTAATGATAATTTAAAAAGCTATACAATGCTCTTTGGAACAAATTGCCCACTTAAGCAAAATGGATATAAAGGTAAGAATAGAGAGATACATGATTTTTTTCTAGTAGAATTAATAGCAGAAATGAAAAAGAATAGTACAGGTTTGTATTGTGAAATCTGCGGAGAGCCGCATAACTTTCAGATAAATAGACTATGGAAGAAAGTAGCGAAACGATTTGAACTGAAAGATGGCGACAAAAAAGTTGGAAGAGACCTTTTTCCTTTGATCGGGAGTATAGGTAACGATGCACAGATTTTTCCATCTGCATCAAAAATGTATGAAGTATGTGCTAGATGTCTTTATGTAGTCAACTATATTCCTTTAGGCACTATGCTAGTGAAGGGGAAGTTAGTGTGTATAGAAAGCACATCAGAAGAACTTATGCTAGATTTGATTGAGAAGATTGTTGATGTGAACTTGGCTAGATATAAATCAGGAGAAAAAGAAATATATGGGAAGAAAGAAGGCAATTCAGCTTTCTATGCGGGAATTATGGAAGTCTTTTCAGACTTGAGGCGTAAGATTATAGAAGARGAGCTAGCAGAATCTACTGCTATATATCTATGGTTATTTTCAAATGCGGGAAATGGACCTGACTGCGATATGATAGAAGTGCCAAATGAAACTTTGAAATTTTTTTGGAGTGCATCAACTGAAGATGGAGGTTTTAAGCTAGAATTGTTAGAGTTAATTAATGCTGATAAGAAAGGAGTTCTCTTTGACTGTATAAATACTAGTACCGATTACTTCGGTTTGTATCCTTATAAAAAATTTGAAGGAGTTAGTCATAAGCTGTACAAGTATTATCAGCTTAACATTGTAGGGAAAAGCATAGATAATTTAATTTTTGCAAATAAAGTCGCAGAGCAAATGCTAGATGGGGTTTCTGAAAAAGAGAGTGTTGCATTAAGAAAAAGTGATATCTTCGAGAAAAGCAGCAAAATTAATGGTAAGACAATTGCAAGAAAAGCTATTGCTAAATTATGTGTGCAGGGTGTAATTACATTAGATGATTACATCGATTTTTTCAATATGAGTGGAAGCAAAATGAATATAGATTACAAAATGTATAAGATGATAATGTATTATTTAATTAACAATCAGGTAAACAGAGAGGAGTTAGATGAGTTGAGCGTAGAGTTAAAATCAAAGAAAACTGATGATAAGGTTAAAGCATTCTCTGAACTATATTTTAATTATTATGTGTTTGATAGAGAAAAAGGGCTAGGAAGAGGGCTACGTAGATTCAAGAAAGATGTTCTGGATACCATGGAAAAAAGACATGAATTTTGGCTGCAAAACACCTTTGTTAAAATTGCTGAGATTTACGAAAGTGATATTTTGAAACTAGATTATGATGGTTGGCTAGAATTTGTAATAGATGAAGAGGGGAACAAACGTATAAATGAATTGCTTTTTCAGGTTAGATTAGCTTTTGCGAATTTATATTATGAATGTAAAAAGGAGGAAGTGAATTATGAGTAAATTTTCACACATTGCAGGAACATTTTTAATTGAAGCAAATGCAGGGTTTCTTAATGGGGCAGGAACAGGAGATGGAGAAGATAAGACAACGACAGTACCAAAAACGTTAATGGACAACGGGAAAAAAGTTCCATATGTCTCAGCTCAAGCATGGAGAAGATGGCTAAGGAATACACTGATTGAAGAAACAGGCTGGAAGAAAAGCGAGTTAAAAGCAATTGACGTAAATGATAAAGGGAATACAAACAAAATTGCAGGAGAGCTAGATCCTGTAAATTGTCCGGAAGATGATATTTTTGGCTACATGAGAACAATTGAAGAAAAGATACCGAAAAAACTTAAAGACGAAGAAAAAAAATACAAGAAATACGT
The DNA here is from genome assembly GCA_002733545.1 of Alkaliphilus sp. Lineage (GTDB taxonomy): Bacteria > Bacillota > Clostridia > Peptostreptococcales > NVVX01. Next base: position 85,378 of record NVVX01000005.1, read on the forward strand.
AGAAACAAAAGGTATAGAAAGTGACGAAAAATATCAGCTAGTTGTAGAAGGATATGAGAGAAAAATTCAATTTTATAAAGGCATTATTGGTTATAACGAAGAAAACAAGAATAAAAAAGTAAAAGCATTAATTAGAACATCTCCACTTATGACTTCTTTATTGATTTCGTTGAGAAAGCAAGGCTGGAGGGGAAAAGACGAAGGATTTGTTCATTTAAACGAAGGAACACCGCAACCATATTCAACTGAATTTTATACGAGTAACTTGCAAGGGATTTTTTGTCTAGATTTAGATAGACTAGGCGTATATAAGAACATGGGAGATAGAGTTGAGCTAGATCAAGTAAAAGTAGATGCTTTTTTAGAGCAAGGCAAAATTAGCAAGAAGGTTGTAGATGAGAAAAAAGGCTGGGAAGAGTATGAACTAGTTAATAATGACGAACTTAGAAAAGAAAGAGCAGCAGAACTGTTAAAAGCGTTAAGTGTACTAAGAGGTGGAGCAAAACAAACTGCTTTCTTAACTGACCTGTCACCAAAGGCAGTTGTACTGGCAGGACTAGACTCGGGCAACGTAATATTTAACAGTTTGTTTGAAGAAGAATACAAATCGTCTCTTAAATTTAAAACTGAAGTATTTAAAGAGATTGTTAAAGACTACAAAGATAGAATTAAAGGGAAAGTATATATTGGAATAAGAAAAGGATACATATCCAATGAAAATGAAATACACGAGCTAATGCAAGATGATGAATTTAAAAATATAGTTGAAGTTTCTTCTCCAATAGAAGCTATAAAAAAATTCAATAAAACTGAGCTAAACTATCCAGCGGGAAATGTTTAAAACACAAATGAGGTGAGACAAATGAAGTTATTGCACGTTAGATTTAACGCATGGACTGCAACATACAAAGTGCCATTTATTAATAGTGGAACAATGGTATCACTTCCTGTGCCTTCATACTCAAGTGTAGTAGGATTAATTAGTTGCTGCTTGGGGAGACCGCTGTTAATTGATGAAACACTAATAGCTTTTACTTACTCTTATAATGGTAGCGGGATAGATTTAGAAACTACAAAAAGGCTTGAAATGAATGAAAATGTTCTAAAAGAAAAAAAAGAGGATAGCGTTACAAATAGAGCCTTTCACGTGAATCCACAACTAGATATATATTTGAGCAATATTGCTTTAGAAGATGCATTTAAGAAACCAAGAGGTGTTCCAACACTAGGAAGGTCGCAAGATATTTCGTGGATAACTAAAATAGAGTTAATTGAGTCTGAAAAAGTAGAAGGCGGCAAAATTAGACCAACACTTATTCCATTTCCAAACGAAACTATTGGTGGAAGACTGATAAGACTTTGTGACTATTACATCAATGAGAGTCTAAGTTATACTAGAGAAGCAAGTAATATGAGTATGTATCAGATAGTACCAGTTACCAAAGAAGGAATAAACATAGTTAGCGATAGTCTCTATAGAATTAACGACAAGACCAACGAAGTAGTATATATGCACCAAATCGGAGGACGAAATGACGTTAATAGCAAAATCTGATGGAGAAACTTTACTTGAACATAGTATATTAGTATATGAATATGGAATGAAAGTAGTAGAGAATCTAGCTCTAGAAGAAGAAGAGATTAAAAGACTTAAAGAGCTTTTAGTACTCCCTTTACTTTTTCACGATGTTGGAAAAGGTGCACTAGGTTTTCAAGAAGCATTAGAGAAATCAACTTCATGGAAAGGTAGTAGGCATGAAATACTGTCTACCTCTTTCTTATCTCAATTCAACCTTATAGACGAGCAGCAATTTGCAGTGATAACTCACCATAAAGACATAGAGAGTACGAATAAGAAAAGAAAATTGCCTTGGGAGCAAATTGAAACGATTGACGGCGACACAGGCATTTTGGCTAATATGAAAGAGAGTTTCAATAATAACGAAATAGAAATCAAAGAGTTTTGTAAAGAGATGTTTAGCATTATAAATTATGATGGAGACTTTACTTGCAAACTTAAAGAAGGAATTGGAATAGATGATAAATGGCTTAGATTCCCAAACAAAAGAAAATTCAAAAGAAAAATTGATGCAGATAGAAGAATACTAGCGGCAAAATTAAGAGGCATATTACGTACTGCAGATCATTTAGCGTCTGCACATGTAAAGCCGACCAATCCAATTGTAATGAGCGAGTATGATATTACAAAATATAAACTTAGAAAGTTTCAAGAAAAATGTTCAACTACTAAAGGAAGTATAATGCTAACAGCGCCAACAGGATCTGGAAAAACAGAAGCTACATTGTTATGGGCAAGGAATAACCAGTTTAAAAATGCGAAGTTGTATTATATACTCCCATATCAAGCTTCTATTAACGCTATGTATCTTAGGTTAGCAGAAGTTTTTGAGCAAGAAAAAATAGGGCTATTACATGGAAATGCAATGTACTATTTGTATAACATTATGGATTCGGAAGAAAAAGAAGGGAAAAAGCTAGATTATCAAAAAAAAATAAAAAATCTAGCAGGGTTAGCAAGAGAAATATATCACCCAGTAAAAGTGTGCACACCGCATCAACTATTGCGATTATCTTTACTTGGAAGTGGATGGGAGATGTTATTTTTAGAACTGCATAACAGTGTTTTAATTTATGATGAAATACACGCATATCAACCAAGATTAGTTGGTATGACGCTAGCAACAGCAAAATATGCCACTAAGCTAGGTGCAAAAGTAGCATTTGCTTCAGCAACGCTACCAAATTTTCTAAAAGATTTGATTAGAGAAAAAATAGGTAATTTAACTGAAATAGCGCCAGAAAGCAAACATATTTCAGATAGAAAGATACTAGATCAAAAAAGGCATATTATTAATATTTGCGAAGGATCATTGATGGACAAACTCTGTGATATTAAAGGAGAAATTAGAAAGGGTAAAAAAGTGCTAATTATTTCAAATCATGTAAAAACAGCACAATCCCTCTATAAAGAACTAGAAGATTTTTTGCCGCTACTTCTACATTCTAAATTTAACAAACGAGACAGAAGAGCAAACGAAGCAAAGTTATTTGACGAAAAACCAAGCCTTGTAATTGCAACACAAGTTATCGAAGTTAGTGTAGATATTGATTACGAAGTAATGTTCACAGAACCAGCACCTATAGACTCTTTAGCGCAGAGATTTGGCAGAGTTAATAGAAAAGGACAAAGACCACCAGAAGACATTTTTGTAATGAATAAGCAAGTAGCAAAGCATGAGTTATATTCTAAACTAAGGGTAGAAAAAACGCTTGCGAGCCTAGCTACAGTCGACAATCCTGTTAGTGAGATGCAGTTAACTAATATAGTAGATCAAGTGTATAAAGACGGATATGACGAGAAAGAGACTAGAGAGTTTAACAATGGGTTTAGCATCATTGATACCGAAGATATTAGCGAGAATATATTACCAGGAGTCAGTCAAGATTGGGTAGACGAGCTATTTGAAGAAAATGATAAATGCGACGCTATTCCAACATGTTTACTTAGTGAATACGAAAATGCAAAAGACTCAGGATATTGGATTGAAGCTAACGAGCTGATAGTATCTGTTAATTTTAGAGATGTTAACAGAAATGCTAAAACAGGTAATATATTTATTGTAAATTTTAGATATGATAAAAAAATTGGGCTAGTTACATCGGTACAAGAAGATGTTTTTATGTAGTTATAGAATTAAGAATTAACTCTAGGAATGATTAATTACCCAACCAAACTTTCTATGACAAAAACATGAGGTGAAAAATGAAATTAATAATAGAATTTGATGTTAAAGAAGACAAGCTACTTGACTACAACTATAATTATTTTATTTCTTCTGCAATATACTCACTACTTGCAGAACAAAACCAAGAATTTGCTTCACAGCTTCATAATAGGGGACATCAAATTGGTAATAAGAACTTTAAGCTATTTGTTTTTTCAAAATTTATGCCTGCCAGATTCGAAACAAACAAAAATGGCATCTTAGTTAAAAAAGGAAGAGCAAAACTATTTGTAAACTCACCACTAAAAGAATTCATTTACTACTTGGGTAGTGCTTTAATGGAAAAAGGATATATGAGAATAGGAAACGATAATTATGATATTGCAAATGTTCATTATGAAGTTGTAGCAAACAGGCAGTTTGAATACGAGTCAACATTTATTACGAGTTCACCTATTGTAACAACAACAAGCACAATGATAGACGGCAAAATCAAAAATGAAACAGTACATATTACAGAACCAAAGTACGTTGAAAACATCAAAAATAACTTACTGAAAAAATACTTCCTAATACACGGAGGTCTACCAGACGATATGAACATTGAAATTGAGTTTGATCAAGATTATATCAAGAAAAATCCAAAAGGCAAATTAATAACTATAAAAGGGATTACAGTAAAAGGTTATATTGCACCTTTTAAAATGCGCGCATCAGACGACGTTAAGAATGTAGCAATTGACTGCGGTTTGGGTGAGAAGAACAGTGTTGGGATGGGATATGTGGTTTTGAGGTGAAGGTGAAGAATAAGGATGGAGGGAAAAAGGATGGCTGATAAAGAAAAGAAGACTGATGAAGAAAAGAAGGTATTTGAAAAAATAAAGGAAAATTATAACAACATGAATAAAATGATGGTTGAAGAAATGGATATGGCATCAACACATGGTGGTTTGACAGGTAACTACCGAGAAAAGATGTGGGTAAAGTTTTTCAGAAGCATTGTTCCTAAAAAATTTGCAATAGAACAAGGTGTTTTGATTATAGACTCTAATGGAAACGTTTCGAAGGAAGTTGATATTGCAATATTTGATGAACAATACACACCGTATGTCTTTCAATATAACACTTTAAAATTTATTCCTATAGAGGCAGTTGCGGTTGTAATAGAGTGTAAGAGTAAGTCAATACCAGTGGAGGATTTAAAAAAATGGTCGGCGGAAATTAATAATTTAGAAGCTAAAAGATCGGGTATAGCGAGAATGGTTACAGGCTATGTATCAGGAGAAACGAACAATACGCAGACAGGGACTCGACCAATAAAGATTTTGGTTTCATTAAAATCATATGTAGACAAAAATGCAAACAAAGAAGATAGTGTGGTAGAAAAGCTTAAAAATGATTTTGATATTATAATAACAGAAAAAAAGCAAAAAGAACCCACAGAGGTAGAACCTCAAATATTTACTGTGAAAATTGAGAATGAGAAAAAAACTCTAAAATGGTGGGGAGAAGAATTAAATAAAAAAGGTGTAGATAAAGATGGAAATAAAAGCAATAAAGAACCGGAAGGCATTTACAATAAACTGTTAGATTTAAAAATCTCAGATAACGAAATATTGTCGCTAAATTTACAACTAAATCAGCTTTTAATGCTGATAAACAACCCAATGCTATTTCCACACTTTGCGTATGCAAAGCAGTTTAATATAATCGTAGAAAAAAATAAGTAAATAGGAGGTCTTTATGTCTACATATGTTTATATTGATATATCAAGCAAACAAGAATATATTTACAACAGTAATAAACTAGCAGAGAATTTGGAGCGTTCTTTTATTATTAAAGCGCTTACTGAGGAGATTAAGGATATTGAGAATTATACAAGTGAAACAAAACTGTTAGCATTAACATCTTTTCTTAATGATGAATTCACGGGCTTTGAGTTTGTTTTTTCAGGTGGAGGAAATAGTATAGTTAAATTCATAGAAAAAAGTAAGGCTGTAGAATTTGTTAGAAATTACTCAAAAGCAGTTTTAATCGAGTATCCTGAAATAGAGTTATATATGAGTATGTTTACAAATACAGGAATGGATAAAACGCCAAAAGAAATTAGAGAGATACTAATTAAAAAGCTAGCTGAAATAAAAGATGCAAGACACTCCAGGTTTCGACGATGGACATACGGAATAGAGAAAATCAACGAGTTTGGTAAAGGGAAATTAGTTGATAATAAAGAGCCTAATGGTGTGCGCACTGATAAGAAGGGTGCAAAAAAGTACTTAGAGGTGCTTTTTAAAGGTTTGATTAATAATAACAAGGTGCGGATTATTGATGATTTGAATCAATATGAGAACTATATTGGCGTCATATCTATAGATGGTAATAGAATGGGTGATATGGTAAAAAAAGCAGAGAATTTTAATGAGTTAAAGGAGTTAGGGAATATTATCAGTAAAATATATAAAAAAGCAGTATTCAAAGCTTTTAATGAATTGGTAGAGAATGCAGAACCAGATGCAGATGAAAAAATTTCAATAACCCCAATTGTACTAGCTGGTGACGATATATGTCTTATTGTAGACGCGAAGTATGCGATTTTAGCGAGTGCTAGAATTATAGAGAACATTAAAGGGATTTCGATAGAGATAATAGAAAGCAAAGAAAAAAAAGAAGATCAAGCAAATAGAGAGGTAGAAAAGAATAAGGAAGGTAAGAAAACAGAGGTCAATAAAATAACTGAGACAGAGATTAAAGTATTTAAAAAAGTAATGAATGGAACTAAGTATTTAACAGCATGTGGAGGAGTTGTTATTGTAAAGCAAGGATATCCTTTCTTTGAGTCTGTTGAATTTGCAGACAACCTATGCAAAGAGGCAAAGGAATATGAGTGTCGAATAGAAGGAGATGCATCTATGTTGACATGGCAGATATCTAGAGGTGCAGTATTAAAAAACCTATCATACTTAAGTAACATAAGAAGTCAAGATAAGCTAGAGGAGTCTACAATTAAGCCGCTAAGGGTTGATGAAACCAAAACAAAGAGTAGAGTTGACGAGAGTGAGATAAGGCGTATTTTCTTTAGCTTTAAAGACTTTGAAACAATTATTGAAATTGTAAAGAAAAGCGAGATTGGCAAAACAGCTCTTCATTCGATAAAACAAGAATTTTATTCGGGAATAGATAACTATTGGTTAGCTATTTCAGAAAAGAAAAGAGTCGCAAAACATAGAGATTTTTTTAAGGAAATTGATGATTCTATACAAGAAATTCTAAAGAACGAAAGTGACTGTACTGTTAAAGACGGTGTAGTAACGATTGGAGCTAAGCATTACTATATTTTGAATGACATTATAAATTCGCTAGACTTTATAGGAGGTGAAAAAAATGAACAAGTATAAGTTGAGAGTTGAAATTGAATCAGAAGCAATTTTTACAAGTGGTGAAGCAGAGAGCAATACAGTTAGTTCAAAGCTGCTATCAGATGAGTACGGATTTGCCTACTATCATGCTAAAACTCTTAAAGGACAACTAAAAAAACAAGGATTTTGGTTGCTAGATCAGTACAAGCAAATGGAGAATGAGAGGGATAGAGAAAAAGCATTTGGAAAATCACTTGTTAAACTTTTTGGAATGAACAAAGAGGAGAAAGAAAAGTATTGGAGCAAAGATGCTAAAATTTGCGGCAGTGCTGGGACGCTCAAGTTAACAAATTTAGAGCTAGACCCAAAAATAAGAGAGTTTTTCATAGAGATGCAAGAACAGGATAAAAAGAAAGGATATTTTAGGTTAAACCCTAACGATTTAATTGAAGCACAAACAAATATTAGAACTAAAATAAGAATTGAAGACGGAGTTGCAAAAAAGAACAGGTTAGGTTCATACCATACAGTAAAAAAGGGACTAGTTTTTTATTCTGAACTATATTTTGAAGACGAAGAAAAAATATATTTGGATGATTTTTATAGAATTGCAAAATCGTTAAAGTACTTAGGAGCAGGTGTACATAGAGGCAGGGGAAGAGTAGAAGTGAATTTTTTGGAAAATGATAATGAATATTGCTTAGGAGGTAGAGAATGAGCTCATATTGCGTAATAGAAATTAAAGCAATTGAACCACTTAAAATGGGAGCAGGCGGCAACAAAGCAAATCAAACTGAACCATCAAAAAGTTATATTTCTGGCTCTGCAATTAGGGGTGCTATTATTTCAAAGCTAATTAAAATAGGGAAATTTGAAACTAATAAAAAAGCTATTTTAAGCAAAATATTTTTTCAAAATGCCTATCCTTATGATTGTAGCAAGCTTTATACACCTACACCAAACCATTTAAGGATGTGTAAACATGAATGGAGGAAAGAGAAATTAAAGAAGGGTGCGGAGATAGATATAAATGATCTTTCATTAAAAATAGAAGGTAACAGTAAGGTTAATAGTATTGGGTTCGAATTTATTAGCGTTAAACAAGGACTAAAAGATCAAGAAAACAAATTAGAAGGACTGAATGTAGAAAAAGAATACCGTCTCCATCATAGTAAAGTAAAAGATGATTCTAATCTATTTAGATATCAAGCAATTTCTAAAGGAAAGATTTTTAGAAGCTTTGTAAAATATGATGAATCTTTAAAGGGGATTTTAGATAGTTTATTTGATGATGAGAAAACAATTGATGCATATATTGGGGGATCAAAGGGATCTGGGTATGGTAGAGTTACTATAAAAATGATAGATAATCATATAGAGCTTTTTTCAATGGCTGCACAAAAGTTAGGATTAATTCGAGATAGAAAAAAAGGCAGTAAAAAATTAGTTATCAGGTGTTTATCGGATTGCATATTTAGGGATGAGTTTGGTCAATCACAAAATGAATTTCCAAGAGAAAAAATTGAAAAGCATTTTGGAAAAATAAAGAAAATCAGTTCGCGCTTTATAAAATCAGGGTTATCAGAAGGTTATAATACTAAATGGGGCATGAGATACCCGAAAGAAGCAACCTTGAAGGCTGGCTCGATTTTAGTATATGAACTAGAAAAAGAGGTAAAAGAAGAGAAAATAATAGAATTTGAAGAGCAACTTTATGGACAAAGGGCAGTAGATGGCTATGGATGGGTAAGTGCGAATGAAATTTTTTCAGGCAAGTTAGTTGTACATGCTACTAAAGATGAAACAGATTCCATAAGAAATGAAGCAAACAAAGAGAATAGAAAAGTTGGTGATTTGAAAGAAGTAAAGGGTTTCGAGACTATAGTTAGAGGATTAGAAAATGTTAAACAAAGGTGGCTAAACACCTTATATTTCTCAGTAGAAGCTAAAGAACATAGAGAAAATGAAAATGCAACAAATGAAGAGGATGTAAAAATCAAAAATTCTATTTCCCAAAATTATCATTTGCAAAACATGTTGAATTTGCTTAAAATTTCTGATAGTAATAGTATTGATGAGAATAGAATTAGAGACTACATGAAGGATAGCAAAAAGTTTTCGGTGGAAAATATTAATTTTTATGTGATTTTACGTTATCTAGTTGGTGGGGATATAGATTTGGAAAACAAAAAAAAATTAGATAAGTTTGCAAATGAAAAGCTAAAGACTGGGAAAGGGAAAATATTCTACTTGAACGATACAGATGCCAAAAAGAGCTTTATTAAGGACTTAACAAGAACGAGTTTAAATATTAATAAAAAAGGGCGTGAGAAAAGTGAATAAATACGTTATTTATAGCTTTAAGGTAAAAGCGAGTTCGCCTATTCACTTTGGTAGTGTTGATGATGGTGAAATTATTAAGGACGAAAAAAAAGATCCAATTTTGTTCGGATCTAGTATTGGCGGAGCAATTCGTGCTTACTTAAAAGAACTTGGGTTAGAAAAAAAAGCAGAAGATTTTTTGGGAAGCGAGATTATAGATGCAAAAAAAAATGATGATAATAGTGGGTCTATTGAAAGCAGAGTATATATAACAGATGGAAGTTTTGAAAATGCTAAAATACTAAAAAAAGATAGAGTAAAAATAAATAGTGAATTAGGGGTTGCTGAAAGAAATCATAAGTTTTTTACTGAATATCTTCCAGTTGGAATGATTCTAAAATTTAAGATTGAATGTTCGTTGAAATCCGATAAAGATTTAACTGAACTTAGAAACAYCATTGGAACAATCATAGCAGGCATGAAAAGTGGTGCCATACTGCTAGGAGGTCAAAAAAATAATGGGTTTGGTCTGTTTAAGAAAGCAGAAGTTTCAGAAGAGATACATGACTTTACAACTCCTGTTAAATTAGATAAATTCATCTTTGGAGAGATTGAGCAAAAACCAGATAGAGATATAGACTGGAATGATTTTAAATTACGAAATAATGATATCAGAAGAGAAACAATCAGAATGCAGGGTGTTTTTAAATATGGAGTATATCAAAAGTATGTTGATGAAAAAAACAAAGACATAAGAATAACAGGGGTAGAAAATAATGAGATTTTTGCTTTTAGTATAAAAGGTCTTTTTAGAAGTGAATTTGAGTTACTATTGAATAGAGTGATGAAAAATAGTAAAGATGATAATATGCGTAAATTGGCTGATGTTTTTGGAGGCGAGGAAAAAGTAGGTAAGATAAGGTTTCATAATATGAAGATTGTTGAAAAGGCAAATGAAGAGGGAGAATGTAAAAAAAGCAATTATGACAGGAAATATATAAAAATTGACCGATTAACTGGCGGTGCAATTGATGGAAACCTAAGAACACAACGGGAGATACAGGGAGTAGGCGAGCTAAAACTAGACTATTTATTAAACGATGACTTTTTTATATTTCCGCTTATTTATATTTTCAAAAAAATAGCTACTGCACAAGTTTCATTAGGAGGTAGAACAGCAACAGGACTTGGAGAGTTTAGGGCAAGCTCATTAACTATAGGAGAAGAAGAAATAGAGTTTAGAAATATGAAAGAAAATGAAAAGTTTCGAAAATACTATGAAAGCTTTGTAGGATGGTGTAAAAAATGACGTGGAAAATTGAAGAAATAGAGAAAGATATGGCTGGTGAAAAATATTATTTTATTTTGCACAAATTTGATTCTGTTGTAGTAGGAGAGAAAATCGAAGGAAATGCACAATATAAAGAATTAAAAGAAGCGGTAGTTGAAGAGAATATTCTTGAATTGCACTTGTTTAACAGAAAGAGAGAAGTTTTTTTGAGAAGGGAAAACGAGGAGTTAGATTCCTACAAAGTATTAGAGCATAGTGATGGTTGTAAAAAGACGAAAGTTATTGAAAGGAAGTACGAGCTTGAAAATAGAATTAGCGGGTATGATTTTTTGATAGTGAAAGAATATATAAAACATGACGAGAAGTCGCTTGCTTATGTTGATAAAACAATACTATATAAGTTAGGGAGGAAATCTAATGGGTAAATATGCAAATCACGAAAAGAAAGAAATAACTCTTCCATATAGCTTTATACCGTTTCCTGAAAATGGCTATGTAGGAGCGTATAGTCGCTTGAAAAAGGAGAATAAAGAAAAAAGTGAGAAGAAACTTCTTCCAAAACACAATGTAGTAGATGAAGGAAACTCGTCTGGATATTTAGAGTACACAATTTCACAAAAATCTGACTTAGCAGTTGAAGTTAGAAAAGATTGTGAAGGTAAACCATTTATGAGTGGAAGCGTGTTAAGAGGAGTGGTCAGATCTAATATGGAAATACTTAGTGCGAGTTATCCTTTGTTTGTTGACAGAACAGAGCTTTTATATAGAAGTCTAGCTGAGAGATCAGACATAACTAAGCAGTATGTAAATGCTTTGGGCGCAAAGGGAGGTATAGAAAAAGCTGTAAGAGTTGGTTTTTTAAAAAAGGAGGGGAGTAAATTTTTTGTGATCCCTTCGAAAAGTTTTTCTAACAAAAATAACTTCGTGTCAGTTAAAGAACATAGATTAAAAGATATAGGGGTAGGCACAAAGGGAATTCCTTTTTTATACGAGTGGGAGCATAAAGACCTGAAATTATTTGGTGAGTTTGAGGCGGAGATTGCAGCGTTAACAGAAAAAATTAAAAAAAGCATAAGTAATGCTGGCGATAATAGCTCTAAAATTAAAGGAATGGTGAGAGAAATTTTTACCGAATGCTTTAAGTTTAAATCAAAGGTCAGTAATATAAGTAAAGATTTAAAATCTAAAAAAACAAAGTCGGAGAAAGATATAGTCATAGATGAAAAAATTAAGGAGCTTAAAAAAGGAATTATAGAAGAATTCAAGAAGAATAAAAAAAGCAAATCGATTGATAATCAAGACTATAGCGGTTTATATGAGAACTATGCTGAACGGTGGTGCCTAAAAGTTAAGATAGAATTGAAATTTCAAGAATTGAAAGGGAATGAAGATTTTTTACCTTATCAAAAAAGTATCTATTTTAAGACTACATCAAATGGGGGACTTGAAAAAATATCATTAAATCCTGTTAAAGAATATGAAAAAGGATATGTGTTTAATTCAACAAATGCATCATCAAAGAGGAGTCATTATGTAATTAGAGATGAAGATGAGACAAAAGACATGATAGAGGTTCTGGATAAAATGGTAAATGCATATAGAAGAAATTATGAGAAAATTAGATTTGTAAATGTGACGGGGAAAGATGATAAAGAGAAAGAGAGTAGAAGTAAAAATATGAAGTTATTTTATGATATATTTAATGGATATGATGTTCTTAAGAGTGAGCATGTAGGTTTGCCTATAGTTTTCTACAAAGCAGGAAAAGATGGTGAGATTAAAAACATAGGGAGGACGCCATATTTTAAGATATCATATCACAAACAATTAGATCAACTTATTGGTCCTGATAATGTGGATGAAGTAGATTATACACGAGCTTTGTTTGGTTTTACTGACAGTGATGTATTTACGCAAGCGAGTGAAAAGAATAAAAGAAAGGAATATATAACAGATTATAAATCAAGACTTAGATTTTCTCCAATAAATATGGTAGGGGACTATGTGAAGGAAGAGGATGTTGGTGGTTTTGTTTTGCTAACACCACAGCCAACAGCTTGCGGAATGTATTTAAAACAAAACAAAAAAGACAAAATTGTTACGTACGCTGATAATGATTGTGAATTGAGAGGGTATAAATACTATAATATACTAAAAGATAGAATTGAACCAAGTCTAAAAGAGAAAAAACAAAAAGAAAATAGTGGGAAAGAAAACGTCAGTGGTGGTATGTACAGCGAAAAATCTGTGATTCAATTTGTGGAAGGGCAGAAGTTAGAAATGAAAGGAAGAATATATTTCAAAAACTTGTCAAAAGGTGAAATTGGACTATTAGTCTTGAGTTTGGACATTTCCAAATTTGAAAAAATCAACAAAATTGATAGCAAAATTAAGGATAAGCTGAAAAATTGTTACGAATCGATTGGAGGAGCAAAACCTTATGGATATGGAAAAGTAAAAATATCAGTTGATAGTATAATGTTAGAAGAACAAGAGGCAACATTTGACTCGCTTATAGGGGAAAGTCATAAAATAGATACAAAGTTAGAGAAATATGTAGATGGATTTATCAATGAAATAGTGAGTAAGAATGGAAATGTAAGTGATTATTTTAATAAAATACATCTTGATTGCTACATACGAAGTAAGGAGGAGGTAGATAGGAAAACTGACCAAATAAAAGACTTTGATTGGGAAAGTCTGAAAAGACATACTGAGAGAAATAAAGCTGGAGGATACCCTTCTAACTGGGTTTTACGAGATAATTCTTGCTAAAATAAGGATTTAGTTTTTGATAAAAGCGTAATTGAAACTTCAAAAAAAAATTAACAAACGGATCAATTACTAGAAAACGCCTAAGGAGAGTGAAATCAAATGTTCGCAAACAGTTATGATTTCATTGTTAACTTTATCGCAGGTATTTCAGTGATAAAATTAATAATTGCAGCAATTGTAGTTTTAAATGTAATTACATTAATTACTTCGCTATTTTTCAATCTAGGAATAAACTTGAAAAAAAGACAGATTGCTATTTTTAGCTCGCGGGAAACGTACGAAAGCCTTAGTGAATATTTAACTAACTCAAATATTTTCAAACAAAAAAACATTATTCACGTTAAAGAAGGAAATTTAGAAAAAGGAAAAACAGCAACTATGTATATTGTTGAGTGGAAGACTTTTGGTCAAGAAATTGACCAAATCTTTACAATGCGGGGGAACATGCAAACACCAGCTATTGTATATGCAACTCCTGGAGAAATACCAAGAGAAAAAATGGGCGATATATCCATGAGATCCAACACGGTGGTTGTAAATGCAAGAGGAAGACTACTAAATGATGTCTTTGTCTCAATGATGACAACAGGATATAAAGGCAGTAGGCTAAGAAGATTTTTTGGCGACAATTAACAATCTCACCAAAGGAGTGATACCATGAATACCTTAGAATACATGAAAACAACTGGTAGTGAAATCAATTACTACTTTGTGTGCAAACGCAAGCTTTGGTATCACTCAAGAAATTTAAGCATGGAACATACCTCAACAAGAGTAGAAATAGGAAAAGAACTTCAAAGCCAAACATATCAAAGGCAGAAAAAAGAGATTTTAATTGACAATACAATAAGTTTAGATTTTATTGAAAAAGGATTAATAATAAACGAAACAAAACTGACTAAATCAATGGCAGATGCAACGCTGCATCAAATACTTTACTATATTTACTATTTGGAGAAAAAGGGAGTTGAAGGAGTAACTGGGGAGATTAATTATCCTAAAAGCAAAGTGAAAAAAACAGTTGAACTAACAGCAGAAAATAGAGATGAGTTAGAGGTAGTATTAGGAGAAATACATTTAATTAAGAGTAGCAATATTGCGCCAGGTATTAAAAATGAGAAAAAGTGTAAGAAGTGTAGTTACTACGAACTTTGTTTTTCATAGGAGTGAATGAAAATGAAAAGAAGCTATTATATTTTTAGTAACGGAAGAATAAGGAGAAAAGATAATACCATAAGATTAGAAAATGACAGTGGTAACAAATTTTTACCTATTGCCGACATAGATTCGATTTTCATTTTTGGGGAAGTGGACTTTAATACAAAAGCGTTAAATTATTTGGCGCAAAACAACATCACACTGCATCTTTTTAATTATTATGGGTTCTACACTTCAAGTATTTATCCACGTGAATACTTGCCTTCGGGTTTTTCACTAGTAAATCAGGTGAAGTATTATGATGACTATGAAAAAAGGCTATGTATAGCAAAAAAAATAATTTCAGCTGCAAGCTACAATATTTTGAAGAATCTTAAATACTACAACGCAAGAAGAGACAATGAAATTGATGACATTATAGCTTCGATTGAAAAAGAGCGGGTATCAGTTAATACAACTTCAACAATTAATGAGCTCATGGGAGTTGAAGGACGAATTAGAGAACGCTATTATAGATCTATGCCAATAATTACTGGTGGTGAATTTCTTATGGGGAAAAGAGTGAAAAGACCTCCTAATAATCCCATGAATACATTAATTTCTTTTGGTAATACACTTTTGTATACTACAACATTATCAGAGATTTATCATTCTCAACTTAATCCTACAATTAGTTATTTGCATGAACCAGGAGTAAGAAGATTTTCACTTAGTCTTGATATTAGTGAAATTTTTAAACCAATAATAATCGATAGGATAATTTTTAAACTTATCAACGAGAAAATGATAAATGAATCTTGTTTCACAAAAGAACTAAATTTCTGCCACTTAAACGAAAAAGGCAAGAAAATTTTTCTTAGAGAATACGATGAAAAATTAAAAACAACTATAAAGCATAAAAAACTAGGTAGAAGCGTTAGCTATAAAAGACTAATAAGGCTTGAGTGCTATAAACTTATTAAGCATATAAATGATATTGAAGAATACTCAGCATTTGAAATGTGGTGGTAGTATGTACGTCCTTGTTGTATATGACGTTAACGTAAAGAGAGTTGTAAAAGTATTGAAATATTTAAGAAAACACCTTAACTGGATTCAAAACTCGGTATTTGAAGGTAGTATTACTGATGCGCAACTTTATATTATAAAGAATAAGATACGAGAGATTACAGAACCAGAGGATTCAATAATATTCTTTATAGCAAGAGATGAAAAATGGATTAAAAAGGAGATTATAGGAAGAGAAAAGAATCCGACATCAAACTTTTTATAGTAACTAGAAAATAGAAATTCCTAC
>NVVX01000046.1 GCA_002733545.1 Alkaliphilus sp.
AGCACAAATTATAATGCCATGAAAAATCATTACATGCTAGTGCAAATCACCGATATACTAAGGCAACTATTCGAGCTAGGGGCGATAAAAGTGCGAGGATTAATAAAAAGCATAAAAGAAATATCCTCAAATCTATTAGAAGCGTTCCGAACCAGAACCCTAACAACTGAGGATATTTTAAAGATTAGAAAACGCACGCAAATACGTTTACAATAACAACTATATTTTAACATGGGTGGTGATAAAAAGCAAAGAATATGACTAAAAAAATATGATTTATTTTGAAATAGGCAGAGTGTTTTTAGCTGAAAATGGAAATGACCAATTGTCAAATTTTGTAAAGTAAGGTGCTATAAGAGATGCCTTGTAGGTTAAAATAAAAATATTTACTCCTCAGTGCTGAAGATTGATAGGTTCTGTTGAAGAAATGTCAAAAGGGAGTGTTATTATGGAGAAAGCAGAAATATTCTGGAAAATCTTTATATTTACAGGTTCCGTGACGGCTTACATGATGTATAAGAAATTATTGCTTCACTAATAATAGAATACGAAGATAGAGAAGAGTATGCTATAAATTGTTTGAAAGAGAGTAAGTGCCTTGGGTGGTACCGGGGAGGGAGCCTTCGTCCCAGTTTAGGGATGGGGTTTTTTGTTATGAATGAGCAGGAATATAGCATTTGAAAGGAGACAAATCATGCAAGAAGAGTTAAAGAATATTGAGATCTGCGCAATAGCAGATATTAAAAACACAAACACGTCTGAGGAGATAGATAAAGTAAGGGTGAAATATTTAGGCAAAAAAGGTGAATTAACTAAGGTGCTAAGAGGTATGGGAAAATTATCGTCAGAACAGAGACCTGTAATAGGAAAAATTGCAAATAATGTTAGAGAAAACATTGAGCAGTCAATAGTAAGTAGGATAAACAAGATTAAGCAAGAAGAGCTAAATAGCAGACTTAGTAGTGAAGTTATTGACGTTACTATGCCAGGGCAGAAAATAACCCTAGGGAAAAAACATCCAATAACGCAGAGTATGGACGACTTAATAGGTATATTTACTAAAATGGGTTTTAAAGTAGCTGAAGGACCGGAAGTAGAATCGGTGTACTATAATTTTGACGCACTAAATGCTGCTAAAAACCACCCATCAAGGGATATGAGCGATACATTCTATATTGACGAGAATACAATATTGAGAACTCAAACTTCTCCTGTTCAAGTTAGAACAATGGAAAAAACAAAACCACCGATTAGAATAATTTCACCGGGAAGATGTTTTAGAAATGACACACCTGATGCGACACATACACCAATGTTTCACCAGCTAGAGGGGTTAGTGGTAGATAAAGGAATAACACTAGGAGATTTAAAAGGAACACTAGAAGTTTTTGCGAAGTATTTTTTTGGATCGCAGACTAAAATTAAATTCAGACCACATTATTTTCCTTTCACAGAACCGAGTGCAGAAGTTGATGCTACGTGTTTTAAATGCACTGGAAAAGGGTGTAGTTTATGTAAGGGCAGTGGCTGGATAGAGCTTTTAGGAGCTGGAATGGTACATCCAAATGTACTCAGAAACTGTAATATAGATCCAGAAATATATAGCGGATTTGCTTTTGGCATGGGAATTGATAGACTAACAATGATGAAATATGGAATAGATGATATTAGACTGTTTTTTGAAAACGACATGAGATTTTTAAATCAGTTTTAGGAGGAGAAATTATGTTAGCACCATTGAGTTGGTTGAAAGAATACGTAAGAATTGAGCTAGATACGAACACATTAGGGAATAAAATGACAATGACGGGCTCTAAAGTTGAAGAAATTAAATTGTTAGGAAAAGATATTAGTGGTGTTGTAGTAGGCAAAATAGAAGATATTAAAGCGCATCCTAATGCTGATAAACTGATAATAACCATAATAAATATTGGCGATAGAAAACTACAAATAGTTACTGGAGCAACAAATGTAGCAGTTGGAGATCTTATTCCTGTTGCAATTCATGGATCAAAACTTGCTAATGATTTGAAAATTAAAAAAGGCAAGTTAAGAGGTGAAGTATCAGAAGGGATGCTGTGCTCTCCAGAGGAACTCGGTATTTCAAAGAACTTAATACCAGAAGATTGTAAAGATGGTATCTGGATACTTGATGGTCAATTTACTTTAGGTAAGGATTTTATGGATGAGCTGTTATTTAGAGAAGATGTAATAGAGTTTGAAATAACTTCGAATAGACCAGACTGTTTAAGCATGATAGGTATTGCACGGGAGATTTCTGCAAGTACAGGTGAGATTCTTAGCTATCCAGAAATAAACTTCAAAAAAATAAAAGGTACTGCACTAGATAAAGTAGAAGTAGTAATAGAAGACGACGAAGGATGCAAAAGATATGTAGTGAGAGTAATAAAAAATGTGGTAGTAAAGAGTTCGCCTACGTGGTTACAACAAAAACTAATTAAAGCAGGAATTAGACCAATAAACAATATAGTAGATATAACTAACTACGTAATGTTAGAGTACGGTCAACCGTTACATGCTTTTGATCTAGACACAATAAAAAGCAACAAAATAGTCATAAAAAGAGCAGCAGATGAAATATTTAGAACGTTAGATGGAAGCGATAGAGGGCTAAATAATACAATGACCGTTATATCAGATGGTAATGAAACAATTGCTATAGCTGGTGTTATGGGTGGAGCAAAAACAGAGGTAAAATCAGGAACAACTACGTTGTTACTTGAATCTGCAAATTTCGACAAAGACATGATTAGATTAACTTCTAAAGCCTTACAACTAAGAACCGAAGCATCTTCTAGATTCGAAAAAGGTGTTGATATTAACATTGCAAAACTTGCAGCAGATAGGGCATGTCAACTTATAGAACTATTAGAGTGTGGCGAAGCAGTTGAAGATGTAATTGATGTTTATCCAGTGAGAAAAGAAAAAAGAAAATTAACTATAAGAACAAAAAAAATCAACGAATTGTTAGGAACAGATTTAAAACCAGAAGAAATTATTAATATATTAGAATCGCTAGAAATATGTGCTAATAGGAGTGGAGATAATATTGATGTTTTAATCCCTACGAATCGGGACGATTTAGTGGAAGAAGTCGATTTTATAGAGGAGATTGCACGGATATATGGATTTGAGAGAATTAAGTCTACAATGCCAAAAGGAAGCGTAGTTATTGGCGGAAGAACTTATAGTCAAAACATAAGAGGATTAGTTAAAGAAATATTAAACTCATGTGGCTTTAATGAAATATTAACATATTCTTTTGTGAGCCCTAAAAGCATAGACAGAATACATACTAATGAAAATAGTATAAAAAAGAATTGTGTTAAATTATTAAATCCATTAGGTGAGGAAACAAGTGTAATGAGAACAACACTTATACCTAACATGCTCGAAGTCTTAGGAAGAAACTCAAACAGAATGGTGACAAATGTGCATGCATTTGAATTAGGTAGTATTTTCATACCTAGTACACAAACTGAAATAAGCCTCCCAAATGAAATAGAGAATCTTGCTATTGGGATGTATGGCTCTGCTGACTTTTACACGTTAAAAGGTGTGATCGAAGAAATGCTAAATCAACTTGGTATAAGCGAGTATCAATTTGATGTAGAAAAATATCATTCAACATACCATCCAGGAAGATGTGCAAATATTATTATTGCTAATCAAGTAATTGGTACTTTTGGGCAATTGCACCCAACAGTTACTGAAAACTACAGTATAAACGGAAACTGTTTTATTGCCGAAATTAACTATGAGGCGTTGCTACAGTACGTAAGTACTTCTAAACGTTATGTAGCCTTACCGAAATACCCAACGACTGCACGAGACTTTGCTATTGTAGTAGATGAGAATGTTTATGTTAGAGATATTGAGAAAGTAATTGTGAAGAATGCTGGAGAAATTTTAGAAGAGTTTGAATTGTTCGACGTATATACGGGCAATCAAATTGAAGGGGGCCATAAAAGCGTTGCGTACACCTTGACATATAGGCATGCTGATAGAACATTAACAGATGAAGAAGTAAATCTCGCGCAGGGTAAAATAGTTGACGAACTTCAAAAGAAACTAAATGCGAAACTTAGAGAAAATTAGAAAGGTTTGTTTGGGGAATTGTAACAACTTATTAGTTGACGAATATTTCCTAAAAGGGGATGCATAAAATGGGAAGGAAGAATAAAATCATTATAAGAATTAATGGACAAGAATACCCAATAGTGGGTTACGAAAAAAAAGAATACCTACTAAAAGTAGGTAGTTTTGTGGATGAAAAAATGGAAGAAATATCCAAGAAAAATACTAGATTAAGCACGTCTATGATAGCGGTATTGACTTCAATTAATATCGCTGATCAGTACTTTAAATTAATGGATGAATATGAACTGATACATAAACAATCTATTGATCCATTAGAAGAATTAGACGAAACTAAAGAACTCCTTGAGATTACTAGTGATGAGCTCATAGAAAAAGGAGAAAAGATGCTAGTTATCGAAGAACAACTAAGAAATTTATTAGCTTTTAAAGAAGAACATTTGAATGAAAACATAAAAATTAAACAAGAGTTGAAAGAGAGAGAATTAGAATTGTTAAAGGCAGAAGAAATTATTAACAATCTTCAAAACAAGCTATATGAGAATCAAATGAAGCTGATGGAAATTGAAAATAGTCCCAATGAGAGTTAAAGTAATGCGCTCTAGTAAAAAATTAGTATAAGGTGGCGAATAATATGCAATACAATGCTTTATTGCAAATATTAACAGATGCTGAGAAAGAGCGGTTAAAGAATAAATTTAGAGATTTTTTATTAAATAGACCTTTTAATATAAAAATCAACATTGATTTTACTGGTGAAGAGTTAATAATAAGGTTTTCATACTTGGGCAATGTTTTTGACATAATGGATGTTGTAAGTACAGAAGGCGCTATGCTTACAAGCGGAGATATTTCTTCGAAGTTAATGCAAGCTGTCTCTAATAAAGAATATAAATTAAAGCAATTTCTTAGCCAGAAAGCTAAATCTGAATCAGATGTAAATGTAAATTACCTTGTTTATAAAAACGTTAAAGCAAGACCATTTGCATATGAAACAGAAATTAAGTATATAAGGAAAGAATACCGAGAGATAACAGAGCCAATAATAAGACACTTTAGAGACAATAAGTTAGAGATGAACATCGATTTATCTCTAATACATGATATCATAATGAATGTTGCGATATACTCTGAAAAATATATGAAACTTCTTTATAAAAAATTTACTGGAATGATATATAGTAGTACAAAAAAAGAACAAATAGTAGAACAGATTAAAGAAGGAGTATTTAATTTTAAGGTAGTGTCTAAAGAAACTACATTTGTTAAAGAGCTTGCAAAAGCATTGTACGATGTAAAAGGGATACGAATAAATCTTTTTGGTTTAACTGAAGCACAAACAAGAACGATCAAGAGTATTTTAGCTTACACGCCTGAAGTACTCACACTTGTAACGTTTAAGCAATATTAAAAACAAGAGTGTCTAAATGAAGGTTAGATGTAAGTATTGTTTCATTAGTATCTCCACATACTGGTGGGACTCTACCTAACTTGAAGGAGTGTATCAAAAAATTTAAGTGAGCTCGTCCAGCTGCGCTGTACATCTAAAAATCAGATGACAGCGCAGCTGGACGAGCTCACTTAAATTTTAGAAATTTTTTAGCTAGAGCGCATTAGACAATTATCATACTGAAACATTTAGTGTTCTAGAAATACAAACTCAAAACTTATTATTTTAGAAGGATCTCTAAGTGTGAAAATATTTTCTGCAATTTGCTAACAAAAAGAAGGAGTTTGATATATACTGTAGAAGAAGTAAAGTAACTAATATATAAAAGATAAGTCACTAATAATATTTTGGATTAATCTCAAAGCTAAGGTTTAATTAAGAGAAAAATTTGAATGAACAGACTATGAATCTGTTCAAGAGGCAGGGAGAACGAGTATGGATAGTAAAACTATATATTTTGTAGATGAGAATCAAGAATATTTAAAAGCAATTGAAAGATGTTTAGTAAACAATTGTAAAGAGTGGGACGTGACTTTGATAAACAACATACGTAGATTGCACGAGATTTTGTTGAGCAACAAAAATAAAGTTAATCTTCTGTTAATTAGTGAAAAAATGTATATTGACGATTTGAAGGAGTTAGACATTCATAAAATAGCAATTCTAAGTGAGGATGAAATAAACACTAGAGGTAAAACAGTTGGAATGGAAAAACCTTTAGTAGTGTATAAATACCAAACATGCGAGAAATTACAAGCTGAGATTATTGCTTTGTTAACTGAGGAATCAGTTAAGAGAGAGTTTAATGAAATTGAGAATAACACAAAAATTATTGCTGTTTACTCGCCTATTGGAGGAGTAGGTAAAACAACAATTGCCGTAATGCTAAGTATTTTGGCTGCATATCAAGAAAAGAGGGTTATGTACTTAAATTTAGAGAATGTACCGAGTACTAGGAATTATTTTGAATCTCAAAATGGAGAAAACTTATCAAAAATAATCTATTACTTATCAAAGAAAAAGGATATAGTTCAAGACAAAATTGCTAAGGTACAGCAATTAGATTTGAAGCATAATGTTTATTTCTTTGCACCAGCAGATAATGTTGATGACTTATCGACTATGAGCATAAGCGAATACTCAATTCTATTAGAATCCATTTGCAAAGTCGGTAAATATGATTATCTGTTTATAGACTTTTCATCAGAAAGTGGCAGTAAAATGAAAGAAATGCTCAACTTGTGTGACAAGATATTATTAGTTGTGTCGAGTGGAGGCAGTTCTGTTGAAAAAATAAGAATTTACGAAAATGAGATAGTGAATTCACAAGTTGCTAGTTCTTTAATGGAAAAGACTAGTATCATTTTTAATAAATATTTGCATGAATATAATTCAAATGCTGATAAGATAATAATTTGTGACAAAAAGGTAGAGTATAGACTTCCTTACGAAGATAGCTTAAATTTTCACTCTGAGGACGGATTTTTTATAGACGTCAACAGTCCAATGCAAAAACAAGTAATAGAGATGCTACGGAATATTTAACTAATATTTACAAAACAAAAAGCTTTATGACGAGCAAGTAAGGTTTATTAGGCGCAAAAATGTCATGCTACATAGAGTAGCGATTAAGGATGAGGTTATGGAAAGAATGAATATAATTATTGCAGATATTCAAAAGAGAATATATAAGAGTATTGACTTAGAAACTAATGTTTCAGACGAAGCAGTTGAAGAAATGATAGAAAAAATTGTTTTTTTAGAAATGAATGAAGAAAACCTAACAATGCAAGAAAGGAAATACGTAATAGATGCTGTATTTAATGCAATAAGACGACTAGGAGTATTACAGCCACTAATTGATGATGAGTCTATTACAGAAATAATGGTTAATGGGCATGAATCAATTTTTGTAGAAAGAGAAGGCGCGACTACTAAACTTGATGCTAAGTTCGAATCACAAAAGAAACTAGAAGATGTAATTCAGACAATTGTTGCAAAAGTAAATAGAGTAGTAAACGAATCTTCGCCGATTGTAGATGCAAGACTTAGTGATGGGTCAAGAATAAATGTGGTGCTTCCACCAGTAGCACTAAATGGTCCAATATTAACTATTAGGAAGTTTAGAAAAGACAAAATCACTATTGAAGATTTAATAGAAACGAATTCAATTACAAAAGAAGTAGCAAAATTCTTAGAAGATCTGGTTAAAGCGAAATATAATATTTTTGTTTGCGGTGGAACTGGTTCTGGTAAAACAACTTTCTTAAATGCTCTATCAAACCTTATACCGAAAGACGAGAGGATAATTACAATAGAAGATTCTGCTGAACTGCAAATTAGAGGAATTCAAAACTTGGTAACACTTGAGACGAGGAATGCTAATACAGAAGGTAAAGGTCGAATTACCATAAGAGATTTAATTAAAAGTTCACTAAGAATGCGACCAGATAGAATAATAGTAGGTGAAGTTAGAGGTGAAGAAGCAATTGATATGCTGCAAGCTATGAATACAGGTCATGATGGATCACTATCTACAGGGCATTCGAATTCAACAAAAGATATGATCAGCAGATTAGAAACAATGGTGCTAAGTGGAACGCAAATGCCAATCGAAGCAATAAGGCAGCAAATAGGGTCAGCGATAGACATCATTATTAATTTATCTAGACTAAGAGATAAAACAAGGAAAGTGCTAGAAATTTCAGAAGTTCTGTTATTAGGAAAAGATGAAATTAGAATGAATCCGCTATATGTTTTTGAAGAAGTAGGACTCTCGGAGCAAAACAAAATAGTTGGTGAATTAATAAGGACAGAAAGTAAAATGCAAAAAGTGAGTAAATTCAGACTAGCAGGCATTAAAGTCATGCAATAACTAACTAGAGTCAAGTATAAATGAACTAAGCGGTGTTTTTGCCTGCTTATGAAGATTTCGAGGTGAAGTATGAGTATATCATTTGTTTTAATAATAGGTAGTTTGGTAATAAGCATATTGATTATTATTTTGTTGCTGCCTAAAAAGAAAGAAAGAAATGAAGATGCATATTTGGAGCATGAAGCAATTAGTGACTACGGACTTAAACAGGACAATAAGGTGATTGAGTGTTACGATAAATATGAAATGAATGTTCTTGAGAAGGCTGTAAGCGTTTTAATAGCAGCAATTTGTATATACGTAACAGGAATTATATTTTACAGAAGCATGTATTTTGCATTGTTAATAACCCCTTTAGCATTCTTGTACCCTGAAAGAAGAAAAAAAGCAATAATTAAGGAACGAAAGAAAATGCTGACGCTTCAGTTTAAAGAGGCACTCTATAGCATTTCGTCTTCGCTTTCTGCGGGGAAATCAGTGGAAAATGCATTTTTTAGCACGCTTAGCGACCAACAGATGCTAAATCTTAAAAAAGATACACTCATTATTATCGAGTTGAAACATATATTAACCAAATTAGCTATGAATCAAACAATAGAAGAAGCTCTAGGTGACTTTGCAAAAAGAAGCAATGTAGAGGAGATTAAAGATTTTGCAGATGTATTTATTATTTGTAAAAGGACAGGTGGCAATTTAATTGAAGCTATAAAAAATTCGAGCAAAATAATCAGCACAAAAATTGAATTCAGGCAAGAGCTAAATAACTTGTTGGCGCAGAAAAAGTTTGAACAGAAATTACTTAGTATAATTCCAGTGTTTATGATACTACTTTTATCGTGGGTAGCAAACGACTATATGAGTCCAATATTCACCACGACAGTTGGAAAGATTGTGATGACTATAGCACTAGCATTGATAGCGCTTGGCAATATAATTTCGAAAAAAATCATAGATATAGAGGTGTGATAAATGTTTACCAAGGGATTATTATTTGTAACTGTAACAGTATTTATAATTCTACTACTTGCTTCGAAGAAAAAATACAGATGTATAATTGATCAATTAGATAAAAAAGATTATCCGATTAAGTATTTTTTGCCAGTTGGAATGTACATGCTTGATGGACTTAAGTATAAATATCTAACTAGATTGGACCTAGAATTGATGATATTAGTTAATCAAATATATGGCATTAAAAATGCAAAGAATTATTTGAAAATATTTTGGGCAAATGTTCTAACAATGCAGTTCTTTACTGTAGTAATTGTATTGCTATACATAGTTGCTGCAAAATTGGAGTATTCTGCGGTGACGACGGTAGTAATTTTACTAATAGCAATTACTTTGATTGCGTACTTACTATATAGAGAACTTGATGCTAGGGTGAAACGAAGACAATTGTTAATCAGGCTAGATTTTGCAGATTTGCTAAGTAAATTAGCACTGCTGATAAATGCGGGAATGACGATATCTAGAGCTATGAACAAAATAGTTGCTGATAATGCTTGCATAAGGCCGCTGTATAAAGAGTTGAAGCTAACAATGGCTGAAATAAATACAGGAAAATCAGAATTTGAGGCATATGAAGATTTTGGGAAAAGGTGTAGAAGTCCTGAAATATTTAAGTTTGTTTCAATAGTTTTGCAGAATTTGAGAAGGGGGAGCACAGAGTTAGTTGCCATTTTGAGGCTACAAGTAAATGAGTGTTGGTTAATTAGAAAGAGTATAGCAAAGCAGCTTGCTGAGGAAGCATCATCAAAGCTTTTGTTTCCAATGATGATGATGTTTTTAGCAATAATTTTTATAGTAATGACACCAGCAATATTATCAATGATGACGATGTAAAAATATTTTAAAAAATAGAAAAAGGTGATTTATGAAAAACACTTGTGAAAAATTTAAAACTACATATATTTCAGATGCCAAAGCAAGTTATCACGTAGTGGAATTAGGCGAAGCAAATGGCATTTATGAGCATCAAGTTAAAATATTGACTAAATATCCAGTTCATTCAGTACTGCAGTTTAGAATAATAAACAAAGAAGAGAGTATTTTTATCTATTACGATATTACTTCAAAACAAACATTGGACAAGTTGTTACTTAGAAAAAAACTAAAAAGAAATGAATTTATTAAAATACTTGTGGAAATATGTAAAATCATCTTGAAGAGTGATAATTATCTACTTATAGAAAACAATTTTTTAATTAGCGATAACAACATATATATCAATCCATATACACTAGAGATATCATTAGTATACTTACCAGTTAAAGTTGAGAGAGAGTGTGTGAATACGCAAATTTCACTTTTAGTTAATAAACTAATTTTAGCACTTGATGAAAGAGAAGCTAGTATTGATAGTTTTATTCATAAAACTATGGTGGAAGTAAATAAAGAAAATTTTTCGGTAAAAAGGTTGCTTGATTTTTTGATGTTGAAACTGTTTAAAGAAAGAGAGGAAGAGACGAAAGAAAAGACAGAAAAACACAATGAGGGTGCAACGATAAAAAACGAGGTATATGACGAAGAGAAAACTGAAAAAAACTTTCGTGAAAGAAAAAATAATATTGAAGCAAATAAATTTACTCATGGCAAAGAAGTATTTAAAGAAAGAGTTAAAGAAATTGTAGAAAATGCAAGAGCAAAGAAAAAAACTGTTTTTATACTAATTCAAGTGCTAGTAGTTTTAGTTATATTACTTGTACTAATAGAATCAAAGATGTTTTTACTACCTGGTGGGGAGACAGATATTTTAAAGCTATTTGCAACACTTCTAGTAATTGCTGCGCTAACAGCTTTGCTAAGTAAAAAGATATTTGATAGTGAGAAGGGAGTTGAAAACGTAAATACACAAAAAAAACAAAGTATCAGGCACAACAAAAAAAATGAGGCGAAGGAGAGAATGAAGCAAATTGTAGCTAAAAGGAAAAAAAAGAGTAAAAATCCAAAAGAAATAGTATTAGAAAAAGCAGTTGGATTACAAAGTGTTAATGACAACTTAATAAATATAAAAAGAGAAAATAATATCTTCGCTACAGTATTACTAGATACTGATTCTAGGGAAGTAGCAACGCTTTCTTCTACTCAGGAAGGGAAAAGTAGAAATATCATAATAGATAACAATCCGTTTATAATTGGAAAATTAAAAGAGCAAGTAGATTATACAATAACAAGCACTACAGTAAGTAGAATACATGCAGAAATTTGTTTTGTAAATGAGGGTTATTACATTACTGATTTGAACTCAAAGAACGGAACGAAAATAAATGGAAAGAAGATTGCTAGCAATAAAAAGTATGCATTAAAAGATGGAGATATAATAAATATTGCAGCTGAAGAGTTTAAATTAAACATTTAATAGAGAGGGGTAATAAAATGGATAGAATAAAAAATATTTTAAAAAGAGAAGACGGTTTGGGGACGGTGGAAATCGTACTTTTGATTGCTATTTTAGTAGGATTAGCACTAATTTTTAGAACTGCCATAGTGGAATTCGTAAGTAGAATACTTGAAAACATCACGGGTGTAACAATTGATCCTAATAACCTATGAAAAGATTAAAGAAAGAACTAGAGAAGGGAAGCTTAACAGTTGAGCTTTCCTTGTTACTACCTATTGTTATTTTAACCATCGCTTTAACAATTTTTATTGCTTTAATATTGTATCAGCAAGTGTATATTACTACAGTTGCAAATTCTGCGGTAAACAGAGGAGCGATGTTATTTAGCAATCCTAATATTGACATTGAAACAGGTGGGCTTACTGAAAATGATTTAAGTACGAATGTTTATCCTATGTTGATAATGACAACTGAAATAGAAGAAATGATTAAAGACTATGTTAACACGAAACTAAATGAATATGCTCTGTTGCCTTGCATGGGAAGAGAAATCGAAATAACGTACACTAATCATTTTGTGTATAAAAAATTAGAAGTTACTATTGCGAGCAAATATAATGTGCCTTCTTTCTTAGGGTTGAAGGAAGGTTTGATTATTAAAGCGCATGCAGAAGCAAGAATTAGCGAGCCTGAGCAGTTTATTAGGGACATTGATTTTCTTGGAGATAAAATTAATTCAGTAAGACTCAAAGATGAAAAAGACATTCAAGAATAATAAGAGATGTAAGAGGAGGTGTGTAGCGTGAGATCACAAAGAGGG
This sequence comes from Alkaliphilus sp., assembly GCA_002733545.1. Lineage (GTDB taxonomy): Bacteria > Bacillota > Clostridia > Peptostreptococcales > NVVX01. The sequence goes on from NVVX01000046.1 coordinate 12,608, forward strand.
GCACTAACGGTGTTTTTGAGTATAATTCTTTCTGTAATGATATTTTTTTCAGGTGCAATTGTTGAAGGGAGTAGAATTAGGATTGCGGAGACACAAGTGAAAAGAGCTTTAGAAAATGCTGTAGGTTCAGTTTTAGCAGGTTATGACTCAAGGCTGAAGGAGGACTATGGGCTGTTTGCACTAGCAAGTGAAAATGAGAATTATGTAACAAAGCAGATATCATTTTTCACTAGTTTTGTGCTAAATCCTAAGACAAATCTATCTGACGCTACGTTGTTGAGTTATTATATTTTAAATGAGGGGAAGCATTTTTGGAATTTGCAAGACTATAATATAGACGCTATTCATATTAATTTGAGTCATAGTTTAAATAACAATGAAGTACTTGAAGGACAAATATTGGAATTTATGAAGTATAGAGCACCGATTCAAATTGCAAGTAGATTCTCAATAGTTGAGCTGCAAAATGAATTTAAATCAATTTCGGCAATTAATGATATAAAAACAATGAAAATGAGAATTGACAGACAGTTAGCTGAAATTGCTACAGAACTAGAAAAATTAGATAAGCAAGTGAAATTAGCTAACGAATTCAGCAAAGAGACGGTGATAGGGAAAGCGAATTCCCTAATAGATTACATTAATGAATATAAAAGGGGCTTAGATAATATAGATTTACATTTGATGAAAATAGAAAGAGTGAAAGAAGAGATAAGAAACGTAGCGGTTGGAGAAGGAGAAGAGGAAGTAATAGAAGGTTTAAAAAAACAATTAGATGAGTTAAGAGATGATTTAAAAAAAGCGGAAGAAAAATTAAGAAGAAGTGACAAAAAAATCATTAAACAGGATAATAGCATGGATACAGAATTTGAAAAGTATTTAACCCGAAATAAAAGAATAAAGGGTAGGGTAGAGAGTGTTAGTCGCATCTCAAAAAATCTAGAAACTGAAGTAGCAAGTTTAGAAGAGACATTGGCGAATACGCCTGGCACTAATCCTGTTTTTAAAGAGATGGTTGATGTGGATATTAAAAATTACAGAGAGCTAATAGGTCAAAAGAGCTTAGAAAAGCTACAAAATCAAGCATATGAAAACGAGGAGACAATTAGCAGCTGTTTAAATTCGCTAAGCACAATTCAAACTTATTTGAGTGAATTAAAAAAGAGCTGTAAAGACAACAGATCAAATATTATGAAAAGTATAGAAGATAGCAAAGAGGATTTTGGGCGAAAATTAAATGACTATAACAATTCGCTTGTACTAAAAATATCTGATCTAAACTTAGAGGGGAGTGAAGAGTATGATAATGTTAGAGAAGAAATCACTAAAATAGCAAACAAGAGTATAAAAAGTATGTTTTCGCAGATGGAAAAAAAGTCTATTCCAGAAAACATACATAATCTACTAGAGGCGTTAAATGGACAAGAGCATATTGCTTTTGAAGAAGTAAAAATAGAGTTTGATGAAGAAAAAAAGCGTGGTGGAATGACTGAAAACATGCAAGAATTCGGAACTGGTATTATTAGGCAACTGACTTCGTCAAAGAATATAGTATATGTGAATGAGTATATTATGGGTATTTTTAAAACTGCTATTACCCAGGTTGAGGCTGAAACTAATTTTGATGAAAATCTAAGAGGTGAACCCAAAACAGAGAGAGAATCTTTTTTTGACAATGAAATTGAATACATAATTTTTGGTAGCAATGATCAAAAAGCTAATTTCAATTATGCGATTACTGCAGTCTTAGGTGTTCGTTTCATTGCTAATTTAGTCTACGTAAACGCAAACCCAGAAATGATTAAGACAGCATCGGCAAAGGCTAAAACAGCAGCTGCCTTGACGGGTAAATTTGCAGTATTTACGTACCCTGTAGTGAAATCTCTTGTCATGAGTGCATATGCTACGAAAGAGTCAGTAGAAGATTTGGATAGTTTATTAAAAGGTGAAACGGTGCCACTGATGAAGAGGTATGTAGTTTCGGTGCAATCAGAAGGAGTTTCCCCTAAGGGGGCTGTTGAGCTGAACTATGAAGACTATCTATATATTTTTCTAATGACATTAGTTAATCAAGATACTAAATTAGACAGAATTTCTAATCTAATTCAAATTAACATGCATGATGGAGAACTAGATAGCAGTTTTGTTGTAAAAAAATATCACACATACATTTATACAGAGATGAAAGTCTCTATTAAAAATATTTTTTTAAATCTAATTAGTGTAGAAGAACTTAATACTACGAAAATAGGAAGACATAATATAAACACTGCTATTATGGATGGGTATTAATATGAAGAGCAAGTTAAAATCAAATCAAGGGGCATTGACTGTAGAGGCAGCATTAGTATTGCCACTATTTCTATGTGTAATTTTAACTATGGTCTACTTTATGAAAATATATCATACTCATGAGATTATGCAACATGCACTTGATGAAACGGCAGAACTACTAGCAGAAACTGCATATTTATGGTATGGGGAAGAATCAAAAATAATTGGGCAAAAAGCACTAGACGTTTTCCAACTAGGAGATAATGAAGAAACAAGTGAACTGATGATTCTATTGAAAGAGCAAGCGCTAAACGAAGTAGGAGCAATAGTAGCTAAGACCTTTATGAAGCATCATATATTGAACGAAACTGATGATTTAGATAAAAGATTGAAGAAACTTTATATAGTTGATGGATTAAGAGGATTGAATTTTAGGAAATCAACATTCTTAGGAGAGTATGAAGAAATAGATATTATCGTTTCTTATAAAATAAAAATACCTCTTCCTATCCAGCTGTTGGGAGAAATTCCTATAATACAAAGATCTTCGTCAAGAGCTTGGCTAAGTGGTGGAACTATAGAAATAGAGAAGAGTATTAAGGGAGAGGAAAATGTACGAAAAAATGAAATTTTGGCATCAGAAATTGCAGATGAAGTTATTGAGTCAGAAATTAACGTATGGGATTTTGCAGTGTTTAAGCGTGGAAGAATGATAAAGGAGATGCTAGGCACTAATATACATCGTAACTTCCCGACTATAGATAAAATAGAAGGAAGAACAATTACCAGTATAAGAACTCATGACACTAGAAGAAAGAGTAACACAGGTAGAGGATTATATACAAGCATTTTGGTTGGTATAAGGGAACTAGATGTTGATTTGCAAATAGTTTGATGTTCGATTCTTAGAGTTATATGATGCTATTTTTTAGGATTCTGATGTGAATTGCAAAATATTTGATGTTGTACATT
>NVVX01000047.1 GCA_002733545.1 Alkaliphilus sp.
ATTTCGCCTAAAAGCTTGCAAAACCCAAGCGATCCGGATGCTACATATCGTTTTAAATACAAAAACAATATCAGCACTGAGGAGTAAAATCTTTTCGGGTTAATTGCTAATACTTTCTCGATAAAACTTCCCAAAACTTCAAGAATATGATATGATATATAGTGTGCAAGTCACTAATATCAATGCTTTGGGAGGAATAAAGGATGAAAAGAATTACTAGGAAAGAAAAACGATCCAAAGAAAGCAAAAAGAATTTTTTCGGGGAGTTCATAAAAGTCAAAGAGCATTTTTTTAAAGATTTAGTAAAAAAACTTAAAGAGGTAAAAGACTGTCGAAATAAAGGTTACATTGATTACGGAGTGGAAGTATTACTACTGATGATAATACTAAAAAATGCGCTAGGTATTAAGAGCATGAGAGATATGACTGTACAATTCAATAAGAGCGAGTGTATGGAAAATATGGCTAAAGTGTTAGAGGTAGAGAAGCTAGAAGAACTACCACACTATGATACAATAAATGATTTTTTATGTAAATTAGAAAATAAAGAGATTGAAAAAATCAGGGACTATATGATAAAAGAATTACTTAAGAAAAGATGTTTAGAACAACACAAGTACCAAGGGAAGTATTGGATTATTGCAATAGATGCGACGAGCTTGTTCTATTTTAGAGAAAGGCATTGTGAACACTGTTTGAAAAAAGAATTTAAAGATAAAGAGACAGGTGAAGTCATAAGAACGGCATATTATCACAATGTACTAGAAGCTAAATTAATAATAGGAGACATGGTATTTAGTATAGCAACTGAGTTTATAGAGAACGAAGATGAAAATGTATCAAAGCAAGATTGTGAGCAGAATGCATTTAAAAGGCTTGAGGAGAAGTTAAAGAGCAAATTTCCTAGATTACCTATTGTTATTTTAGGAGATAGCTTATACGCATGCGAACCAGTATTTAAAATATGTGAAAAAAACAAATGGAAATTTATTTTTCGATTTAAAGAAGGGAGCATAAAAACGGTAGCAGCAGAATTTAACAAGCTAAAAGAATATGAAAAATCATTATCTGTTAATACAAATCACAGACATAATAAGGCAACTATTCGAGCTTGGGGCTATAAAGATGAGAGGGTTAATAAAAAGCATAAAAGAAATATCCTCAAATCTATTAGAGTCGTTTCGCACGCGAATACTAACAGCAGAAGACATTTCAAAGATAAGGAAACGCACGCAAATACGTTTGCAATAACAACTATATTTTAACATGGGTGGTGATAAAAAGCAAATAATATGATCAAAAAAATATGATTTATTTTAAAATAGGCATAGTGTTTCTAGCTAAAAATGCAAAAAACGAACTGTCAAATTTTACAAGCTAAAAAATTATAAAAGGTGCCTAGTAGGTTAAAATAAAAAAATTTACTCTTCAGTGCTGTGAAATTAACAATGATGTTGTTCTTATGGCTGTTAACGAAACAGAATTAGGTTAAGAAAGAAGATAAATAGATGTATACAAATGTAAAAATGAAGAAGAATATAAGTTTTGGAATAAAGAAAGATTAACTTCAGTATTAGGAGAAGTAGATGGCATAACAGTTGCAGAAGCTTTGTATACTGTGAGTGATTTTATAGAAGAGTGTAAAGTGGCGCTTTAACTAAAAGCACCATTTTTTTTTATCCCTATATTTCAAAGCCTATAAATTAACATCATTTAAACTGAATGTACAACATCAAATATTTTGCAATTCACATCAGAATCCTAAAAAATAGCATCATATAACTCTAAGAATCGAACATCAAACTATTTGCAAATCAACAGCATGTATTGATTTGGAAGAAGTAAAAAAGCAGGTGAACGAAATTTGGCAGTTATTGAATTTGTTAACGGTAAAAACCAAACGTTCAAAGGGATGAGAAAAGCAATAGATTATATTACTAATCTTGCTAAAACAGAGCCCCACCTGATAGATGGGCACAATTGTGACAGCAGTAATGCATATAATCAATTCGTTATGACAAAGAGGCTATATAACAAAGAAACAGGAAGGCAGCATATTCACTTTACTCAAAATTTTGCTCCATACGACAAGGTTACGCCAGAAGACTTAAAAAACATTGCAGATGAGCTCTTAGAGATGGAAGCCTTCAAGGGTTTTGAAATTGTATATGCGGTACATACAGATACAGCACATTTGCATACTCACTTCGTACTAAATACTGTAAATAGAGAAACAGGGTACAAGTGGAGACAGAGTGCTGAAGGACTTCAAAATCTTAAAGATTATTCAGATGAATTGTGTAGAAAAAGAGGTTTGATTATTACACACGGTAAAACAGGAAACTATAAAAAGAGAGGAGAGTATAGTGCTAAGGCTAAAGGTCAGAGTTGGAAACACGAATTATATTTAGCAGCTAGAGAAGTTAAAAGAAATGCAAAAAACAAAGAAGATTTTATTAATAACATGAATAAACTAGGCTACAAAGTAAATTGGAGTGACACGAGAAAAAATATTACATTTACAACTCCTGGTGGGAAAAAGTGCAGAGATAAAAAAATGCACGCATCAGAGCAATTTACTAAAGATGCTCTTATGAAGACTTTTGACATTAACAGGCAAAGAGAAAGTGATTTTGTTCTTGATACTAAAATGGAGTTAATGATTTCATCAATGTGTTTGGTGATGTCAAATGAACATCAGGGCAATATTAAAAACAATCCATTTACAGCGATGGAAGGAGAGGAATTAAAAGAATTAATGGCTGAACATAAAAAAGGAAAAGGTCTTGATTGGGATAAAGAAAAAGATGCAGAAATGTAAAGAGGTGAAATATGAAACACAAAAAAAAGAATGTAATAATGGCAGCTTTAATAATTCTTGTAGGTTTATGGGTGAATATATATTTGTCCACTACCCTACATTTTCTATTATCAAAACAAACAAATGATTTATCGTTGATATCGTTTGACGAATTTATTTCAAGTATGATGGCAAGTAAATCTCATTTGTATTTATTTTTTTTGCTTCAGGGTTTTGTTTTACTCGTTGCTCTGTTTTATATTGTACAAAACAATAAGCCTTATCAGTCGAAATTAGTAGATATTACGCCTAATATATCAACTCCTGTAGTTGCAGGTCAGAAGCAGTTTGGATCGGCAAAATGGCTAACTGACAAAGAAAAAGATACTGCATTTAAAAGTTATTACTTAAACGGAAAATCAACTAAAATTGAAAGTGGTGGGGTTGTAATAGGGCATTCTAAAAAAAGAGGAAAGGAAAAAGTATATTACGTTGAAGACGATACTCACACTCTTTGTATTGGAGCAACTCGTTCAGGAAAAACAAGAACGGTAGTGCTTCAGTCAATTGGAACAATAGCACTTGCAGGAGAGAGTATGATTTTGAGTGACCCTAAAGGGGAGCTTTACACTTACACATATCCATTTTTGAAAGAATTAAAATATGATGTGATTTGTCTGGATTTTAAAAATCCACGAAAGAGTGAGAGATATAACTTTTTACAACACATAATTGATGCGMTTGATGATGGAGACATACCGAGTGCAGTAGATGCTACGTGGGATTTAACTTCGGCACTGGTGCCGGAGAATTCACATAATGAAAAAATATGGACAAATGGAGAAGCAAGTATAATTGCAGCTGCCATTATGGCAGTTGTCTATGATAATAGAGGTGAAAGCACAAAAAGATTTCAAAATATGAGCAATGTATATTTCTTCATTAGTGAAATGTGTAAAACAGTAGATGGAGTAATGCCGCTACTTAAATACATGAAGAGTATAGACTTGACTCACCCTGCTAGAGGATTATTATCTATTAGTGAAGTTGCTCCAGCGAGGACGAGAGGTAGTTTTTATACATCAGCATTAACCACATTAAGGTTGTTTACTAATCCTTTAGTTTATTCTATGACAGAAGAGAGCGATTTTAAGCTTAGCGATATTGGAGATAAAAAGCAAGCTATATTCGTTATATTGCCTGATGAGAAGACAACATATTACTCTCTAGCGAGTTTGTTTGTAACGCAGTGCTATATGAGTCTTGTAAAGAGTGCRGATGCACGAGGTGGTAGATTAAAAAGAAGAGTAAACTTCATGCTTGAAGAGTTTGGGAATTTTGTAAAGATTCCTGACTTTGCAAATAAACTAACAGTTGGAGGTGGTAGAGGTATTAAATTTAGTTTGTTTTTACAAAGTTTTATGCAATTAGATGAAAAGTATGGTAAAGAGACTGCAGGAACAATAAAAGCTAATTGTGAAACTTGGATTTATCTGCAGACTGATGATTTGGCTACATTAGAAGAGATGTCTAAAAAGCTAGGCAACTACACTGTATCAACTTATTCTCTTAGTGCTTCTCATGCTAAGTATTCTACACCATCTAGCTCTCATAGTGTTAATTTAACGCATAGAGCTTTACTTACAGTTGATGAAATACGCTCACTATCTAGACCGTACTCTTTAGTAACTTCAAGAAGCAACCCAGCGATTTTGTATTCTCCTGATATAAGCAAGTGGGATTTCAATAGACTTCTGGGGCTTGGAGATAAGGAGCATAATCGACTAATTAGAATGCAGAGAGAGGATGATAGGGTAATTAGAAAAGTTAAAAGCAAAATAGATACATGGAACGTTTGGGAGTATTTTAAAGAGGAAAGAAGTGGTGTTGAAACTCAAACAAGAAGAAAAGTCAGAAATAATAAGGGAGAGCATAGCTAAAAAAGAATATTTTAAGCGAGGTGAAAAAATGACTATTAGAAAGAAGATATTATCAATACTGACTATACCAACAACACTAATATTAAATCTGTCAGTAGTGTTTGCAAATCCAATTATGGATAGCAAACTTGCAACAGGGACAGAAGCCCTGTTAAGAGACATTACAACTTGGCTATTAGTATTAATACCAATTTTAGGTGGGCTTTTAATTCTTTTCTTCTTTATTAGAAGAAGTGGAGCAGACGAATTAGATCAAAAAAAATGGAACAACAGAATTACAACTGCTATTATTTCGGTAATAGGGGCTGTGGTTGCTTCTTCAATACTGAAGATAGTTATAGCGTATTACAATTAAAAAAATAAGAAAGATGGAGGGTTTTTATGTTAAAGACAAAAAATGTTTTAGGTGCTTTAAGGGCAGCAATAGTAAACAATAGAGGTGAAGGATTTGTGGATTCAGCTGTAAAAATCTTAATTGGTGTTGTGATTGGGGCTTTGCTCCTGACCGGGCTATTTACATTGTTTAGTGATATAGTTTTAGTACAATTAACTCAAAGGATAACTAGCATGTTTAACTTTGGGACTCCGTAGTTTAACTGTATAAATCATCTAGTTCCCGAGAATTGTCTTGGGAACTAGATGATGAAAGGTGGTGTAATCTTTGGTAGCCTTGATTGTTCTTTTAATTGGTGCAGTATTAACAGGGGCACTTGTATATGTTGATAATTTATTATTGGGACTTGTTCCTATGGTACTTCATACTGAGAAGTTTTTAGATACGTTAATAGGTACGGGCGGTATTAGTGGTATATTTGCTATATTCTTCGCTCTTGGGGTTTCACTTATAGTGCTGAAATTTCTTAAAAAAGGATTTGAAAGATACATTTTATGGACAGAAGGAGATGCAGACACAGAGCCTTTAATACTTCTAACGGGATTTTTTAAAGCTCTTGCTATAGCGGTATCGTTTCCAACGATGTATTCATGGCTTGCATCGGTAATCTCTGATTTAACTACTCAATTAACTACTATTATTTCAGGTGGTATGCAAACAGATTTTGCGTTAATTGTCATGGGCATAAGAAGTGCTGGTCTATTTACAGGGATAATATCACTTGTGTTTTTTGTTTGTTATTTCATGTTATATATACAGTTTCTAACAAGAGGATTAGAAATATTAATACTTAGAGTGGGTGTACCGCTCGCTTGCGTTGGGATCATGGATAATGATAATGGAGTGTTTCGCTCTTACATTCAAAAGTTTTTCCAGAGTACTTTTGCTGTGGTAGTTCAAATAACATTGGCTCAGTTAGGCGTTGCTTTTATGCTAAACACGCATATTTTTTGGGGTATAGCAGCACTCGTGTTAGCTCTAAGAACACCAAAATTCATACAAGAATTCTTAATAATATCAACTGGTCAAGGCGGTGGAGCAATGAACAAAATATACTCCACAGCAAGGGTGTATCAAATGAGTAAAATGTTATTTAAAAAGTAGAGAAGGTGATATAGGTGGAGACAGTAGAACAAATTGCAATGACGTTAATTTGGATTATTCGTGCAGGTGTTACGCTAAGAGTTGTATATTGCTTTATATGTATGATGAAAGATGAAGAGCAGAAAGAATCATATATAAAAAGAATGAAACATGTAGTAATTTTTTATATAATGGCAGAATGTATTTGGATACTGAGGGATCTTGTTATAAGCTATTACATGTAAGAAAAATTAGAAGTAAATTGAGGTGTTTAAGGTGCAAGAAAAAAAGACTTATAGTTTATATATCCCACAGGGGCTAAAAACAAGAAGAGAAATATTTGATGGATATGCAAAAGAGGAATTTTATAAAACTATGATAATGACAGTAGTAGGTGGTGCGGTTTCGCTACTGCTTTATCTGTTTCTAGAAAATCTTGTTGTAAGCATTATTACAATACTTACCGCTGTAATGGGAAGTGTAATGATGCTAACAAAAGATATAAGTAATATTTCGGTTGTTGACCAGGTTGGTTTTATGATTAAATATTTAAAAAGGCAGAAGAAATATAAATATAAGTATTTGGAGGAGTGGAAGTGAAAGAGGAGGTAATTATGAAGGACAAATTTATAAGGGAGTTTAAAAAAAATCCGGCTAAAGTGGTGAATTGGTTGATCGTCATTGTTTTTGGATTGCTGGTAATTGATGATCCAGGAATTTTTAAACACTTAAAAGGTTTTTACTTTGCCGCATTATTAATAAGTATAGCGTTTATAGACATTAAATATAGAAAAATACCTAGTTCTGCTGTTTTAATGATTATGATAGCAGGGATAATAGATATAAATATAGTGCAGTCAATTTTAGGTTTGGTTTTTGTACCACTTCCTTTTTTCATAATGGCATATTTAAAGGAAAATAGTATTGGTGGTGGAGATATTAAGCTAATGGCTGCATGTGGTTTTTTTCTAGGGATATCAAGCGGTGTTATTGGGAGCGTTATTGGGTTGACGTTAGCTGTTTTGGTTAATCTCTTATTAAAGCTTCTTCAGCCTAACAAAAATATGAAGGAGAGCTTTCCGCTAGCACCTTATCTTGGGTTTGGATGTTTGGTAGCGTTTTTTTTAATTTAGGATTGCTAGGAGGAAAAAATAAATGAAAAAAATATTTAAAAATAGAGCGATTCTAGGGATAGCATGTATAGTGCTATCTTTAGTTGTTTCACTGATTTTCATACCTACATTTAATAAGGGTATGGAAGCTAAGGTTGAAGTAATTAGAGTATCAGCAAACATAGAAAAAGGCGAAAGAATTACAGAGAGTATGCTTGAAACTGCTTTAGTTGGTGCATTTAATATGACAACAGAAGTAGTAAAGCTAAAAGAAAACGTAATAGGCAAGTACTTAATTGCAGATCTTCATAAAGGAGATTTCATTTTAAGCACAAAATTATCAAATGATCCACTTATCAGTCACAGGTATTTACACAAGTTAGCTGAAGATGAAAGAGCAGTTTCAATGAGTATTAAAAGTTTTGCAACTGGTCTATCGGGAAAGTTAGAGCCAGGGGATATAGTATCTGTTTTAGTAGCAAACTTTAGGGGAAGCAGTAGTTCTTACAGTCCTAAAGAACTTAGATTTATAGAAGTTTTAGCAGTGACAGCAGACTCTGGTTGGGATATAGACAAGTATAGAGAAGGTGATGTTTTTGGAGAAGATAGAAAGCTTCCTCATGGGGTTACGCTAAAAGCTTCTAAGAAACAAGCAAAACTACTTGTAGAAATTGAAGCAAATGCACATGCGCATTTTGTTCTTGTATACAGAGGTAGTGAAGAAAATGCGAAGAAGTTATTAGATGAACAAAAGATTCTGCTTAGAGGTGAAGATGATAGCTTTGAATCTAGTGATGAAGGAGCGGCTGATGAAGGTGAACAATAAAATTATATCAGTTTGGGGAAATCCTAGTAGTGGCAAAACTACCTTTAGCCTAAAGCTAGCAAATGAACTAGCGAAGAAAAAGAAGAATGTTATACTTATTCTTGCCGGTGCTAAGACGCCTACGTTTAGTACTGTTTTGCCATTAGTAGATGCTAAAGATAAATCGCTAGGGGCTTTATTGTCATCTGTAGAGATAACACAAGAGAGTATACTTAAAAATTGCATTCTTGTAGATGAAAATAAGCACCTATCAGTAATTAGCTATTTGCATGGTGAAAATGAAACAACGTACGCAGAGTATTCTAAGGACAAAGTAGTAGATCTGCTTATTCTACTAAAACATTTAGCAGACTACATCATTATTGATTGTAGCAGCTTAGTAGCTTATGATGTTTTGACTAATGTAGCGTTAGAATTTTCTGATAAAGTAATTAGGCTTATATCTGCTGATCTAAAAGCAGTTAGTTATTACTACTCTACGCTTCCTAGAATCTCTAGTAGAAAATATAATTTGGAAAATCATATTAAAGTTATGTCAAATGTAAAAAGCATTTCACCAAAAGATGTGGTAGCTAATAGATTTGGTGGTGTTTCTTTAGAACTTCCATATACAAGAGAAATAGAAGAGCAGTATTATGAGGGATATTTACTTAATAGTTTAGTAGAGAAAAAAAGCAAAAATTATAACAAGACGTTAAATGAGATTGTAAATAACATTACTGGAGAAGATGATGTCGAAGTAAAAAATCTGTTTAAAGGTTTTTTTCAGAAAATATCAGTAAAGTCAAAACTAGCGAGAGGTGTTAAATGAAAAACAATTTAGATTATGATAGCAGCAATGTAAGAGAGTTTTCGGGAGTTTTACTAGAAGTACAAGAGCATGTTTCAACCAAATATGCCATGCTCATATCTGGTGATAGCATAAAACAAAAAGAGCAGATTAAATCATATGTCAGCAAATACCTTATGGACTGTTCGCTGTCAGTAGAAGGTCTAACTTTTGATGAGCTAGTAGAAACACTATACTCGGAAATGGCAGAGTTTTCATTCCTTACAAAATATCTATATAGAGATGATATAGAAGAGATAAATATAAATTCATGGGAAGACATTAAAATAACATACTCAAATGGCGAAGTGCTGCCAATTAAAGAGAGATTTACATCACCAGGGCATGCAACAGACGTAATAAGGAGATTACTGCATAAGAGTGGTATGATACTTGATAATGCAGTCCCAATTGTAGTTGGTCACTTGTCAGAGCAAATTAGAATAACAGTATTAGGGCAAGGAATCATTGATAAAGACGTTGGAGTTTCAGCATCAATTAGGATAGTTAATCCAAAGAAATTTCAAAGGGAAGAGTTCGTAAATAACAATACAGCAAGCGAAGAAATGTTAGACTTTTTAAGTTTGACTCACAGATATGGAGAAAGTATATGCCTAACTGGAGCAGCTTTTAGTGGGAAAACAACACTAATGAGCTGGATACTCTCCACTTTGCCAAACAACAAAAGAATTTTCGTTATTGAAAACGGAACTAGAGAGTTTAATTTAGTAAAAAAAGATGATCAAGGAAGAACTATAAACAACATAATACACACAGTGACAAGACATAGTGACAATCCAAAACAAAACATCACTATGGTAAAACTACTTGAAACTGGACTAACAGTAAACCCGGATTATATCTGCGTTGCAGAAATGAAATCAGACGAAGCATTTTTCGCACAAGAAGCAGCAAGAACTGGACACGGAGTAACAACAACAATTCATGCCAGTTCTTGTATAGGCACATACTACAGAATGGTAACCCTATGCAAACAAAGGTATGATGTAGACGTAAAAACTCTATATAATCTTGTGACAGAAGCTTTTCCAATAGTGGTATTTTGCAAACAGTTAGAAGACAATTCAAGGCACATAATGGAAATAACAGAATGCGAAATTAAACAAGATGGAAGTAGAGAGATTAGAACATTATATAAATTCAATATAACTGAAAATAATATAGTGGATGAAAAATTAAAAATCACAGGGAGTTATCAAAAAATAAATAATATGTCGAAAGCTCTAGAAAAAAGACTCTTAGAAAATGGTATGCCTAAGAACACATTAAATAGATTTATAGGGGTTGAGAGAGTATGAGTGCTTTAATATTAATTTCATTTTTATTATTAGTATTTGGATTGTTTTTTGTTTTTAAGATTTCCTTATTTGAAGTAAGTAGAGATGCATCAGTTCTTTTTAGAAGAAAAAAGAAAATAGAAACTTTGAGAAGTAAAATAAAAAATGCATTAGGAATGAAAAAAAAAAGAAGTATACAGAGGTTGATTAGTGAGACAAAAGAGATTTTAAAAGCTACAAATAAAGAAAGCAAATTCTCTTTTGTTTGCATTTCATCATTTGTGCTGCTTGCTATAGGAATCTTTGTTGCTTTAATTATGTCTAATATTTTATTGGTGCCGATACTTGGTGTAGGATTTTCGCTGCTACCTTTTTGGTATGTAAGATTTACATCTACAAAGTGGAAAAAGGGACTAAACAATGAGCTAGAAACTGCACTATCAGTTATTACAACATCATATATGAGAAGTGAAAGTATCATTACTGCCATAGATGAAAATGTTAGTTATCTTAACCCTCCTGTGCATGACGTATTTAAAGCTTTTTTAACTCAAACTAAATTAATAAATTCAAATATAAAACTAGCACTTGTTTCTCTTAAATTTAAGATTGACAATGCTGTTTTTCATGAGTGGGTAGACGCAGTAATCAATTGCCAAGAAAACAAGAATCTAAAGGTTACATTGCCACCAATTGTGTCCAAATTATCAGATGTGAGGATAGTCTCAGCTGAATTAGAGTATTTGCTCTATAAACCTGTTACAGAATTTATTACGATGTTAATACTTCTAGTAGCAAATATACCACTAATGTATTTTTTAAATAGAGATTGGTTTAACTCGTTGATGTTTACGAGTATAGGGAATGTTATCTTAGCATTTTGTGCTTTAGTAATTTTCATTTCAATACCTGCAGTAATTAAGTTATCAAAACCAGTTGAATACAAGCGGTAGAAAGGAGTTTTGAATGATACAACTTATTATGTTGTTTGTTTGCTCTCTAGCTTTAGGTGTTTATCTTATATTGGCTGACATTCTAAGGCTTCCAACAAGGAGAGTAACAAAAGTGATTCTTTCAGTAGATAAAAGAGAAAAGAAGAAGATAAGGAATTTTGAGGTTTTTACAGACGAACTATCAATGAAAATGTCGAAGTTTGTTAGGCTCTCGGATTATGATAGGCGAAAAATTGCATCTAAACTAAAGTCAACAGATATTAAGTTATCTCCGGAATCTTTTATAGCAAGAGCAAGGGTAAAGGCAGGATTAACGTTGCTATGGTTATTTCCTGTTTTTCTTATTCTTCCTATCCTTTTTCCAATTGTTATAGCTCTATCAGTGGCTAAATACTTTAAAGAAATAAAAAGTGCTGATAAAAAAATGAGTCAAAAAAGAAAAGATATTGAGTTTGAATTAACTAGATTTGTATCAACCTTAACTGAAGAACTTAAAGCAAACAGGAATGTGCTAAGAATCCTTGAGACATATAAAAAGAATGCAGGAAAAAGTTTTAGAGATGAGCTTGAAATAACTGTTGCAGATATGAAATCTGGAAGCTATGAATCAGCTCTTACAAGATTTGAAGCTAGAATAGGAAGCTCTTCTCTCTCTGGCGTTGTAAGAGGTTTAATTGGAGTTATTCGTGGTGATGATAGTGTGGTCTATTTTCAAATGCTTTCATATGACCTAAAACAACTACAACTGCAAAGATTAAAGACTATTACAATGAAGAGACCAGGTAAAATTAGAAAATATTCATTTGCCATTCTCTTTTGTTTTCTACTTACATATCTATCAGTTATGTTCATGGAAGTAATGAAAAATATCAACAATATATTTTAGGAGGTGCAGGTTGAAAAGGTTAAAAAAAATACTAAGAAGCACTAGTGGTGAAGGATATATAGATACTGTAGTTATGGTAATGGTAGCAATGTTAGTTATAGCCTTAGCAGTCAATGTGCTTCCAGTGTTTATTATAAAAAGTGAATTAAGTACATTTGTAAATGAAATTTCTAGGGTTGCAGAAATTGAAGGAGAGATAGGAAGTGTAACTAGTGCAAAGGAAAATGAATTAAGAATAATACTTGGAATAAATCCTACGGTTGATTGGTCAAGGGCAGGAAAAATACAATTAAATGAAACATTTGTTGTAACAGCTACAAAAGAAGTTGATATTGGATTTTTTGAGTTTGGTTCCTTTCCAATAACCTTAACTTCAAAAGCAACAGGTAGATCGGAAGTGTATCATAAATGAGTGGCAATCTAAAGGGAAGGGTAATGAATATATTAAGAAATAAAGATGGAAATGCCGCCATTTTAGCGTGTGCAATTGTAATATGCCTTATGCTTCTCTTTAGTGTGATTAGTGAGTATTTTAGACTTAAGATCATTGCAGAGGGTGTTCGCTCTGCGGTTCAGTCTTCGGTTATATCGGTAGCGGTACAAAACTATGATGAAGTGTTTACTACGCTTAGAGAAGGATATTCAGGTGCGTTTGAACTTGATGGTGGTAGTTGGAAAAGCAGAGTTGATAAAGGATCTGTAATGTCTAACTTGAGTGATTTTTTGGGGTTAGTTAATGGCAGAAGATATAGCGGCCAAAGACTAGAATATGAAATATCTAATTTAGATGTAAACATTCTAAATACAACTTTTGCAGACACCTCAAATTCAGAAACTTTTAAGGCTGAAGTGTTTTGGAATCTGGAAGTTCCGCTTTCGTTTGGGTGGGATATGCTGCCACCACTTAGAATACAAATGAAGGTTAAGGCAGGATATACGGCGAGATTTTAAGCTTATTCAGGAATTCGAAAAGTAACAATTACCAGGAAGTCGAAAGTTACATCGTTGGGGGTTTGACGCTGTAAAGATTTTTAAAAATAAAACACTAAGTTCAAGACCGTAAGCTGTTAAATTACAGTCGTCCGCACTGCTCCTTTGTGTAAATTAACAGCTTACTTAAAAAGCGCACCGTGCGGTGAGGCTGCACCGTGCAAGGGCAAAAGAAAAAATATTGAGAGACTAAAAGGTTGAAACTCTAGTGAGTTTCTTTTTTCATTGTTTGGCAGCCGAAATTATATCACAAGGGCATTTCGCATCAAGGTAGTATTTAAAAACTTTTCTTAAATGCGAGAAAACTTTTTAAATCTCCACCTTGACACTCCATTTTCCCTTGCATTTTTCTTGCTTTAAGCCAAACATTGGTTTTAAAGATAAAGATATTGTGATTGTTGAGAGTGAACTTTTGAATTTTTAGTTTGTGTTAATCTGAAGATGTTTATGAGTTGAGAAGAGATTTAAATAAATTATTGTAGTAGCTTTGCTAATTTGATATACTAAGTTTAGCAAGTTGCTTAGCAGGGTAATGGCTGATACTCCCTTTTGAGAGGGGGTGAAGCATATGTCTATATTTGAAAGTATATTACTTATGATTTCTTTTGCAACATTAGTTGTGATGATAATAAGTGTATCTCAAAGAAGGCAGAAAAAATGATTACCCTGTAATCCTGCCGATTGTAGGGTAATCTAATTACTAAATAATCAGTTTGGATCAGCCATTATTGGCTAGCAACTTGCTATTTATATATCTATACTTATATTATACACCTTAATATGAGTTTGTAAACTAAAAATATTAAAATTAGAAAAGGAGATGGACAAATTGAAAAAAACACTGACAATCACACTAGCCTTACTAATGATTTTAAGCACTACTGCAGGAGCATTCGCATCAAATATCGGCACTGACGAACATGGTCACACCCCAGAATGGTACAGAATGATACTAGCAGGGGAAGTTAGTACAGTGCCAACAATGACTAACACTGGTGGTAGAATGCACGTATTAAACATGTTATACGGTAGAACAACAGCCAATGACATTGACAAAGCTAACAGCAGATTCCCCGATATAGACAATCATTGGGGTAAACAGGGAATAGGCACTTTAACTCACTTAGGCATCATTGACGGTTTCCCTAATGGAACATTTAGACCAAACGATACGCTAACTCTTGACCAGTTTCTAAAAATRGTGCTTGAGGGTATGGGGCATCAATTAGAGTTGGGMTTYCAAGAATATTGGGCAATCAATTACGTYAACATGGCGTTTGAAGAGGGTTTAGTGAAARTAAGAAATCAAGGCTTTACMMAAGCAGAACTTKCTGAAYTTGCCTTTACAAGAATAGTGTTTGAAGACGTAGATGTAGCATCATTTGWCCCTRATGACCAYGMTAGATTCMRKCARCCTATAACTCGCCAAGAGATGGCAATGATAATTTCTAGAGCAATGCTTAGTAGATACTTTGGTGCTGATCCAACAGAATTAGAACTTATAGAACGTGAAATAATAAAAGATATTCATTCTTCAACTGGTGACTATTTCCACTACATTRCTCAAGCTTATGCTTTTGGACTACTYGGGGGWAGAAGTTTAGGACRTTTTGAACCWCTAGCTCACYTAACAAGAGCAGAGGGTGCTACAGTTATTATGAGGTTCTTAGATGAAGACATAAGAGAGACAATAAAGCCCGATTTAAGTCATATTAAGCAAGTAACYCTATTTACTGGTTGGGAAGATACWTGGATGACTATATATGAGAGCTATAGAGAGCCTGATATTATTGATATGTTGATTTTGTTGGAGGGTAATCTTGATAATACTTTGGGGTTTGCTAACATGGCGTCCAGTCCTTTTTCTTCCTCTGCTAGTTTAGGTGGTTGGGAGAACAAGGAGATGTATTTTCAAGATAATAATGACCCATATAATGTTTTAGTAGACTTAATTGTTTCAATAGACAAAAGCGAGAACCCTCAATCAGACCACGAAATAGCCTTAATAGACCCACAAGGTGCAATGGAGAGACATCAAGAAATTATTAGACTTCTTCTTGAAGTAGCCTTTGAAGATGACTTTGATGAGGTTTGGGCTTGGTTTAGTACATTTGCAGATGATTTTTTAGATGGTAAAAATCCACCTCAAAAGTTTACTAGACTTAATAATAGGGGTGTAGGAGTAACAAAAGGATTTGGTGGATTTACAATAAGGTTTAGTGATATAGGTGGAAAACTTGGGCATGAATTTGGATTAAGATAGACAATTTCAGTCAAAAGACTGTTTTTATATAAAACTACAGTTGAAAGGAGTTGGTGCATATTGTTTGCGCATTATTAAATAATACTAAAAAATTGA
>NVVX01000048.1 GCA_002733545.1 Alkaliphilus sp.
TGACTTAATCATTTAACCTTGCTGCACACCGTAACTCGTTGGCCCGTTCTACAAAAAGTACGCGGTCACCCGTGTAAGTAAACTTACTTCAGGCTCCCACAGATTGTAAGCAAAGGGTTTCAGGTTCTTTTTCACTCCCCTTCCGGGGTTCTTTTCACCTTTCCCTCACGGTACTTGTTCACTATCGCTCACCAGTTAGTATTTAGCCTTGGGGGGTGGTCCCCCCTGCTTCCCACAGGGTTTCACGTGTCCCGTGGTACTCTGGATTACAGCTTTCGATTTCTTTTGGTTTCGTATACTGGACTTTTACCTTCTTCGGTTGACCTTCCCAGGTCTATTCTACTACCAATTTCTATCTACTTTGTTGCTGTATCCTCAACCCCCAGCTTCCTTTCGTCCGCTAGGTTTGGGCTCTTCCCGTTTCGCTCGCCGCTACTCGGGGAATCGATTTTTCTTTCTTTTCCTCAGGGTACTTAGATGTTTCAGTTCCCCTGCTTTACCTTCGTATATGCTATTTTATTCACATATCGATACTTAAGCATTACCTTAAGTGGGTTTCCCCATTCGGACATCTACGCTTTTTTTGCTTGTTTGCAGCTTGGCGTAGCTTTTCGCAGCTTACCACGTCCTTCTTCGGCTTCTGGTGGCTAGGCATTCGCCCTTTGCTCTTATTATCTTGACCTTTTTGACTTCATATAATCATGCAACTCCTTCGTTGCATCCTCATCTTCCTTCGTTTGCGTACTTATGTACGCGCGCTCAGTCATCTTCGGTGCGCCTTGAATTTACATAATTCTCTTTGTCAAAACTTTTTTGATTTGGAGTTCAAAGGCAGTTCTTGGTCGCTTTGCTTCCTCGAACGTTGAGTTCTCGTCTTGAAAACCTTTTGAACCCTTAAGTTCAARKTCAGTTCTTGGTCGCTTTGCTTCCTCAAACGTTWAGTTYTCKTGTTGAAAACCTATTYGCTTTGTTCTCTTTGTCAAWACTCGTTTARATATMTAAGTTTCTTCACTTATTTATCTTTTTAAGTTTATATTTTTAGATAATTTTCATTATCCTTTTGTTATGCTTGATAATTCGTGCTGCTTGCACGTTTTATCTTCTTCATATGCAGTTTTCAAAGAACTGTTTTRACTTCAGATAACTATATGACCTTTTCGTTTCTGCCTCTTCTTTCCTCAGTTGTGTGCAGTTGCACACGCCGTTCGGTCATCCTCGGCAAGCCTCGATTTTACATCGTTCTCTTTGTCATTTTTTTCTAGTTGAAAGCTTTTAGTTAAAAAAGGACTTTCAAAACTGAACAGTATATAAAGCTAAGCCTTGTTAGATTAGTCACTGATATGATTGTTACGTCATATTAGTGCTTCTCTTCTTTTCCTTAGAAAGGAGGTGATCCAGCCGCACCTTCCGATACGGCTACCTTGTTACGACTTCACCCCAGTCATCGACTTCACCTTCGACAGYTTTTWTTARCTGGCTTCGGGCGCATCCGACTTCCGTGGTGTGACGGGCGGTGTGTACAAGACCCGGGAACGCATTCACCGCGACATTCTGATTCGCGATTACTAGCAACTCCAACTTCATGCGGGCGAGTTTCAGCCCGCAATCCGAACTGGGATCGACTTTATGGGATTTGCTTGAGATTGCTCTTTTGCTTCCCTTTGTATCGACCATTGTAGCACGTGTGTAGCCCTGAACATAAGGGGCATGATGATTTGACGTCATCCCCACCTTCCTCCGAGTTATCCCCGGCAGTCCCTCTAGAGTCCTCAGCTTTATCTGTTAGTAACTAAAGGCAAGGGTTGCGCTCGTTGCGGGACTTAACCCAACATCTCACGACACGAGCTGACGACAACCATGCACCACCTGTCTCCATTGTCCCGAAGGAGGGCACCGGCTATGGTGCTTTCAATAGGATGTCAAGTCCAGGTAAGGTTCTTCGCGTTGCTTCGAATTAAACCACATGCTCCGCTGCTTGTGCGGGTCCCCGTCAATTCCTTTGAGTTTCAACCTTGCGATCGTACTCCCCAGGCGGAGTGCTTAATGCGTTAGCTGCGGCACTGAGGTTTGACCCCCAACACCTAGCACTCATCGTTTACGGCGTGGACTACCAGGGTATCTAATCCTGTTTGCTCCCCACGCTTTCGTGACTCAGCGTCAGTTATGGTCCAGAGAGTCGCCTTCGCCACTGGTGTTCCTCCTAATATCTACGCATTTCACCGCTACACTAGGAATTCCACTCTCCTCTCCCATACTCAAGCTATACAGTTTCAAAGGCTTACTACGGTTAAGCCGTAGCCTTTCACCTCTGACTTGTATTGCCGCCTACTCACCCTTTACGCCCAATGATTCCGGATAACGCTTGCCCCCTACGTATTACCGCGGCTGCTGGCACGTAGTTAGCCGGGGCTTCCTCCTAAGTTACCGTCATTATCTTCACTTAGGACAGAGCTTTACGACCCGAAGGCCTTCATCGCTCACGCGGYGTTGCTGCATCAGGGTTTCCCCCATTGTGCAATATTCCCCACTGCTGCCTCCCGTAGGAGTCTGGACCGTGTCTCAGTTCCAGTGTGGCCGATCACCCTCTCAGGTCGGCTACTGATCGTCGCCTTGGTAAGCTTTTACCTTACCAACTAGCTAATCAGACGCGGGCCCATCCTAAACCGATAAATCTTTGACATTTTTAAGATGCCTTAAAAATGTGTTATATGGTATTACTCCTCCTTTCGAAGGGCTATCCCATTGTTTAGGGTAGGTTGCCCACGCGTTACTCACCCGTCCGCCGCTATTTCTTAAGGAGTACAAGTACTCCWTAARAAATCGCTCGACTTGCATGTGTTAGGCACGCCGCCAGCGTTCATCCTGAGCCAGGATCAAACTCTTAATTTAAAAGTTTTTTAGTTATTTATCTTTCCTATTTCTAGGTGACGAGGTAAATAACTTTGCTCTATACTAATAAAATTCCTTTAATTTCTTCGTTTCTGTCTTCAAGTTCAATCATTTGCGTACTGTAGTACGCGCCTTCTTTCACTTTTGACGAGCCTCAAACTTAAAGTTTTTTATTAGTATTCTACTAATTTTCGTAGTATGTTTTCTTGCTTTTTGGTTAGCTTGGTTTCTGTCTTGCGACTTCTTCTTTGCTAACGCTGGCTTATTTCTTTTATATACTGTTCAGTTTTCAAAGACCTTCTTTGGCTTCATATAAAAGTATAAGTAGCGAACCGAAATCTTTGATTTCGTCTAAGTCACTTAATTAGGCAAGTCGACAAAAAGAGAACCAAAATGTTTCATTTCGTGTGAATCGCTTTGTTGTTCCGCCTATAATTTACACAATTCTATTTCGCCAAAACTGCTTTTTGTTTCGCATAATTCTATTTCTTCAAACTGTTTTTCTTGCTTCACCATTTCTTAGCGACTTGATTAGTTTATCATCTTTTGTTTAGGTTGTCAACAGTTTTTTAAAAAATTTTTACATTGCTTAAAATCGTGAGCGTTCCATCTTCTTTGCTAATCTAAAAATAGCTGATAGAAGAAGATATATACATGCGCGAATCCATAATTAAAACTTAGCATCTATCGCAAACAAAGCTGGAACGCCTCCGGTATGAATAAACAATATATTTTCATCTTTTTCAAAATAACCTTGTTCCGATAATGATAGCAAGCCCGCAAAAGCCTTCCCTGTATATACGTGATCTAGCATTATGCCTTCACTTCTAGCAACTAATTTTATAGCCTCAGTACCCTCTTTAGACGGAATTGCGTATCCTTCTCCTACATAATTCCGAACTATTATTTCTTCTTTTGTAATATTTTTGTCAGAAGATAATAATCCAAAAGCTCCATTTGACAAATTAGCTACAATTTTTGGCAGTTCTTTATTAGAAGATATATTTATCCCCGTTACTTTAACACTCTTATCTAATAGTTCTACTCCAGCTATCAATCCTGCCTGAATTCCACCTGATCCTGTGGCACATACAATATGGTCAATCCTAACATCATCATGCTCCGCCTGATTAAACATTTCAAAAACTGCACTCACATATCCCAGCACCCCTAATGGAACAGAACCTCCAGTCGGAATGAAGTATGGTTTTTTTCCTCTAAATTCTAGCTGTTTCATTATAAGGTCTATTTTCGCGTTTACTATTTCATTATCGTCCGTATCAACAAAGTGCACCTCTGAGTCCAATATTTTGCTTAAAAGTAGATTTCCCTTTAACGAGGTTACTCCTCTTTCTTTTAAGACTAGAATTGGTTCAAGATTTAGTACTCGACATGCCGCTGCTGTTAGCATTGCATGGTTCGATTGAGCTGCTCCAGTTGTAATAATAACGTCGCATTTTTTCTGCTTTGCATCTGCAAGTAAATATTCCAACTTCCTAATCTTATTACCACCTAGCCCAAGTCCCGACAAATCTTCTCTTTTAATAAATAAGTTTAATCCTGTTTTTTTACTCAAATTTTTCATTTTATAAAACGGTGTAGGGTAACAACCAAGACTGATTTTTGGAATCGATTCTAAAATTTTCATAGCACTTGCCTCCTCTTTTCTACGCATGCGAAGATTTTACTTTGTTTTGTTTGTTTTCGCGAACTGAATACAGTATCGGAATAAGTATACCCGCAACAAGCCCACCAGCTAATCCGTGATTGTATAAATTCATGCCACCATGTAGGTAGCCTACATTCATTACTACCGCCATATGCAAGAAACCTGCTAGTATTCCGCTTTTCCACCCAAACTCTCCTGCTATTGGTGCTAATGTTGTTCCAAACAAAGCTGCTAACAAGACTCCTAACGAGTTAATCTCCCAAGGTGTTAACATTGATACTATCACAATCCCTAACATTACTGGAACTGTATTTTTAACATGTTTTCCAAAACCAGCAAATCCTGCAACAGTGTAAATCCCGCCTATTGTTGGTCCATTTAGTTGCCCATTTGCAAGTAGCACGTATATTGTAGCTGCAAAACCTAACATTCCCATGTTTACTAAGGTTATTCCAAATCCATTTGTCGCTATAAAATCTTCGCCTTTTCCAGTGTGGTTGAGCAAGTCCTTTAATCCATCAAACGTTTTATTATTCATAATGAATCCTACAATTATCATTGTTGTAAACAAAGCAAATAAATAAATTCCTAGTATTTCATTGTTCCCACTTGATAATATCATTCTTTTTTCATTCTCAATTCCTAATACTCTAAAGACTGACATAAAAAGCATTCCAACTACTCCAGCTGTGAATCCCATATTGTAAAGATTAAATCCTTGGTGGAATTTTACAAAATGTTGTGCTAATGGCGGTAAAATAAAACCTGCAAAACAGCCTAATAGATTTCCCACAATTACTCCTGCTATAATTGGAAACCCTAGCCCAAAGCTTACTTGGCTTATTATCGGAGCAATAGCCGTCCCAAAAAGTGCTACAACTATGTTTTTACTAAATTTTTCGCCTTTAAAGCTAGAGTATAATTTTACACCTAGTAATATTGACCATATATTGTAAATATTCTTTCCAAACAAGGCAAACCCGCCAACTGTCAGTATCGCTGCAATTATCAATCCACTAAATTTTGTCCCGCTTTTTTTAATAATCAACAAGCAAATTATTATAAGTAGACCACTATTAAATAGAGCTGCTCCAATATTTGCAATTTCCATGTAATCTGATACAAGTATGCTTGGGTCTGTTGCTATTTTAAGTAGACCATTAAATATTTCATATGGAGTATTAAAAATAAATGCGGACAGTAGAACTATAAATGCATAAACCCACATTGTTGTGCATTTAGTTTTTTCGCTTATTTCATAATTTGTTCTATTACCCTGTGAACTTGATTTTTTTTTATCGCTTAATCTCTTTGCAATAGTTGAACTCAAGTTTTCACTCCTCTCTGTTTTTGCTTCTTGACGAATGTTTTTTTCTCTTTGCAATTACCATGTTTTTTAAGTTGATTTTCGACCTTATTTCTTCACAAAATAGCGTCTACCGTTGTGCATGGGAATCAGCAAAGATTTTACAAAGTTAAATCCTCTTTACTTGTTTTTCTTCTGTAAAATACTTTCTATATGTTGCAAAAGCACCTATGCTAGTTGTAATAGCAACAGCAGACAGCAACATAAATGTAACCATTATTTGGTATTTAATCGCTAAAACAGGTGACTGTCCTGCTAGAATCAACCCCGTCATCATACCAGGCAATTGAACTATTCCTAATGTTTGCATAGAATCTACTATAGGTTGCATTCCTGTTCTTATTGAGTCTCTAATTAAGTGAATTGACGCTACTCTTTCTGTCGCTCCTAGCGCTAGTTTTATTTCTATTTCATAAAAATTGCTAGTGAAATTATCATGCAATTGTTTAAAGGTTAATCCTAGGGCGACCATTGCGTTACCAATAACCATCCCACTAACCGGTATAACTTGTGATGGCACGTATTCAATTGCTCCTGTAATTATTAGCACAGACATCGGTATTGCAGTTCCTGCAAAAATTGAAAAAAAAGCGACTTTTTTTAGTTCTTCTTTGTTTTTACCACGCTTTGTAGCCACACGACTAGCGTTATACACCATTAACATCAGAATAACTGTTGTAACTATTCTATTGTCAATTTCAAATATATACGTCAATACTAGACCAATAAGAGATAATTGAACAATCGCTCTTATTATTCCTATTACCATCTCTTTTTCTAAATGTATTTTTTGTGACTTCGAAATACCAAGTGCTACAAAAATTAGTATAGACGTCATTAATAAAGTAGTAATACTCATAGTACTCACTCCTTTTCATTCGTACGCAATACATTTAAGCACACACGCTCCTTAGTTGCGTCTAGCACAATATTCTCATAGCCCTAGTCTCGCTATTATAAGCAAGGTTCAATAAAAAATCTCCACAAAACTCCATCCCCAAAACTAATATATTGTCACTTGTCAAAAAAACGATTAATTTGTTCTTTCTTATTCCCAGTAAAATATGAGTTGGTTTCAGCGTCTTCTAAAATTTCTCCTTTTTCCAAGAAAATAGTCCTTTTACCCATTCTCTTAGCCTGTTGAATATTATGCGTCACTAATACTATGGTGACGTCAAATTCATTATAAATGTTCACAATAAATTCTTCGACAATTTTTGTATTAACTGGATCTAACGACGAGGTTATTTCATCAAGCAACAAAACTTTGGGTTTTAACATTAACGTTCTTAGCAAGCATATTCTTTGTTGTTCTCCCCCCGATAAGTTTTCACAGTCTTTTTCCAGTATATCTTGTTCTAAATTTAGCTGTCTTAACATATTGAAAATATAATCTTTCTCTAAATAAATATTGTGAATAGACAATGGATATTCGAGATTTTCTTTTGCCTTCTCACCAAAAAGATAAGGTTTTTGAAAAACATAGCCTACTTCTTTTCTAAGAGAGATAGGATTTGTCTCATTAAGGTTTTTACCACAATAGTATATTTCGCCGCTCGAAATTGAGGATAGTCTGTTAAACAATCTCAACAATGTAGATTTGCCACTACCCGAAGGTCCGATAATATTAATAAATTCACCTTTTCTAATGGTTAATGATAGATTTTTTATGATATTAGTGTTATTGATTTTTACACTAATATTTCTCATTTCAAACAATAACATTTTTCCACCTGCTCAAATATTATTCATTTACTTTACCTTTGACTATTCATAGTATATAATTCTTATATAGGTAGAGTAGACGTTATGCGTATAGTGTTAGGAGATGGGAAGTTGCTCCTAAACGAAGAATAATAATTCGCGATATAACGTTGCGTCCGCTGCATATAAGAGAAGTATTATCTTCTTTTTCTCTTATTTGTAGGTCTACGCCTAAAAATAAGAGAAAGGAGGTGTCAAATGTGAATATGTCTCAATCCAACGCAAAATCATCTCTATTTAATCATAGCAAACTATCAACAAGAAAGCTAGTCCTAGCTGCTATATTTGTGGCAATGAGCATCGTACTCACTAGAATAGGCTCTATCATGTTGTTTGGCGGAGCTGTTAGATTTGGTTTCGGACGAGTCCCTATAGTACTATCTAGCATTTTATTAGGTCCTTTAGCTGGCGGATTAACTGGTTTCGTTAGCGACGTTATAGGGTTCATGCTGAATCCTATGGGCGGTGCTTTTCACCCTGGATTTACTTTAAGTTCTACGCTCACAGGAATAATCCCTGGCTTAGTTGTTGCTATAGCATCTAAAAACAAATTCTCTTTACTGAATATTACAATAGCTAATGTTCTAGTTTCTTTAATTGTATCTTTAGGGCTAAATACTTTGTGGCTTACACAAATAGTGGGTCGCGCTTTCTTTGTGCTTCTTCCATGGCGTATTGTTTCAAGTGGAATTCTCACAGTAGTATCAATTTTTATCATTTTCACTTTGTCTAAGTATTTTAAACATGTAAAAGTGTCATAATGCTTAAACCTATATTAATATATCAATATAGAAAACGCTCAAAACCTTTATGGTCTTGAGCATTTTCTTTATTCATCTCCAATCAAGAGCAAGTACTCAGTAATGATTTTACTATCTACTCTTTATCAGCAATAATTGATAGTTTCTCATACATCTTAAACAAAACAATATAAAGCTCGCAAGCAAGCCTTACTCCTAATGGTCCTAACACCAACATAATAAGTCCCGTGAAAACTAATCCACCACCACCATATGCAAAACCTGTAAATATTGTTCCTAACGCGCTCATTACAGACAAAATTACCCCTAGGTAATAGATAAAAATAATTATTTTCGGCATTACAAGTTTGTCAAATCTCAAAAAATCTTTAAAATCGAAGCCATTCAATATAATTTCCCCCTTTACGTAAGTTTTTATATATCATACTTTATGCTTTAATAACCTTTTGCAGACAACATAGAGTTGTTACATTTCAAGAAATCTTTCCATTTAGAGTGCATAATCTCTATTCTCCCTGCTTTGAATCTCTCGCTCCTTACATTTTTCACCAAATAATTTTCAACACTGTCCTTATTTATTTGCATGATTCTCTTTTAATAAAATCAGTTTTAATAACATAATAATTTTGTTCCAATTGCTCTTTTCTTATTCTTCTAACCAACAATTCTGTCGACTTATAGCCTAATTCTGTAGAATTAATTTCAACTGAGCTTAAAGTCGGAGATAAATATTGCGCTAGTATAGTATTGTTAAATCCAGTAATAGAAATATCCTCAGGAATCCTAATTTTTAATTCCCTAACTGCTTTTATCACCCCGTACGCAATTAAATCGTCAGTAGTAACAATTGCGTCAATACTTTTGTGATTTGACAAAAGCTCTTTTGTAAAGATGTACCCTTCTGTTTCTTGTAAATTCACTTCCATAATAAGTTCTTTTCTAACCTCAATATTATGCTTTGCAAGAGCTTTAGTATAACCTTTTAATCTTCTTTGTGTCACAGTCAATTCTTGATTCCCACCTAAAAAAGCAATTTTTCTACATCCTGATTGAATCAAACTGTTTACAACTTGATACATCGCCTTTTGATTGTTATTGTCTACCCATAAAAATTTTTCTCTTTCTTTGGGATCTCCAATAACTACAAAAGGTATATCTCCTTCCATTAAGTAGTTAATATTTTTATCATGCTCCCTTACGGCCACTAATATGATACCATCAACTCTCCTTGAGTTCGTCATTTTCATAATTCTCTTTAGTTCATCAGTTTCGTTCCTTGCGGAAGTTAATAATAGTGAGTAATCACGCTCTTCTAGGCACCTTGTAACCCCTTGAATAAATGACGTGAAGAAAGGATTCAAAAAGCTATCTTGCGCACTAGCTGGCAGCACCAAACCTACTGTTTGCGTGCTTTTATTAGCAAGACTTCTCGCAATTTCATTCGGAAAATAGCCTAGTTCTTTAGATATTCTATTAATTTTATCTTTTGTCTCTTGGCTAATCAAATGACTTCCTTTTAATGCTCTTGAAACAGTCGATGGCGAAACACCTGCTTTATATGCCACCTCTCTAATTGTAACTCTCATAATATTCTTCCCTTTACATCTAATTATTTTTTCTAACTAATCTATATACTAGTATATCATTTTTTCTTTTCTTTGAAAGACTATAATAATTATGACTATCAACCACGATTTGCTTTCACATGAAATCTAATCTGCGGCATTGCATTTGTTGTCTAGTTTCCGCAAGAAATTTACCTGTTCCAATTAGAATCCAGTATTATATAATTTTCAGATACAATTAAACCCCTGTTTGGAATAGAATCTTCCCAAATTACGCTCCCGTTTTTCTTTTTAATAAACTTAAATTCTAGTTCTGTGCTTTTAGAAATTCCTTCTATTGTAACTGTCCACGATGGATAATTGTACGTAAATAACCTCACAGCTTTACTAGTATCCCAATTACCAATATTTGGATGGCTTCCTATGACGTAAATATTTTCGCCTGGAATTGTATTGCCCTCGTGTAGTCTAAACGTTATTCGAGAACTGTTTTTATCTTCTAACGTGATATTTTTATTCACCAAATCTCTAAAATATCTGTTAGACTCACCAAACACTGCATCGTTCATCCTAAGAATGGTGATTCCTCTATAGAAGTGATTGTCAATGGCATGATTTATGTTATGCCAAAATGTACTACTATCGTTCCCACCATTTAGCGCATTTTCTCCTTTAATCACTACTCCCACGCTCTTTGCGCTCTCTCCCAGCCACCTAACAAGTGTCTTCGGTCTAGAGGTCGGCTCAGAGTTATAGTCACTCATTTCAAGACATGTAAAATGTAACACGGTATTATTATGCGCTTTTATCATGTTCAAAATATTCTTATATCCGTATGAGTTATTGGCACTAAAATCAGTGTTTATTAAACCCGCTGTGATTTCAGCAGTTCTTGGAAACTCCGAGTTAGCTATTTGCCAATGTATCCCAGGCATCTTCATTCCTCTTACTATGTTTCTAAATTGTCCATCAAAAGCAATGTTTACATATTGTAGCATCCTATCACCATGAAGCACTAACTCATTATTGTACCAAGCAATAAAATCTCTACCATATTGTGTATTCAAATACGGTTTGGAGTAGTGATAGAAAAAATCACCCCCGTCATTTGGTGGTCTGATATCATATTCGGATCCCATTGCCAGACCCCACGCTACATTAACTCCCGCCAATCCTCCATATTTTAACAACATGTCACCGCGAAAATCTTTTATTGCTATATTCGAGTATGATTGCAAATATCCTTTGTTTGGATATCCACTATACATATTCCCAGCATCATGCGAGTTATATGATGGGAATCTAAGCTCTCCCGATGGTCCAGCACTTATATTAATTTCACTAAAATAGTTAGCATATGTACCAAATTGATTTTCAAAAGCATTCATAAAGTCTATATACTCGTATTGTATTAGCTCATCTACCCATAGTGATAAAAATTCGTTGCTTACATTGCCTAATTCACTGACATATTTCAAATCATTTGCAGCTATTGTCATCCCATCAAAGTAATTTCCCGTATACTTCCCCCAAACCCAAGACGGAAGATATGAATGATACGTGTCTCCAACATTACCTCCTGCTTGGTGAAACGACATTATTGCAATAATTTCCAGGTTTGCATTTCTAATCATAGCAAAGACTTCATCGTAGTAGCTCCAGTCGAACTGGTTATCTGCATATTTTTCAACGTCTCCCCACCATACATCAACACTTATAGATTCTGCCCCCATATCTTTTGCCATTTCTAGTTCGTATTGAAAAGCTGCAAAATCTGTAATTCTTAGCGGTGCCATTAGACTTGCACTAAAATCCGAGATGCTAGCATTTGCAATGCTGGTAAATGTCGACATAAAAACAAATACAGAGAGTATTAGAATGCAAATTTTCTTTAATTTCATTTTTTTTAACATTTTACTCTTCCTCCTTATTTTTATTTCTACTTTCTTAAATATTTGTATTTTTGATTGCTTAACATTATTTTATTGACCCCTCCATCAACCCTCTAACAATGTACTTCTGTGCGAAAACATAAAAAATAATTATCGGTATCATTGATATTGTTAATCCTGCTAACCCTAAGTTCCACTGCTTTGCAAATTGACCAAAGAAAAAGAACATTCTAAGTGGTATAGTATGCCATTCGGGTCTATTAATAACTAGCTGCGGTAGCAAGAAGTCGTTCCATATCCACATAGCGTTTAGTATTGCTACTGTCATAGTTATTGGCTTTAATAGCGGAAAAACAATATACCAAAACACTTGAAATTTATTACATCCATCAATGGTTGCTGCTTCTTCTAGTTCTTTAGGAATGTTTTTAATAAACCCATGATATAAAATAATAGATAGACTTGATCCAAATCCTAAATACATAAATATTAAACCTCTTGGATTTAGAAATCCTAATATTCCCATTAAGCGTACTAAGGGTAGCATTACAGACTGAAACGGTATTAGCATTGCGCCTGCAAACATGAAGAATATAAAGGTACTCGTTTTACTTTTCGTTCTCACTAGCATCCATGCTGCTGAAGAAGTAAAAAGTATTATTATCACTACGCTAATTACTGTAATCAATAATGAATTTTTAAATGAGTTTAGAAAGTTTAGCCTTTCAAAGGCTATCACGTAATTACTAGGATTAAAAATTTCTCCAAATGGTAAACTTAGTGCATCTAAAAAAATTCCTTTTTGAGTTTTAAATGAGTTTGTAAGAACTATATATAGTGGAGATAAAAATGTTATTGCTAATATAACTGATACAATCGACAAGAGAATGCTCTTTAAACTTTTTTTTCGCATTACATCTCCACCTCTCTTTTTTTGCTGAAATAAATTTGAGTTAAAGTAATTGCTGCAATTACGACTAGAAATATTACAGCCTTAGCCTGCGCTCTACCGAACTGGTTAAAAACGAAAGCTGTTTCGTAAATGTTTAATGCCAACATCTGCGTTGAGTTAAAAGGACCTCCGCCTGTTAATGACAAGTTCTGATCAAAGAGTTTAAACGAATTTGATAGTGTTAAAAATAATCCTATAGTGAATGCTGGAGCTACAAGCGGAATAGTAATTCCTTTTAGCTTTTGCCAAGAAGTTGCTCCATCAATTTCTGCCGCTTCAATTAAAGATTTAGGAATGTTTTGCAGCGCAGCGATATAAATTATCATCATATACCCAGAAAGCTGCCACGTCATCACTATTACTAGTCCCCAAAATCCCGTAGCTGTTGTGGACAGCCACCCTTGCAAAAAATCTAAGCCTAACATTTGTCCTACGTAATTAAATGCGTTTGTGAATACAAACTGCCAAATGAATCCAAGTATTAATCCGCCTATTAAATTGGGCATGAAAAAAACACTTCTCATTACATTATTATACTTTGCTTTTCTAGTAACTAAAAGAGCAAGGCTAAAACCTATTATATTTATGGTTAATACGGTAGTCGCTGCGAATTTCGCTGTAAAAATAAAAGAATCTAGGAAATCGCCACCTTTTTCAAATATGTCAAAATAGTTTCTAAGACCTACCCAACTTGCGTTATTCACTATTCCGTCCCAATCAGTAAATGAGTAGTATATACCCATTAAAGTTGGTATTATTACAACTAACAAAAAAGCTAGCAATACTGGCCCTACAAAAACAAAAAACCACAGTTTTGAGTTCTTCACGATGTTCGCTGCCTCCTAAAAAATACAGGCTGTAAATGAAATCACAATTTTCATGCGTATTTATCTACAGCCTTAATATGTTTAATAACCTGTTTCTCTACGTTGCTATTTTCTCATTTCTTCCCATTTATCTATCGAAGTCTTGATTACTTCGTCCCAAGATACTTCGTCTGCTAAGTATTTTTGTATTTCATTTCCTAATATTTCCATTCCCCATCCACTTGGATAGCCCATAAATACCCAAGGCATTGTTCTTCCAGCTTCTGCAAATTCAATAATTGATTTAGCTAGAGGATCCGCTGGTGGAAAATCGTCATATCCTTTTAGCGGTGGAATAAAGAAGAATTTGTTTACTATAAAATCTTTACCTGTGTCAGAAGTATATAACCAGTTCAAGAAATTCTTAGCTGCTTCTACTTGAGCTGGATCGCTATCTTTGTTAACTGCCCAATGCATTGGCACCCCAACTGGTATTGAATCTTCGACAGCACCTTTTACTGGGAAAGGCAAGAAGCTTAAATTAGCTGCAACGTTTTCATCAATTGCATTAACGCCACCAAACACCCAGTTACCTTGTTGAATTATTGCTACTCTTTCTATTGCAAGACCCATATCAACTTGTGTTGAATAGTCTACTGCATTTAATCTTGATTTATTATCTGCATGAGGTGAAAAATTTGCTTGTAGGTCAATAAGCGCTTTTAATGCATCCCCATACGTAAATTTAACATCGCTTGCCTCAAAGGCTTCGATTGAGCTAGCAAATTCCTGTGAAATTATTGCATTCGAAGTATGAAGTCCTGTTACCCAAGTTTCTTTTGCTGGCAAATCAAATACTGCTTCTAAATTAGGATACTTATTTTTTAAATCTCCAGCTTTAATCTTAGCATCTAGTTGTTTAACTGCTGCTTCTAAACTTTTGAAGTTTACAATTTTAGAAGCATCTATTCCTGCATCTGCAAGAATTGATTTGTTATATACAAACCCATATCCTTCAATGTTAAATGGGAGTCCAAATATTTCATTTCCTACTGTTACACCTGAAAGTATTCCAGGATGTGCTAATTCCACCCACGCTTCATCGCTTAAATCAGCAACTTTGTGCTTCCAATCTTCTACATCTTGTGGTCCACCAATATTAAAAATTACTGGTTCTTCTCCAGATGCAAATTTTGCTCTTAGTGCCGCTCCGTAATCATCACCACCGCCTACAGTTTGAATAACAACTGTTACGTTTGGAAAAGCTTTTTCAAACTCTCTTGCTGCTGCCTCAAGATCTTGCGCCATTTCTACTTTAAACTGAAAAATTTCAATTTCAACTGGCTCTGTCGACACTACATCGTCATCTTTTGCACACCCCGCAAAAAGTGCTGCTGATAAAATAAGAACTAATGCAAAACTTACAAATCTCCTCTTACTAGTTTTAAACATGTTAATCCTCCCTTTTTTCTTCTTCTTTGAACCGTTACACTAATGAAACAAAATCCGTTTTTAAGCAATACATTTTCATGCAACCGTTTGCAAAGATTCTGTATGATAATTATACATCCTTTTTAAGACTTTGTCAAACTTGTTTTTTGAAAATTATGATTATGCGAATGAAACCTTAATTGTAAAAGTAAAAACATCTCTCGTCTAC
>NVVX01000006.1 GCA_002733545.1 Alkaliphilus sp.
TGATAAACATCTTGCTCCCCTTTGTTGTTTTCAAGAAATTTGATCCGATTTCTCGATTTTGACCTCCATATCTCAATGGAGCGGGCATATCTCGAACTAATCATATACTAGGTTCAAAACGCCCTTCGGTAGCTTAGAAGTGACCTTTTCCCGCACTCGTCTAAGCATCCTTTAGATCACTACCCTTAATCTTCAAACCTTGAAGACTATCATTAACCATCTTAGCAAGATCATCTTTTCTCTTCTTATCTACACGTTTAATCCTAGCATCATTTTGTTTAGTAGGTCGATACCTACACACACATTTCCATGTCTTTCTCTTCTTGATAGCAGTATATTCATACATCATAAATGCAGGTATTTTACCATCAACATTGTGATCTTTATGAAAATGAATTTTAACTAGTGCTATAGCTCTTTGTAAATCGGCATGTTCAAGCTTAAAGATAGCTTGTTTGTTAACAGGTTTTTTAAAATCTTCATCCGTTGGGATGTAAGCAACATACTTCATAATTGTTTTGTATTTTTAAGCATTTTTAATTAGAGTGAAACTACTGTTATCATAGAAATTATGATAACTATACAACTTAAAAGGCTGACCAGAAAAGTGTTTCTTACACCTAGCAATAGCACCCTTAGGAGTTTTTAACTGAAATAGAAGTCTATTTGCTGTACCCGTCGGTTCACCTTCTAAATTGTTTTCAGTAGCAGGAATTTTTTTATGTGGTATAAAAGCATAAAAGTTACGCATAACTTAAACTATTTTTAAAACATTAATTAAATTTGTTTACCAAGATGGATGCCCTCCTTCTACATTCAATTGTATAGTTTCAAGAAGAACACCCTTTGCATCATATACCCATTTGTACCCATTACCAGCAAGAGTAAAAGCTTTACCGTGAAATGTTTTTAGATACGCTTCATGAGCTCTTGCATTATTTGGAAATTCTTCAAGAACCATATCATCTACTTGAGTCTGTTCTGTAACATCTTCTGCAAGTGATGGGAAACCTGTATAAGAAATAAGACCAAAACAGTCTTTAGAAATCGTTTTAACATTTTTTCTGACTTCATCAATCACTTTCTCTTCATCTTTAGTTAAACCAACTTGAACAACAAAATCTTCATGAAACTCATTCCCAATTCTGATAGCATCTTCTTGAGACTTTTCCCACTTCTTCTTGAGTTCAACCATCAAAGCACCCGTCTTAAAATTCTTGTAATGTTCAATCAACTTATCAATAAGCTTTGAAGCAGGAGGTCCAATTACACCTTCCGATTCAAATAGTTCATAAAGTTCAACTTCAGTTGGATAAGTATCACTATATGCACCTGAACCTGTTCGATACTCTTCATCAATTTTAACAGCTTCTGCTTTCATTACATCTGTCCAATGTTCAGGAATATGTGTTTCAGGCATATGAAACTTACGAACAAACTCAATACGTTCCTCATCATCTGGAGTTGGAAATAAAGTAGTTTTCATATTCTTTTCCATAGCCTTACTTCTCTCCTCTTCTTCTTTCCATTCCCTAGGGCTTTTCATAGATGCAGATTGAGATTTCATGGTGTCTTTATTTTCAGCATCAAATGTCCAATCTCCCGTCTTTGTATTTAGAGTACCTTCTACCATATCTTTTATAGGTTTTTCATCAATTATTTTAAATTGACCTTTAAAAAAGATAACTCCATTAACACAGAAATTTCCATCATGA
This sequence comes from Alkaliphilus sp., assembly GCA_002733545.1. Lineage (GTDB taxonomy): Bacteria > Bacillota > Clostridia > Peptostreptococcales > NVVX01. The sequence goes on from NVVX01000006.1 coordinate 1,716, forward strand.
AGTAGAACTCCATTGATTTTACAACCTGTGTAATAATGTTTTTCTCCCATATTAATTTCAACTGTTTTCCAATTGAAATTCCCTTCATCAGGGAAATCATCTTTATATAATTCTTTTTGAGCACTAGTCATGACATTTATTTTAGAATGTTAGAAAATAAGATTATTAAAAATATAATGAACAAGATTGCTGGAGTGATGATTAGCAATACTGTAAATACCAATAGAGTAATTGAAAAGCCTGCGTTCGCAACTGAATCAGGAGCAAACACGAAGACCCAAAGAAGAGCAAGCACAGCCATCACAAAGACAGCTATACTTACCCTTTCAACCCTATTCACAATTACTTGTTCTTTTTAACTGTCGGTTTCATAAGATAGACAGTTCCTTTTGGAGACAGATAGATGTCATTCGTAGGTTCAAACTCTTTATCAACAATATCTTTCCTTAGAGCCTTTTTATCAATTGATCGACTGATATCAACAACTTCAATAAAATTAGCCTTATAGAACTCAAAGAACTCAGCATCTTTTTCTTTGATAAATCTAGCTATTTTATTAATGTTTTTTGAAACTTCAACTGCATTACCTTTCAAAGATACATCAATGTTTTGATATCCTTGAGGTACAGAATCTTCGTTAGCAATAATTAAAGGTTTCATGTAACGCACTTGCTGATTGATAAAACTAGACCTAATAACCATAGTCTTAGACTTATCACTATTGAGTGATCCGAAAGTTTCAATAGCCATACGCATAAGGTCTTTCATACGCTTAATTGTACGCTCTTTGGTTTTAGCCTTAGCATAGTACTGATTAGCACGTTCTTTCAAAGCTACTTGTTCAGCTTCAAACTGACGGATAACGAGTTCATAATTTTCCAACTTTTGAACAGCTTCATCTTTGTTGATGTTAAGACGTTCCATGAACTCATCAGGTAGCTCACCTTCTGCTTCTGGATTGTCGTCAAGATATTGTTCAAGTTCGAAAATTGTTTCCATGTATTCTTCTTGAATACCAAATATAGATTTACCCATTTTAAGATTTTTAGATTGATTATAAAATTGAAGTTTAAATTAATCTGTATATTTAGAGGTTAATGATAAATCCCACGCTTCTACGTCTTCAAATCTTTCATCATCAATACCCCTAACTGTAAATCTAACGTCATCATCTTCAGTATCAATATCTTCCACAACAAATGCATTATAATCTGCACCATAATCGGAAGGTTTAATGAAATACACAAGAATGTTTTGATCTACCATTTCTCTCGCATCTTCTCCGTCTACATCTAAAGGTTTTTGAAGATAACTGGTAGGAGCATTTTTTACATGCTCGTCATACATATCTTTAAACTTTTTACAAGCGTCAAAGTAAGCTGGACCAGATACAAAAGACTCTTTCATATCTTCCAACAGTTGCTTTTCATTTGCTACAGCTTTAGCTGCAAATTTTTCTAAAGCAGTAAATAGGAATATAGTTCTAATATCTGTCTCTTCTTGAAGAAACTTAATAAGGAACTCAACATTTTTGTTCATCTTTAAAATTATTTTTAAGTTATTGAAATAGATTAAAAGAGAGGTGCAGCCGAAGCCACACCTCACACAAACACTTTAACTTATTCTTAAGTACCTTCCTCTCGGAAAGCTTTAGCTGTAGCAATACGTGGAACATTAGCATCAGTAAACCCTCGATGTTCAATGGTTACATATTTCCCAATGTAACCTTCTTTGTTGGCAAGCATTTCAACTCTTTCATCATGTGTAAAACAAGATGGAGTAAGACTGAAATCTTTATACCCAGAAAGATTATTCGGTTTAGTAGTAAAAGAATACCGAACTACGAATAGACCTTGAGATGGTTCTTTCACCATTGGTACAATATCAAGAAGTAAAACTTCACAAGAGTCGAATCGAACTATCTTTAGAACATCTTTACTCCTAACACCTGCTTCATACATACCACTATTATGACGAACTACAATACCTTCATAACCACTTTGAAGACAAACATTCTCAAATTTCAATAGATCGTCCATATTCATAGCACGCATAGAAGGAACAACCTTAATGTACGCATTTAACTCTGCAATATCAATCTTTTCTTGAAGTCTTACAAGTTCACGAATACGAGCACTTTGCTCCATATCTGGTATAGCTACATCAAAAACATGTAACTCCATAAGTATAGACTTAGGGTAAGCTTTTTTGTTAGCTTTAGTAATCTCTTGAAGAGTCTCACCTGGAATATACATTTCTCCATGAAGAATGTAATCGAGATTTAAAGCCTTAACTGCATTAACAATAATAGGACAAATGTCATTCCAAGAATCACCTCCAGGTGTAAGACGATCTTTACCACCTCTAGTAGTAAGCCCTACCGCATTATCTACTAATGCACAAACCCCATCAATTTTAGGTTGAAGGATACATGGAAACTTAATCTCCTTAGACTTCTTGTACATCTTACTCCCCTTAGTATAAGAAGGAAGACGACCGTGATGAAGTATCATTGGTTTGATACGTCCAGTAGCATCCATTTTGAGAGGTGAGAGTAGTTTAAGAAGTAACTCATTTATTACCCTTCTCACAGGGATATATTTTACGCCTTCGTACATATAATGAGCTCCAACATTTTCTATCCAAACATATTCAACTCCTAAATCAGGTAGAGAAACGTAACCTTTATCTTTTTGAGATAGATATTCAGATTCAGCTTCAAGTAAAGCTTGTTTCTCAGGAGTTGTCTCATTAGATTTTCCAATATTTTTACCAACTACAGGTCTAACCTTGTCAGTTCTCTTTCCTAAAAATAGACCGAAGTACATTTTTAGAGACTTAGAAACAACTGGATTGAAGGCTTCTTCTGACTTCTTATCAAAAGTTCCAGTAGTAACGATTGCAACACGCCATATACGAACTCGACCTTTATCAAGTTTAAAAAGTGGATTAAAAAAGTATTCAGCTAATTTCATTTGAACTTATTTTTAAGATGTTTATAATGCTTATTTAAAATATATTTTCCAACTTCTCCTTTAGAGATTAGACCATTCTTATTACGGTCGTAACCTTGATTCGCATGGTAAGCGCATCTTCGACCTTTTCCTTTACGTGAGTACTTACATGCTTTAGGTTTCTTACACTTAGCATATAAAGTAACATGATCTGGGTCATCTGTGTATTTTGGTGCAAAGATAAGACAGTAAACATCAATAAAATCATCTATTTTAGTGGTATTAATACTACCTCCTTTATTAGTTGTCCATTGATTATCTAACTTATATCTAGCATACTCGTACATATACTTAACTTGCTTATAAAGAGGAAGCGTATGTACATTTTCTGGAACATTATGCCTAGCTCGGTACTTAGGCATAAATTGCCACACCCCTCTAGCATCTGAAATCTTATTGATAGCTCCAATCCCAACTGCAAATTTACATTCAGCGTAAGCAGTTTTCATAAACGAATCGTAAAGTCCAATGGTATCAAGAGCTATAGGATATATTTGTTTTATATCTACAGCCATAAGGTAAACACCTTTCTGAAACTTTTGCCAATCAGATAGAGAGTCTGTAGACTTATTAATTAAGGTAAGAACTCTATACTTAGATATAAGTTCTATAGCTTTTTCCTTAATAACTTTTCGCTCTTTATAAGTAACTGGAAGGGATTGCGTACTCGGTCTTTCCAACATATCTATCGGTACTATTAAGCTAGGATTGAAATCCGCCTTTTTAAGATCAACTTCGACAGTTAGATTGATGTCATTAGTTTTAACAATAGAAGTAACTACAAGTGTAGTCACAAAGTTGCTTAGAAGGAAAGCAAAACCAATAAGTAGTTTAGTATGATTGTTCATGTGATTAAATTTTACGAAAAACAAACACCAGTTTAGGTGCTTGCTTAGTTATATCAATGGGTTTAAATAAAATACCTTCACCTTGTATATACTCAACTGAATCGTCAACAAGTTTAGGTTCAAAAACTTTAGTATCTCGGTCAATATGACCAGTAGCAAGTAAATCTAACATTCCTTTAAGGTAAAGGTCACCCCTATTTTTGATATCCCATTTCTTCGTTCCTTTAGCAAGTTGATTCTCAATAGAATCATACACTTTACAAGTAACAACGAGAGGGTAATCAGTAACAGGATGCATGTATTGTACATAAGGTATAAAGGATTTTTTAATCTCCGTCATTACCTTCGCACGAGTATGGGGTTGCATTCCAGCATAAGTCATTTGTCCATTGATAGTTAGCATTTTAGGAGTTCCTGCAACTTTAGGATTGGCAAGAAGTAGAGTTCCATCTCGACTATCTGTAATACGGTATTTTATCTTCTTTAATTGAGTAGCTGTAAAAAGTTTTGCTGCTTCTGCCATTTGATAACGAACAAAAGCTGGACTATTAGTTATTTCAATAGCCTTTTGTCCACTTATAACAACAAGATTGAAGTGAGACTTTATATACTTCCATTGGTTGTACTCAGAATCGTACATGAGATTAAAGTATTTCTTAGGTGGAGTTTTACCTTTTTGGGAAAGTATAAATCCATCTTCTGCTACCTCATAATAAATCGACTTACGTTTAGCACTAAGCTGAACTTGACGAATGTAATTATGTATCTCAATTTCAAAAGTATCTCCTTTGTTCATGTCTGTTTGATTTTAGCGATGATGATGTGAGTAGGACGTTCCAACCGATCTAAGGCAGTTTCCCAACTATCTTTTGCAGTAACATTACCAGACGTGTTTAACCGTCCTCTGTGTTTGTCAGGGTGACTTGTTACTATAAACAGACCTCCAGTATTATAGTCACGAAAGACTACACGTTGTTCCATCCAATTTTTCTTGTCGTTCCGTTTAGCTATAACTCGGTAATCTTTTTCAATGTAGTTCTCAAGATGCTTTTCAGAAATGTACGGATTAACTTCAAAAGCTCCCATTAGATCTTTTCTACCAAATTGAACCTTACCTATAGTAAGATATCCTTTAGTCTTAAATTCAAAAGACCTATCAGCAAATTCTTTTTCAGTCATTCCAATAGCAAATACCTTTATGATGTCTTTAATTGTTCTTAGGTGGAGACTAGTCATTTTTAATAGTGATTTAAATAGTTTGAAATGAAGTCAAACCAATCGTTGTTTGACTTGAATTTGTTCTCTACTAACTGTGTACTCAGCTCAAGCATTTGATCTTTACCATATTTGCTAATATAATCAGTATGATCTTTAGCTCCGTAATCAAATGTCCCATGTTTTCCATTAGTTAGAAAGAGAGGTTTAGTACCATATAGTTTTCTCATAGTGTGTGCAAACCGAATACCAGTCCGATCAAAATCAGATAAGGTATATATATTATCCCAATGAAGTTTAAGATAATCCATTTGTGGAACAGTAAGTATTTTACCTTCACCAGATGGAGCAACTGCATTAACATCAAAGTATCTTTTGTAATTATGTATAGAGATAACATCTTTGAATGACTTTGTAATAATACCGTACTTAGCTTTACGGAGAAATTTACCTCCTTCAATCATTGAGTAATTACAAAGAAACCTAGTTTTATCTTTATCGCCTTTTTTTCTAAGTGGGAAGTAAAACTTCCATATGTCAATACCATATTCATCTACACCCATAAAGTAACCATAACAGGGGTCACCAGTAGTATATGAATATATAACTCTACCGTGAAGTATAATACGACTTATAAAGAAAACATCATGTGCAATTAGGTGGTTGATCCGTATAGCCCACTTTCTCCAAAGTTTTTCATCGAACAGATTTTCATCCCTAAGTTCAGTTGTGAACTCAGTTGTTTGTCGAACAGAAATCATAGTTTCTATATCAATCTTTACCTTATACTCTTTGTAATTAAAAGCAGCTAGAATGGTTTCAAGAATTTGAATGAATTGTGGAACATCTGTAGTAAACATAACCATACGTCTTTTAACAAGGTCAAAACAGTCACCTTCAAAGTGACCGCTAAAATCTTTTATATAGATTTTACCATTATTGTATTTACGCATACCCATAGATGGGCTAGTATCATTAGAACGAAGGGGAGAACAAATAAGTGAATTACTATTTGTACAATCTTGTATGTCTGTGAGAGAACATGGAAGAAACTTAGCTATGATATTTTCTTGTCCAACAGCATCCATAACCCAATCTTTATCAATAGCTGTGCTGACTTTTCTAGGGATATAACTATCATCTTTCATTTTTACGTTAGCTTTAATGAAAAAAATAACGAGAACATTACTTTTAGTAACATTCCCGTTATTTTATAAAGAGGATTTAGAAAAATCTATTAAAATCTAAAACCCAGGTGGTTTTTTACCTACACCTCCTTGATTAGGAGTGTGTCCACCGCCAGCACTACCTTTCTTTCTTTTGCTAACTCCTGCCTCAGCGACTTCAAAGACATCCATTTTACCTTTACTTAAAAGTACTGGTCGTCTATCTTCGTTGTACATTTCGATCTTATTACCAAACAATGGTAATTGTTGTCTACCTCGATTATCGTAAGTAATCTTTAACCAAAATTGTTTACAAGTTCCAGTTGCAGATTTATAGATAGGTAGATGTTGATCTTTAGCCTTACCTTCACCTTTAATAACTAACCCTTCATTGAAAGATTTAGCTACAGATGTATAAAATTGAGCCCAAGATGGAGAACCACCTTCTTTAATGTCATAGTAACCCAATCCTTTACCTTTATTACACATAACATGTGCATTGTTAGAGGTAAATGCATTATAAACATGAGCAAGAAGATCGTTCTGCCACGCACATAATTCTTGAACAGTTTTAGTTTCAGAAGGTTTAAGTTTAGCCCACTCGGTGTGTACAAACATAGGTACAGTTACCTTATCACCTTCTTTATTAAAAGAAAAATCTCTAAAAACAAATGCAAGAGTATCAAACATTGTATCATCACCTTCTTTTTTAGCCTTTGCTCTAACTGCTTTAACTTCTGTCAGTACAGCTAGATGTCTCCAATCATCGTTAGATACTTGAAATTTTGCAACATCTGTTACATTATCTGTTTCCGCTCCAATAGGACCTGGGATATAAGCTTTTTCTGCCATATTATTTATATTAAGATTAAAATTAAGATTAAAATTAAGAAAAAAATACTGCTAATCAACTGAATGACTAGCAGTATTTTAAATTGTTTAGAAAGTATTTAGATGATTTATATTGATTACTCGAACAAATCGTCATCAGAACCTTCTCCTTGCGTCTCTGTTGCTTCTTCAACAACAACCGCAGTATCAGTACCAGGAGTCAAATCAGCTCCATCAACACTTCCACCATTGTTAGCTTCTAAATCTTCAACAAGAGTAGTTTCACCTTTTTTCTTTTTAGTATTTGCTTGTCTATCAACAAACGTTACTACAAAGAAAGGTGTAGAACCTGCTGGAATCTCATCTAAAGCAACTGCTACTAAAGCCGTACCTTCTTCATTAACAACAAGTGCAGAAGTAACTTTCCAACGAGTGTTTTGAACACCGTCGCCATCCAATGCTTGATACATACCAGAATTACTAAAAGTGCATGCACCACCTGTCTTAGCAGGAGCTCCTAATTTAGCAGCTGAGTTAGGCACTTCACCTTCTGGAAAAGTAGCTGGATCAGCTAATCTAATAGCAAGAACTTTCTCTCCTTCAACTGTCATCTTTCCAAGCATGATGTAAAGACCTTTGTCTTTATCTTTGTTACCTACTTTCTTGTAATCAACACCCATAAGTTTAGCTGTTGCCCCAGAGATACGTAAATTACGCTCAGTTGGAGTAGCATTAACATAAGGAGTTTTGTCAGAAGAAACACGTACAGCACCAATTTGCTCGTCAAAGAAATTTAAATTGTTAGTCATAATACAAAAAATGTTTTAAAACGTTATAAAAAATTAATTAATTACTAAATATTAAGAATGATTGTTAGGATCATCTTCGATTATTGTCATAATCTCTTTTCCATCTTTACCTAACAATACGGTAGCCCCATGTATTTCGGCTGCTTCATTAGTCTCCATAAGACCTTTAAGAACGTCAGCTCCAATTCGTCTACCCCCACGAGTTAAACATCGTGTGTAACACATACTTGCAGTATGTCCTGCCCAATTATCCTTTTCAACATTTCCACCTAGAAAACCAGCTAGATAAGCTTCATGAAGATAATAATCAATGGTGTGTTCAAGTAACTGCCATTCACCGTTTGCAAGTTTAATCATACGAGTAAACTTAATTTTGGTTCTTCTATCAAGAGTTTGATCATTTATATGAGGAGGATGCCCTGCAATAAGAAGAGTCTTATCTTTTTCAAACTTTCCTGCTTCAAAATCTGCAGCAGTAACTATTTGATAATCATCACGTCCAGCATGCAACTCTTTTGCAGATAGAGCAACAGTCATACCTCCTCTTATCATCCAATGACTAACTTGAACATAGTCTTCAATCACTTCAAAGAGGATACCATTATCAAGAAGCATAGCTTCAATGAAATGTACACCTAAAGTTAGTTTCTTCTTAATAACGTGCATGTTAGCACTAGCAAAGATGAAACCAACATTATACTCTTTAGCGGCTTGAAGAAGTATAAAACAATCAGCAGCACTATTGAACTTAACTAGATCAGTTTTGACAAGTTCGTCAGCAAGTTGAAGCATAGACGGAAGTCCAACTGGAACTAAATCCTTTCCAGTTGTTCTTGTCACCTTTTTAAGGTGAGCTACATCTTTATCATCTGTTTCAAGTTCTAATACAATTGGTTCTTTAGTTGGAAGTACTTTTTCTTCCTCCTTTGGAAGTACTTTAACTTCCACTTTTTGAACTTCTTTTTTTTCCATTATAAATGCCTTCGTTTAGAGAATGTAAAAATAACACTAATTAAATTACTAACCTAACTTTTTAAGTAGTTATTTCTTTAGTATCGAGTTAATTAACGTAAATGATTACTTTGCAAAATTACCCTACCATAAAATATTCCTGAGATGATTGATGAATACGAGAATGATCAAGATCTTCTCTTAGCCATATATCTCCCTCTTTCCCCATTCTACTTTTAATGAGTCCAAGGTGAATAAGTTCATCAGTACTAACTTTGTCAACACCGTACTTCTGTATACCAAGAAGTTTAGGTCTATGTGGAACAAGAACATTGTCTGCTGCCCACCACATTTGTGAACCAAAATGTATATCACTTTTTCCAGGATAATGTAGAGATGCTTTAACCTTACGAGCGTCATCTTCTATTTTGTTATTTAATTGATTAACAAAATTGACCATCGCATGATACGTTTGTCTCCACTTTACAGCAATATTAGACAAATTCTGTACAAGCTCACTATCTCCACTTTCATCTAGCTTCTTAGTTAAAAACGTATGATCGAGAAAGATAACTAACTTAGCATCAGGGTTAAGTCCTTGTATAAAATCAACTGTATTATCCATCTGTTGAACATTCCCACTTATAGGTACATACCATTCACGACGTTTGCCCATAGTATCCATTATACTAAAAGCGCAATCCATCTTCTCTTTAGAAAGTACTGCATAATCTCCTGTATCGTAATTGTATTTAGATGACAGAAGTTCTGAATAACTAACCCCCATGATACCTGCAACAGTACGTAGAATCTCAGATTCTGGCGCCATCTCAAACCCAAAATGAATTAAAACAACTTCGAAATCACAACGTCGGTTAATACCTCTACGTTCTAAATCTCCATTAGGTAATTCAATAAGTCTACTATCAGGATAATACTTACACCCAATATCTAAAAAATCAACATCTTCAGCTGTATAGAACTTACTCCCCTTGTTAATCTCTTTACTATTTTGATAAATAGTATTAGACCTATCTAGGAAGTCCTCTCTAAGCATATTAGCTAAAAATGATTTTCCACTTCCAGACCGACCTGCTATAAAATTAACTTGACTAAACCGAAAATACTTAAGTATTCCAACATTTAGTTTGTCCCAACGACAAAACAGACCAAACTGTTCCCCGCTTCGTTCATCTAAAATTGTTTGTTTAGCATGTGGTATAGCATCAGCAGTCTTTATTATAGAAAGTCCATTTTCAACTGTATATTCATTCTGATAATGAGCCATATCTAAAAGTTTTTCCTTTTTGGTTTGTAATCTACTATTCCATCATTTACTACATCTTCATTACGTTTCTCTCTGATAACAAGCCATTGCCTACTATCCAGAAAAGTATTTATCTTCGAAAATTGAAACTCATTCTCCTTTGCATAGATAACATCATCCAATATTCTTTGGTGTTCTTTATAATCACCATCAAGTATCTTCTCATATTGTTCTCTAAATTTAGCAATACTGTAAGACTTTATAGAAACATTTCTACCCCCTATTTCAATGAAAGATGGGTAAACATTCCAAAACTCTTCAGCAGCATTATACTTATCAATAAATAAACTCTTAAAGGGTTTACCACAGATATATGTATTGTTTTGTTGCTTAATTAGAAATCCACGCTTGAGTAAAGCTTCAATCTCTTTTTCAGTAAGAGGCTTTCGTCCATGTGCCTTAATAGTTGCCTTAAGACTATTAAGCTGAGACATATTATTCTTCATAAGTAGATAACAGAAGACATACATTGTAGGTGTTATACCAACTGTTTCAATGTTATTAAGTAACTTCTTAATTCCATCCATAAGTTAAAATGTTGCACCAATGATTTGAGGGTTAAAGTTAATCTCATCAATAGAAGATACCCAATAAATTAGGTTTTCAGATTGAGATTGAGCTTTATTTAACCATCTTTCATCAACTGTACCTACAAAATAGATGTTAACTAAGATAACTGGTTGTTCAGTATTATAAGGATCGATTCTAGTAGCTCGATAAAGACGTTGTCTTTGATCATTAAAGTTAGAATTTCTACCAGCAATAATGCCCATAGAAATATCTTCAACATTAAAACCAACGTTTAAAGCCGATGCTGTAGATATAATCCTAGCATTCCCATTAGCAATTGACTCAATTGCATGTTTCTTTAAAGCAGTCTTACCAAACATCTTAGGTTGACCTTTCTTTGCACCTGATTTGTAAGTAAGATATTCCCCATTAGAATCAACCATAGGTTTACTCCGCATAGAAGAATGAAATACAACACAATTCTCACCTTTCGATCTACACGCACCTGCAAACAAATCTGCATACTCTGTGCTTTGACTAAAGGAAATTGTTTTGAACTGTGGATACTTCAAAACTAGTTCAACTGCTGCGTCAATCTTAACTTTATTCATATTAATAATGTTCTTTCTAGACCTAACTAAAGCCATAGTCTGCTTTGCATACCCAATGACAATATTAGGATTCCAAACATCATTAATCTCTTTACTACATTCAGCGTGCCAACCCATCTTTGCTGCCCACATACAAGCGTATGAATAACCAGAGTAAAATACTTCTTCTCCTTCAACTACAACTGTAGCTCCAGACAAGACTTTTTGAACAGCTGTAAATCCATGATCTCCAAACATAGCTAAATAATCAGATATCCCTTTTTTGTGAACAGGTGTACCGTCATCGTTTACCTCTGTAGGATGGTCATAACCAAAAGACATCTTAGCATAGGTTTCTTGATCTTTCTCATTAAGATACAGACCAAGATTGTACTCAAAGAACTTAGAGATATAACCTTCTTGAAGTGCTTCTCTAGTATCAATCTTATCAATAATTGGATACATTTCCGCTATTGCATGATGTCTACCTTTAGGATCTTTATATGTTGCTGTAAGTCCTAGATTGTGTTTAAATTCAATCATAGTACCGTCAATGTATTTGCGTCTTTCCTCGCTATAGAATAAATGTAGTTCGTCAACAACTAATAGATCACATTTAAGTCGTGTTCCTTTAGCTATTAAATCTTGTACTGTATAGACATGAACTGCATGTCTTAGTTCAGATGGTATTATAGATTCAACCGCTTTAATCCATTGTCTTATCAATGGAACTTGAGGCATAACAATAATAACATTTCTTTGATCAAGTGTAAGTTTATTAAGATATGGAAGAATAACGAACATTAGAGCAGCGTATGTTTTTCCAACACCTCCTACCCATTCCCATGTTCCTTTTCCTTTAGCATCAGCGCCATGCATATCAGAATGTTTCCAACGCTCTGCACCAATCATTTGACGCTGAGACTTTTTTGCATTGAGTATCATAAATTACTTTACCCATGTTTTAGCAATCTCCAAATCGACTTCCATTTTAACATCTCCTTCCAGATACAAATTAGCTGTTTCTTTCATCACAAAAGGAATAAGATAAGGAAGTTCACCTTGAAAATTGATGTGTTTATAATTAACTTTAATCTCTCGATACCTTTCGACAGCTAGAAAGTCAAATATCATCTCGTCATGAACCTGCCCAAGTTGTCTAATGTCAAAACCATCTCTTCTTACGATTTGATGACTAATAACCATAGCTTCCTTTAGCATATCAGCTTGAGTTCCTGAAATAGGAATATTTCTAGCTGCTCCATCGACACTACGATACTCATTGAATTTCATCTCAAAAGTATCACCTGTACAAAGTGTGTATGTACCATTATTAAAATTTGTAATGGTAGCGTCTATTCCAAACCGAGTTTTAATTTCTTTCTTGGCTTGCTCAATTGCATTGTAAATAAGAAGTACATCATTAAACCAAACACGTGATTTGGTTCTAGGATTAAGGACTAGATAGCCCTGATCGAAAGCTATACGAGTATTACCTTCTACATATTCAAATGTATCTGGTATCATACCTTTTATAGCATCAATTACAACTTGACCCTCATCTACAGTTACATTAACTGCTTTAGCTTTAGGGTTCTTCTTCCGTAGTTCTGTAGTCGTACCGTTGTACGTTTTCGCTGAGGTCTTTTTCCCCATACCGTAGATTGTACCGAATGTACCATTCTTCCCCGCTTGTCTAAAAGCTGGATTATTACCTTTATCTACAACAAATGTCTGAGATAGATGATAAAGTTCTTGGACAACACCGTTAGAATGATTGGATAGCTCCGACGCACTCCCGAAACCTCTTTTATCGTACTCATAATAGTTCTTCCAAAGTCCAGCTACTTTACCCGCTCGAAAGAAATAGATAGCACGCCAAGCTGCTGTAATGATAGGACTATGTGTATCCCCATTCTTAACCATCTCATGTAAAGTGTGATCTTGTGCTTTACTACAACAAATTGTAACTTCAGCACCAGACAAATCTGCTGTACCTATAAGTCTATCTTCATCAGTACCAAATGCGGTACGAAACTTAGGTAAACGTGGTATGTTTTGTTGGTTAAACTTATCCCAATCTTGAGAGCCACCTCCAGATGCAAGTCTACCATTAGCAGTATTACATTGTTTATAGATAGAATGTATCTTACCTGTAATAGGATTAATCTTATTAACCATTGATTCACCATAGGTAGATATCTCTTTAGCAACTTTATTATGCTCAATGAGCATTAGATTGAAAAGTGACATCTTAGCAGTAGGAAATTTAACAGAGTATTCAATAAGAGCTGGTTTCCCTGCTGTAAACCCACCATGCGTTTTCTCTTTTCCAGTAGCATTAAGTCCAACGTTATCTTTAACCTTTCCAGTAGTCATATCTACAATTGGAGTTAGGTACTTAAAATCCTTAGTAGGCATAGGTTGTTTCAGTAAACCAAATATCTTCTTAATTTGAGGTGATGAATTGTAATTAGTATTAGCCAGATAAACTTTTGGTTTCCCAACTGTTACCGCTTTATTATTACCATCTGCATCAAAATCAAATAGAGAGTATTGTTTAGCTTTTATTTGAAACGCTCTTTTGTGTGTGTACTTGCCCCCTACTAGAGCAAGCCAATCACGTGTCTGCTTTTTGAATAGCTTATCTCTAAGCATCGTAACTTCATTATCTAATGACAATAGAATATTATAATGAATAGCGATATTTTCTTCATTCGCTTCCAGTAATTGCTTTTCGTTTAAGACGTAACCAACTAATTCCATCTCACCTAGACATGGTATTAGAGGCATAGCAATAGTGTCTATAAGAAACCCTAGTTCAAACTCTTCGATCTTCTCTAGTTGTTTCTCTCTCAAATCATGTAGTGCTATTATATCAGCAGCTACGTATTCAACATGAACCTTCTTTGGAAAGAACTTCTCTGGATCAACTCCAATGAAATCATTTCGTATCTCTTTCAACATATGTGGAGGTAAGTAATCGAGATACCTTAGAATTACAGCTACTATGTTATGTTCAAGCTTAATGTTTTGCCAAATTCTTTGGTCAGCTATCATAGGATCAAACCACTTCTGTAGTTTTAAACCATAATTAGCTTCACTAAATTTGTACTCAAACTTAGCTTGAAATGCAAGGTAGGTAAATTCTTTGTGATCTTCTGTAAGATAACTAGACCAATCCACACTAACAGTATCAATTACAACTTGATATTTAGGAGAACCTAACGCAAGGAGTAAAGGCGTATCTCTATACGCATCTAAACCTGTTGTTTCGTAATCCATCCCAATTATTCTGTCATACTTTAATTCACAATGATTGTAAATTTGATGTATAACACTTTCAAACTTTGTAGGGTCTTTAATAATACGAACACCTTCAAGTTTAATATTTCGAGTTGTAAGGAAAACTATCATTGATTGCTTATTTCAGTACCGTTAGTTAATACTCTTACCTGTGTTACAAGGTAATGAGTTGAAAGATGAACATGAGCTTCATACCAAAGTATTACAAGAGAATACTTAGGTTCATTCAAAGATGTTTGCAATTCAATAGAACGGGCACGATATTCAGAGATACCTTCCTTCATTGCCCAAACAAAAGCCACATTCACTATGAACTTTGGGAATAGATATTTAATTACACCAAAATTATAAGTGATAAACTCTTCATGAATTACAACTTCTTCTTCAATTGTTATTAAATCAAGTCCCGTCATCTATAAGACACGCAGCATATTTACTAGCACGAGATAGAGCCACGTAATATAATCTCATACGCATCTCTTCTAATTCAGCTATTTCCAAAGCAGTTGGTGCACGTTTTTTCCTCTTCTTAATGAACCATTTTCCCAAAGATACTACCTGATTAATGTTCTTACCATTAACAATAACCTTTTCATAAGTAGAACCTTGACTCTTATGTACAGTAATACTGTAGTCAAAATCAAGGTCACGACCAGGCAATTGAGTACCATATGGGACAGCAACTTTTCCTTTGAGTTCTTCACAAATCATAAACTGCTCTTTAAACTCATAATACCTTGCCCACTTTCTACGGAACTTTCCGAGATTATGATAGTAAGCATGAGCTTCAATGAAATCGTTGTAAGGAGGTTTAACAACGTTAACAGTTCTTTCTATAAACGGTTGATGTTCATCAATCATCTTAGGACGCAAAGATACTTTGTAAGTTGGAATGTCAATCTCTTTTCCAAGGTCATTTACAGTAATGAAGACACTTTTGAGTTCATCTTCAAGAGCTGTAATAACATATTGAGAAGAGTTTTGAATGATAGGATCATTTTCAGAATCCGTTAGAGTGGTATAACTCATAAGAGGATCACCAACTGCTAAAAATTCTAAATCGGGCGTTACATAACCTCTAATGGTTCTTCCTAAGTCAGACACATTGTCATTCTTAAACGCTAGATACCTAACTTTTTCTAAATCATCTGTAGATTGAAAGATTTCAGTCATGATACTGTTAATTTCCATACCATCATAAGAGAAATGATAGCCTTCACCCTCGTCATTAACTCTAGAAGGTAAAAGTTCAATGATACGATCAAATGAACGGTCTTCACTAAGAATAGACTGTATAACCTTTTCTTTAAATCCAAATGCTTTAAGCGTTTGACGTAGAACTAAAGCACTATTTTCAGTTCCGTGAATGTCATGAACTAGAGACATAAGCAAGAAGTAAAGAGGATTTGTTGGGTTCTGTCTAACTGGTTTGGTGAGTTCAAGACAGATATCAGTTTCAGTAAAAGCTTTAGAAACTCTTTCCCCAACAGGTGGAAGTTGCGTAGGATCTCCAATGAAAAGAATCTTTGTATCTGTAGCCGTTGCTTCTTTAAGGAGCATATCAAACAAATCGTTGTTAAGCATAGATGCTTCATCAAGTAGAATTAGCTTATAGTTACCAATTGTTGGTTTGTTCTGACTATCAAAGATAACGTTGTTAATATCAAACTCTTCTAGTTTAGTATTAAGTTTGAGACCGAGGAGAGAATGAATGGTTTTCCCAATACCGCCTGTAAAGATTTCAAGAACAACCTTTGCTTTGTGAGTTGGAGCAGAGATTGCAGTACTCTGTGGACATAGAATTTGATAGATGAAATTGGTAGTTGTAGACTTACCCGTTCCAGCGTATCCTTTTAAAGCTAGAGTCCGTTTATCCCCAAAGAACCAATTCCAAGACTGAACAATAACATTGTATTGATCTTCAGTTGGAGTTATGTCTGAATAGCGAAGGGCATTTTCATACCGTTCTTTAAACGTAGCTTCATTAACGAGAGCTATTGCTTCCATTGTAGAATTTGTTTTAAAAGATGATTAAATAATTTTTGTAGCATTTTCAATTTGGTCATTAAATTCAGTATTATACCCAGCTTTACGCCCATGTATAATCTTCATACCTTCTACAACTGCTCTAAAAGTAACAATCTGTAATTTGAGTGCGTCAAGTTTTACGTGTTTTTCATGAGTAATTCGCTTAGATGATAGAACATAATGTTCATCATTGATTACTTCGTACAGAAACTCAACATCTTTCTCAGGGTTAAGATCATTATTCAGTATAGATATGATATATCCGTTAGGATGAAGATTAATCATTAGATTTTCATTAGCTAGATAGTCAAGAAATACAGTAGCTTGGTAAGAGAATGCAACTTCAAGAAATCTATCTATAACTACAGAGTACCTATAACTATTAAGTACTTTATAATAGACAGAGAATCTTTTGTTTGCTTCTCCAGTATGTGCTAGAAAATCTGTTAACTTCATTAATTTGGAGTTAGAAATCTATGTTTAACTAGCTTCATGTTCCAATGATCTTTGTCCTTTGGTACAATTTTAATACTATCCATACGTCTATCAAACGTATAAGTAAATTCTTTGTCTTCTTGTACAAATACTTCAGTCCTTGCACAATGTATCGCATCTCTGTCATACAGATCACAAGGATTAAGAACATTTTGTTCACATACTTCGCATCTACGTAAGCTATGAAAACTGTCGATAACGTGAAGTTTCTCTTCAAGAACATTATTGACAAGTTTTACAATTTCTGCATTGTCATCTGTATCTTGTGCATAGAAAATAATGCAGATAGGTGTTCCCAAGCCTGCGTTTCTATGTACTAGATTATGTACAATTCCAGCTTTTTCTAGAAAGACTAGCCGATTTATAACATAATTTGTTTCTCGAGTATGTTGGAAAAGGAATAGGTAATACATATGTTCCATATTATCAAACTGTTTTAGAAGACAGATAGTCTTTATGAAAATTACGCTTATTACGATCAATAGCCATGTACACGTTACTTCTAGTAAACCGTCTTCTAAAAATGTTTTGGAGATACATAAATTTACTTATAGTTCCAATCACAATTGAAGTTTTAGGCATAACTTTTTTATTGATAAGAAAGTTACCTTGGTTACGTTGATGTAAATAATACACAATAGCATCGACAACTCGTTTTGCAACGTCTTTATCAAGATCGTGTACAACTATTTGTGCGGAGAAATTTCGATCTCCAAGTGCTTCTTGCCATGGTATAGGACGTTTAGAGTAACGTCTCCATTCATAATCTTTCCCGCATCCGACATAAAATGGTTGTCCAGGTTTAAGATAATGAATATATACAGCATACTTTAGAATAGGTGCTACGACTCGCATGGGTTTCTTATTTTAAGCATGATTTAAAAATGTTTAGCTTACAAGGGCAGATTTGCCCCTGTAAGTCAATTTAAACGGTTCTGAGGATAGCCCTCTCATTAGTGGGTATTAATACCAGATAAGGTATTTAAAGAAGTGAGTAAGCGGAAAAGTGGGTCAGCGTGGATTCATTAGAGAAAATCCCTTATGATTGTGCCGTCGTCCATCGTAACTATAGTAGTTGTTTTCCGAGAATGAAGTCTCTTTTGATAGAGAGTTTTATATTCAACCTGCATAGGAGCAGCAGGTTCTAAAACTGAACGTGGTGGAACTATAATTGTTTTATGAGATAGAACAGTATAGTTACGGTAGTAATTTGGTAGATAGATGCAATCAATTGTGAAAACATCTGTGACAAGTGTAAAGCCACCTGTATTCACGTCAATTTTTATAATTGATTTAGCAGATTCAACTAGCATCTTTATGTTGTCATCATTATAAATCTCCATTTCAATCCGAAGTAAGTTTGTTGTGAAATCAACTTCATAATTTGTACCAAAACTAAACTTAGCACGACAGATAACTCCACGATGGTACAGTTGTAGAATAGGTATTTTCCAACCTTTCCCTTTCTTTTTACGAAATGTCCCTTCATTAATCATACGAATTGATCCTAGAGATTCAAATACAATCATAAGTACAGCTTGTTTTAGAGTAAGAGCAAGACATATATTGCTATATATCTTGCTCTAGTTATGTATTAATAAGATAGTTTAGTTGCAGCTTTTAGTCTTGCTAATTGGATGTCCGAATCTATTTTGTTTCCACCCCGCCATCCATTTTTCTATCAAGTTTATTTTCAATTTTTAAATCTATCTTGAGATCTTGTTCTTGCAACATTTTAGTTGTGTGACCGAAGCGAAGCTTCGAGAGCACCTGAAAGTCTGCCTGTTGCTATTAATTATAATCTCTGAGATTTCAAAGGTACAATAAATATTTGACAAAAACCTAAAAAAAAGAAAAATAAAAAAGAAAAATAAAAAGAAAAATATTAGGAAAAATGGTAAAAAATATGTAAATGGGTGTAGATGCCATTTGCAATTGTCGGGCTAACGATCTGGAGCGATATCTCAAGCTGCAATAAGCTATACAATAGTTTCATTTGGCACGTACCTAACAAAACTTTCTTCATGATGTGCGTTCCAAGCCATCTTTAAATCAATATCTACACCCCAAAAGAACTTTTCTAAATGGGACACAATGTAACAGTAAGGCGTACACATACTAACAGTAAGTTGTCTATTTTCAACAACAAACTGTACAGTAAGACTTTGAAAGCTAAATGGAAATTCTATAGCCTTATAAAGATTAGCAATTCTATGCAGTAGTTGAGCATGATTGACACAAGCATCTGGTTGCAATGTACAAGTTATTACACGTGTCTCATCAAATCCGATCTTTACACGTGTTGTTTGCACATCTTCTTGTACTAATCGCAAGAAAGATGGGAAAAATACATGAAAATAATCTTCATTAATAGATATTTCTAAAATAAGATACTGTTCCATTATTGTTTAATGATTTTAAGCCTTGAAAGCGCCCATTTAAGACCTGCTTCTTTAGCATCGCAGAAGTGAAGAAATTTAGATTTATAATCGGAATTACGTTTGTGATTTTCAATGCTACTCATAGTCCATACTCCTCTATCATCGTAGACAACCCATTTGAAAAGGTTTCCATCAGGTGTAGTTACAACTGTCATCTTCTGCTCAATTCGCAACCAAGTTTCAACTTCTACTTGATATGGAGCAGGATGGTATATGTGATTTTCACGTTGGTATGTAGTAATATTCTTACCTTGAACTAGTTCCCCTTGATGATCGAAATACCAATGAAAATTCATAAATGTATCCTTTGGATAACCACGCTGCAAAAGCATATGTGCATTTTTATGTAAAATTCTTCTAGGCATAACTTAATTATTTATAGCGTTAACGTAAGCTTTTAGAACAAGAAGGTTTGTATGCATTTCTGCTGAACATTTAGCAATATCAGCATTACAATCAGTTAGCATAATTTGAACTTGGACAAGTTCAGCTTCTTTATCCTCCATTGCTTTAGCAATTCTTACAGAACAATTAGATACTGCATCATTAAGTTCTTCAGCAAGCCTTACATTTTTATATGCGAATAGACTTGCAATACCAATAGAAATTAGAAGTAAATATTTCATATCAAATAGATTTTTGGTTTGAAGTGGATGTTAATCTTTATCATCCACTTCGTTAAGAAAAAGGTTTAAACGCCCATCGTGAAGTTTAACATCTTGACGATTCTTTTCAATACGTTGATGTTGTTCAGTAAATGCTTCAATACTAGCTTCTTCAATTAAATCAAGTCTATGATGTACACCCATAAGATTTGCGCAAGCACAAATCATAAACAGAGTAAAACCTGCAAGAATACAATAGATGATCTTCTTGTTGTTATCTGTCATTTGCTTAACAGCATCAATCATCTCATCTTGATTCTTGTTCATTTTAGACTGTTCTGTATTAATTACATTTTGGGCGTGAAACTCAAGATTTTTCGCAACTCTTACTTCTTTAAGAGATGCAAAATGTAAGTTAACCTCAACAATAAATCTTTCTAGATCTTTATTGAAATCAGCCTGTCTTTTATAATTTACAGTATCGTGAGAAGTTACTTTTTCCTGCTTCTCTATAAATGCGAATATAAGCTTTTTCATCTCAAGATTAGTAGCAAGTCGTTTATCAGTAAGTTCCATAAACGCTACAAACTTTCCGTGCATTTCCTGTTGAAGTGTTTCTTTAAGGTTTTTATCAGACATTTTAATATTATTTAATCAAAAGTTATTTAAAATTGTTTTTACTCTTCTTCATCTTCATACTCAACCTCATCTAGACCTTCAACATCAATGTCATCTAACACAGGTGTGAAGACAGGTTGTGACCTATCAATGGGAGTGTATGAAGAGATAGATTTAATTTCAACAAGACGGTCAATAAGTGCGCTAATTTTATCTTTACGCATGAATGTAACCCCATACTTAAGTATAACTCTAGATATGATCTGAGTTCTACGTAAAGATTTTTCAGCAAGCAAATTGACAATGAACATCTCAACTGGAACTTGAGCTTCTGCTTGACTCGGTTCAAGATACCATACCATAGATGCACCTCTGAATTTGTGAACAGCTTTGATTATCTTTTCCTTCTTAAGGTTTTCTATATGTACTCCTAGTTCTTGAGATGTAACTTCAATGTCATTTTGCATACAAAAATTATGGACAAGTGCTTGTGTAACTTGATCATAATAATTAACTGCATTTATAACAGCTTGACGAATACGATTGAATTTTTCTGTATTTGGTACAGCCATAACTTATTTACTTTTTTGAGATACTTGATAATAAAGAATTGTTTCTTTAAGAGGCGCCCATGCAATACCTTGAGGTTGAAGTTTATCAACAAATCCAACTTCAAAGATAAGTGTACCATTAGAGGTATGACCAACTTTATGTCCAATCATAAACTCACATAGATACTCTTTGAACTTTTCAATGTCAAAATCAGCGTCTTTACTAAATTGCATTCGAACTAGAACTTTAAAGCAAGTGTTACATAGACGTGACTTGACGTATCTTCCCCCATGTACAAAATCAACATTAGGGACAAGATTGTCACATGTTATACATTTATCAGCAGCATGCTCAGGTCCATCTGGATTAAGAACTATCTTAATGTCATATCTCTTAGCAAGATTCTCAAGATACTTAAAGTATCTTACTGAATGTTCTTTTTCCTTTTGAGTTAAAGCTTTAACTTGCTCAAGATAGTCAACTGTATAAATTTCTACTTTTTTAGACATAACTTATTTACGTTTTTTAGATTACGAATACGTTTCTTACGCTTACCTTTGTGACGATGTTTAAACCGTTCAGCAGAATTACCATTTTGAGATGAAGTAGACTTCTTACCACTTTTACCTTTGTTGAAATCTTCAGATTCTTTAACTTTATCATTTACAGGTTTTGTGCGAATGCCTTCACGTCTATTTCGATATTCATCTTCCCATTGCTGTTCTTGGAAAGAGTTCCACAAACCCATAGCTTTAAGTCCACCATATACTTGAGTATTAGTTTCTTTATGTTTTGGCTTATTAGGTGATTCAAATTCAGAGTTACAGTCACATTCTAAGTAAGCTATAATACCTTTTCCAGCGCATAAGTCGCACTTTTCTTTTTGTTTACACATAGTTAATCAATTTCATCCTTTGGGACATTAATAATATGCTCTACTTGTTCGTAACTAGAGCACAGTTTAGCAGCTTCGTGAAGACAAGCTCCTCCTGTATTGAGTCTACCTCTTTTAGAGCAGAATTGAACCATAGTGGGATTTCCTGCTGGTTGATTCATTCTAAGCCAAAACAGTTTCCCATTACTAACCGCTTGACGTTTGCAATTTGCATAACTAGGCTTAAAATCAAGATATTTGCAGGCTTGAAAGCGGAAGTTATAAATCTCATCTGCCATAATTCTAAGATTATGTCTAGTAAGCATAGCTAGTATATGTTTTCTACCTTCTTCACTTAAACCTTTTTCATCAAAGTTATTTAAGTTATCGTGTAAAGATTGCATACCTAGAAGCATAGCGTGACTTCTTTCAAGAATTACAGGTGGAAATAGTTCTGGATAGTTTTCAACTAGAGCAACTATATCATCACCAAGATCATCAGCTTTGATACGATTCTCTATAGTCATATGAATACCAATTGCACAACCTGCTTCATAAGAACAAGGTAGAATAACTTGTGGAATTACATTTTTAGAATTACTTGCAGTTCCACGGTTAGTAGAATTGAAATGTTGAATGGTGAATAGAAGGAAAGTTTCATCGTCAATGATGTCTTCTTTCTTAACTTCGTATCCTAAGGTATAATGTTTTTGAGTCATTAGATTGTTATTTTTGAAAGGTGGTTAAAGTGCGTCTTGATGTGTCCCCAAATCACTATTGGTTTACATCAACACAATGTTTCTTAACAAGTTTACAGCGAGAACGAGTATAATTACGATAAGCAGTCTTCCCCAAAATGTTCTGAGGTACATATCAAACTTAGTCGTATTATCATCTACTTTGTGAATATCTGCAACTGGGATTATCATATGATTTTCAGAATGAAATTGAGGAACAACACGATATATAAATATAACTTGAATGAAATCTGTTGTTTCTTTATACGGATAAATTCTTTTTATACATATAATATCTTTATCTTTCATATCAGTATTCCTAGATATACACACCATGATAATAGCCTCAAGATTGTTATTTGTTGTAACAGTTGTATCATTGACCATGATTGAATTGTTTTAAACAGTATCTCCTGCGGTTGGATCTTCCGCAGGAGAGTGACTATTTCTGAATTAAGAATTAAGCCTAAATAAACATCAAGGGAAGTTTGATTAGTAGTAAGAGTTTCGGCGACTTTATGAGTGGGAAGAGAGCGTTGGTGCGGTTACTCCAAGCGTCATCTTACTGATTGTCTTACACAGCTGCACTACTAATAACTAAGCCTTTTGCCTATGTCAACTTCATCACCATGTTATTAAGTTATGATTCTATATCCATCTATCTCTACATCCAAATACATCGCCTGTTCAATATAGTATCTTTTTAACTTTCTTTTAAATTCAATAAGAGTATCAACATCTTCCGAATAAACTATAGATAGATTTTCGAATGCGTTGTCATCAAGTTGTGCCAAATCAGCTTCAATATTAGCTAAACGATTATCATAGTCATCTAGTTTCATATTCATAACAGCTGCATTCTCAAGTACTCTCTTGTACTTATCTTCAATTGCTGTATTATCAATTGAATTATGTTTAGATTGATTGCTAAAATGGTCAAGAACTAACTTTTCAAATTTAGTCATAACGTTTTATTTTAAAGGTTAGATAAACGATTTTTGAACCTATCAAGTTTAGTGTTTAATAAACCAATGAACACCTTATCATCAATAGATGTATGGCGTTTCATTCTGTCAAGATCATCGAAAGCTTTTTTAGCTTTAAATTTACTAGATTCTTTACGATCTATAGGTAAATCTTTTGCTTCTGCTATATGTACAGCTTTTTCGACAGTAACAATTTGTCTATTAATACGTCCTTTAATAATATCAACAAGTGAACTCATAATAAATAGGTTTTAGAGATTAAATAAAAATTACAATAAGAGATGTTAATTAACGTGTTTTAAGAACCATAAATAACTCTCCATCTCTAACTTCAAAGGTGTGTCTATCTGAATCTTGCCCGTTAAGGTTAAATCGAATCACATCTCTAACTCCACCCTCACCAAGAACTACAATAACTTCAGTCCAACTAGCTTTACCATCTAAATCCATTTGTTCTAATTGAATGTAATTGTATCCAATTTGAACTGGAATAGAAACATAGTAATCTTGTGAGAATGCTGTTGTCCCTTGACCTCCTACAGCAGCTTGCATTATGTTATTATTGTAAACATTGAAATGAGAATTATTTGTCTCACTTTCAGTAGTCCATGTAACATCAATACTTGAAGTTGCTTCATTAAATGTAGCACGAAACGATGATAACTCAACTGGAAGAGAGTTACCGTACTCACAAATACTAGTACCAAAGAATAATGTGAAGAAAGTTGGATTACCAACCATTGTTACTTCATAAGTTGTACCCATAATATGAGTACCAAGAACATTTTCAATACCGTTTGCAGAGGTATCAATTCCCAAAACGTCTGTATTAGGTGTTTGGTCAAATGTAATCTCATACATATTGGGAGCTGTCTCAATAAGTGTATGACTAGTTGGACATTGAGCCGAAGCATTAACAGTTGAACTGATAACTAAGGCAAACATAAGTAAAAATGTAAAAATCTTTTTCATAATAATGAAATTTAATTGTTTATAAAATATTGATTAAGAATAATAAACGTACTTGGTTACATTTGTACCAATTTTAAGATTAGTAACTATTTTAAAGAATGAATAGTTTTTAAAATGTAGAAGAGGTTCTACAGTATTAACAGCATCATTTTTATACAATTTCTTTTTCTCTTTATATAGAGATAGTAGTTCTTTTGATGTAGTACATGTAAATTTATATGTACATTTCAGGTCTATGTAATCTTGATCTGAAATCTTCATAAAATTTTGTAGTACAATATCACTTAAAGCAGGTGAATACCCATCGTGATCTTGTATTATTCTTTGTTGTATAACAATTTTTAACTCTTCATAAGTAGGAGTTTCAATGAAATTTTGAAAGTAAGATCTATTTATACTAACATTTCCAATACCTATATGAGCTGAAATAAAATACATCATAAGAGTTATATTTAGAATACGATTTAAAAATGTAATTCAGTAACTGCTAGTAGATACACGTGTGTACCATATGGCAGCTTGTCATTAATCTTTTTGTCCAATGGGACGTGACCTTTGTAGTAAACTTCGTGAAACTCACGATTGTCAATCTCTTCTTTACAATGTAATTTGAATGTTTTAAGAACACTCATTCGATTCGTTTGGGCTTTAATCGCAATTCCAATAAGTTTATTTAGATTTATATCTTCTATTAAACTTGTTGTAACTATTGCGAATTGAATCTCCGCTATAACCATACCATAAAACATTCCATCCGATTCAAGATAAGATATAGCACCATCAAAGTACCAATACTTATTACGATGATTAGCGTTGTGATGTTTATCATGTTCTGAATGAAATGATTTGATCTCTTCACCGCTAGTCCAACCAGTTGGTGGACTGTCATCTTCCATATAGCTTTTAGCAGCTTTAAGGAACTCTTTAGGAGTAGGTATTTTACCCCCATGTATAAATGGTACTATTTTATGTGTATGTGTAGGACGACGTATAATTAATGCTTGAGCTTTTATCTTAGCAACTTCAAGATCATGTGCAGCTTGCATTTCCTGTAGATGACGAGCAAAGTTTGATTCACCTTTAATTGGATTCATAACTTAAGGTAATAAACTAACTCCAAAGTAATCTTCAAAATTCAATTGAAACTCATTCTCTTCTTGAAGTACAATGAGAGTTGAATGAGAAACTGTCATTATCTCGATCAAGTTAAGGTCTTCAATGTTAAGAATGTAAGCCTTTGGTTGAAAATGATATGGTTTATTTCTCTCAATTCTAATTTCATCATCTGAAAGAGATATTTCAAGGTAATATGAATCATCATCTGTTCTACTAATAAGGACAGTACAACTATCCTTATCAAATATAACTGTATAATTCAACATCAATACATCTGCAAGTTTAGATAGCTTAACAGCAATCATGTGAATCTGGGATTCCTTTTGATGAGCATTCTTCATTCTCTCCATATCTTGGAATAGATTAGAAGGGTGAAGTAAGTGTCTACATTCAGGTGGTGTGGTTCTTGCTAGTTCCAACACGTATGAAAATTCTTCGACAGTAAACTTGAAGTCAAGATGTCCATCGTCTTCATACATGATATTGTTCTTTTTAATATCAGTAATAGCTTGATGAAGAGTTTTATCATGACCGTATTCAAGATAGCCAATGTGCATTAAGGTTGATGCGGAGAATTTATAATGTAACATAAGGTTAATTATTTTAAGGTTGAATAAAAGGTTTTAATTAAGTATAAAATATTTGTTTAAGAATAGCTACAACTGGACCTGTTTCATCTCTTACATTATAGTAATTATGTCCATGTTCCAATTGAATACTTCCTACAGTTATTTTAAGATTATCCTTATGTAAATCTGTATGATATTTATGAACTCCTTCTAAATCAGATTGAGATATACATTCTTCTTTAGTAGTACAATACAAACTTTCACATTGTTCATCTGTAAAATGTATTACAGACATAATTACAATACTACTAAGAGGTACTGATTTAATATCACATACAACTTTAATATTAGTTCTAACACGTTCTCTAATTTCCTCAATTGTTGGAGGTTCAATGAAACCGTAGTAATTAGAGTTATGAATGTTTTTACGATCAACTTCAACAAAAGCTGAAACAAAGATTGTTACTCCTTTCATAAGATTGGTATTATTTAGAGTTTGATTTAGGTAATTTCCACTTACTGACTGGGGTTTCTTCTTTAGGTTGTACTCCAAGATAGATATATAAATTGAATGGGTATGCAGCTATATTCTTTCCTAGAAACATACGAGCCTTATGCTCCTTAGTTCTTTCATCAAATATAAGTTCAATCTTAAAATCATCTTTTCTAACGAGTCTAAATTCACGATCTCTATTAAGATGTATAAAAAGTACTTCATTGTCTTTAAGCCGAAAGCCAAACAATTGATTATTATGATGTATTTCTAAGGTATTATAAAAACCCTCTGAAATAACTACAGAATCAGGAAGTGTATCAACAAATGCTTGAAGACCTTCAACTTTATCTGTGTATTTAGATTCAATTTGCATAATGAATGGTGTTTAACGATGTTTTTGAATAAGATTGATGAGTTCTTCTCTGAATTTATGATCAGATATAGTATCAATATATCTACGGGTTGTTCTGTCCCAATGAATATACTTACTACTATATTCTCTACGTACAGCTTCACCAATGATTGGATAAAGCTGTTCAAGAAGAACAATTAAAACAGTTGTTGACTGGGAGTCGAGAGTTTGAGTTAAAGCCATTGGTTAAGATGTTTAAGAATGTTTAATGATGTGTTGATGTTTGGGTGCTCCGCCGCCTTCAGCGGCATCGCACTTTGGACATGCGCAGATTACTGAACCTTAGTCTTCATAAAGAGCTGGGAACTTAACATTTAATAAAGTGTAAAGTAAAGTCTTTTCAGCATCTGCAACAATTCTTTCTCTGGTTTTTATCGGAAGATGAAATTCATTTGCATCAACGTACTCTCGTAGAGTATTTATATGAACTTCTCCATTAAGTATTCTATACAGATAAGAAGCAAGAGCTGGATCAATGAATATCTTCTCTATTGGAGTAGGTGGTACATTTGTAACAGCTGGAACTCTAGTTGATTCATCAATTGGATCATCTTGTCCAAATATCTTAAGAACCTTAGGTGCTTCTTCAGTATACAATAAGATTCTTTTAATGATACTCTCTTTGAGTGCATCTATAGCTAGTCCATCTTCTGCTCTTACAAAGTTTAAGAAATGTTTATTGGCATATTTCCAATAAGCTAGATCTATTTTCTTTATAGTGCGTAGAAGGTGACCTATAAGTTGATCTTCTAATTCTTGTCTAGTTTGATTTGCCATAATAGATTGATTATTGTTATTACAGATGACATCTTGTTGAGATGTTTGATTTCTGTAAAAGGTGGTGGATAATGTGTGTAAATACATGTAAAAGGTTAATGAATTTGAGGTCTTTGGGTAAATAGAGGGATAAATGTAAGGGTAAATTTGGGTAAATTTGTTGAGATGTTTGATTGTAGATGGTTGGGAGACTTATAATATGGGTAAGAAGTAGATTGATTTGGTGTGAAGTGAGGGGAGCTGTGAAGCCACACGCTTGCGCACATGACCACACAGTCTCAACATCATGCATAACCCAAGATTCTCCGCCATTTCTCGCCCTTCTCGACATCTGGCATCCCATTAAGCATGATTTCCCTCCATAACACACCTTTTACCCATAATCTTTAAGCAGGTGCTGTATTAGCTAGCACCACAATTTGATTTAAATTTAGATTTACTTGATGAAATGTCCCAATTTTAACTTGAATATGCACATCAACTTTATCTTGTTGATACACATGCACTTTCCCCCTATTCTCTAGAGATTCTGTGGGTAAATCAACTGTAGTTGCCCCAATATCATCAAATACATACGTTTTCCCATCTGTCATGATGAATGTATTGTAATTTGAGATGGTAGTTGGTGAATAAGCCATGATTTAATTGTTTTTGAGAATGATTTAATTAGTTATATAAGTGCTTTGATAGCAGTTTCGTACAGTCTATTGATTTCCAGCCGTTTATCCCCTTGTTTCTCAAGTATTTGTATTGACTCAAAGCGACCAAGTATTCTAGTTGCTTCTACGTATTGAGATTGATTTACAAGTTGAGCAACAATTGATTCAAGAAGTGGATAAAGAGCTAGAGATGGTTTGATTAATTTGTTGAATGTTAATGCAATCATGATGATTAATAGTTTTAAGCGTTCCACACGCGTTATGATGATTATGTCCTTCGCTGCCAAGTGGATCAAACGTTAGTTGTTAACGATGTAGAAACACGTGGTTCGATTGAGACGATTGAGTTATAAGAGGGCTTTCGATAGAAAGACCAAGACCTAGTTGGGAGTTAATTTATGGATATTGAAAGAGAGCAGATAAGCAACGCAGATAAGCAAAGCGAAGCGTACATTTACTATGAGGACGGTGAGCAGCAACAAAAGGAGTAGTATTGCTACATACTACTCCAATCTTCCCATGAAAAGAGAGATGCACCAATTAAGATGCATCTCTAAATGTTTACTCCTCTGTTTCTTCAACAACCTCTTCAACTGTTTCTTCAACTGGTGCTTCAGATGTAGGATTTACTGTTGCTCTAGCTCTTCGAGCAGCATTCGCGGCTCTGAGTTTCTCACCAAGAGTCATAGAAGCTGATACATTAGTTGTAAAAGATTC
This sequence comes from Alkaliphilus sp., assembly GCA_002733545.1. Classification (GTDB taxonomy): domain Bacteria; phylum Bacillota; class Clostridia; order Peptostreptococcales; family NVVX01. The sequence continues at coordinate 31,337 of NVVX01000006.1, forward strand.
TTCATCTAAGGCAACAGCGGATGTTACTTGCGCCTGGGTTAGAACATCCTGAATAGCATCAGGAAATTCGATAGTGAAATCCTCAGCCTTCCACCAATCCTTTAAATAAGTACCAGTACCTCCTTCATCTCCGTATTTCGCAAATTCTTCCCCCTTTCTACAAGCAATATAGTCAATAAGAACAATTGCTTGCTTCTGAGAAGCGTTTACAATACGAATTAAAGCAGGAACTCCTGAAAGCCCGCAAGCTTTAGCGATGTTACGCAATTGTCCCATAGATAGAGCAATGACTGAGATGTCAGAGTTAGAGTGCTCTAAAAGGTGAACAGCGAACTTACCAGCGTTCCCGTTCTTATTTGACACAATTGCAGTAGCGTCAATAAAACTAATACGACATTTAACAGATGTCGTGTTACCATGTGGAGTTTCTAAAATGTTCTTCATAATAAAGTGAATTTAAGGTTTAAAATAAATTGTGATTTAGTGACGATGTTGATTCTTTCACCAACACCAAAACCAAGTTGGGAGTTAATTTATGGTGTAATGAAGGAGGAGAYGGTTAGTCTCCTGTTGATCATCTTATACGCTTAGCCTTAGTTCTAACCGTAATTATTCTCGGTCTTTTAGATGTCGTAAAGACCAGAACTGAGTTCTTCYTAGGTTTAATGATGTGAGTCATAATTGTGGGTTTTAATTAAGATATTAAGAAATAGATAGCTGAAGCCATTCCTAGCTCCACTATCGTTACATATATATTAAATAGCGTGAAATACTTCTTCTTATCCCTCATAAGGAATAAGGTCACCATCAAGCAGATGAGTAACAATACAATGAAGTTGATAAACATATCTATTTGTTTAGAAGCCTTTGGTAAGAGTCCTAGGCTTAAGATGCGTTAGAGAATAAGAAGTGATTTGTTTGCGCACTTCTTTGACAGTCTTGAACTTATTGATTTCCCCTTTACCTTCTAGAGGCATAGAGATAATGTGATAGAACCCATCTTCATAGGTTACTATGAACTCTAGATCATCCATAGTATAAGCTACAGATACTGCAGCCTTCTTAATATCATAAGCCTTCACTAGCCTAGTTAGCATAGCTACTCGTTGCTTATTGGTCATAGGGTTATGTATGTACATCTCATTACCATCTACTTGCACTAATGTGTGTACTTCAAGATGGTTAGTTTGAGCATTCCCACTATGAGTAGCAACTAAAATGAAAGCCATGATAAGCATAGCAATACAACATACAGTCACTACCTTAGAGACGACATTGAAGCGTCTAGTAGCAATAGAAAGATTATTTGAGTGATTCATTGGTTGAAATTGATTTAGATTGTTATGAGAAAAAGATGTGGGGGTACTTACCCATCACGAAACCTAGTGGGGGGTTTGTTTATGGTGGGTCACTAATTCAAAATTAACACCAAAATTTTTTTCAATTTTTTTCTCAACCTACAACTCTCCAAACACCCACAAACCCCTCAAAATCACTACACTAACCTTTTCCCCAAACATATCAAAAATCATTACCTCCCCCATCTTCCTCCCAATTTTCCGTAACTTCTCCAATCTCTTTAACCTTACCTTTAATTAACATAACATTAATCCTTCTATCTCCGTCATCAATCTCAACAATATCTCCATACGTAAGAGATACATAATCATCACTTCCAAATTCAATATCAAATCCATTAATACCCATAATATTTTATTTAGTTATTTATAAATTTTTTTCTTCACCCATTGATAAAGGTCTTCTAGCTTCGTTCCAATATAAATCAGTAGGATAAAGATTATAAGACCGAACGCTATCCAGAACGCAATCACGTCTTTCATATCTACATAGGTTGTTATTTCAAGTAACATAGTTATTATTTTTAAAGTTATTTATAAATTTTTTTCCATATCATCTTATAAACACATTATTCCAAAATGCTCTTCGAATCTTCTTATACTCTTTACCCTCGAAGTTAATAAACCTTTTCTTAGCTTTCTTATACCTTTTCTTTATAACTTTAGTATCAGTTAGTCTAGGTTTATTAGATTGGTAATCCCATCCGAACATAGTCCCATCACTAATGATTTCATTTGTTTTAAACTCTTCTATAAGTTTATCTATGTATGCTTTTGTAACTTTCATTATATTATTTTTAAAGTTATTTATCAAGATTCTTTAATAGCTATTCGTCTATCTTCTTCTGACATATCCCACCATTCTTGATCTGAAATATTATCCAGATTACTTCGGTAATCCTCAATTGGACCATCTAGTTTAGGGTTATGTACCATTGTAACAATGTTCCCACATGGGTACTTAACAGTAAACGTTTGAGGAGTTTCTTTATAAGTTGGTTCAAAGTTATTCATATACTCATGTATATCATTTGTTATCTTTGTACAAACATATTTAGTTAAATGTTTTAACTGTCTATGAAACATAACCATGAATACTTTCTTCGCCAGAGCATAAGTAAGTTCTTTACCCTGTGCTTTATGTTCTTTAATACTTACATGTAGATGTATCTCTTTATAGTGAACAGTTTTAATGATCTTGGTTATAGTCTCACCTTCATACTCTAGAGTTACTACTTTAATTTGATGAAGTACATCATTTGGTCCAGGTAGAATGTATTTCATACTATTAGCTGTGATTTGACCCATTTCACGAGCTTCTTGCTCATCATCTTTGTTAAACATTAAATTAGACATAAGTTTGTTATTTATAGGTTAATGATAAAATTTTTTTGATGTATATATAAGGTGTAAAAAATGCCCCTAGATTGATTCCTATATGTCAGGATGTACGATCTTTTTGAAGTGGTGGGATAGTACCCTGAAATTTKAGATCGTGGCTTACAGCGGCTTAAAATGAGTTGGATTTATAAGATGCTTTCTTTACGTTTCTTAAAGATAACAAAAAAGATGCTCCGATGTGTAAATAGTTTAAATTATTCTTGACAATCTGAACTAATGTGTATATCTTGTTGTTATAGTTGGTAAGGGAACAGTTAAACAAATGAACGTATGAGAAAGGATGATGTTTTAGTAAAAGTTTTAGAAAAGGTTCTAGTTAAAGTTAATAGAGCGTTAGATAAAGAAGGTAAAGATAATGTAGATGCTGAACTTCTTGAAGGTATAATTGATTTCCAGTTTGCTTTAGTTAAGAGTTCAATGACAAAGCATACAGATATTCAAGTTCCTTACTTTGGTTCATTTCGAGTTATACCTAAATATAGAGATGAATTTGGACTTGTAGATATGAGTATAGAAAAGAAGCCAAAAAGAACTATAAGAAGACGTAATAAAAGAGGTGACCGTATGGACGAGTTACCTAGTTTCGATATTTGATAAATCTATTTGTGTTAAGCGTTACGAAGCTGCCTGAAAAGGTTCAGAGAATAACAATAATGATAATGCTTATGTGTGTGAAAGGTGGGCTGTGTATTATAAAGATATAACATGTGTTGAAACTTCTAGGGGTATAAGTTGGGAGTCGTTAGTTAAAAAAGCTCTAACAAGCAATGGTTTAATTGATGGTTTTTCTGTTTTTATTTCATGGGATTTAGAAACTCCTAGTAATCAACAACATGTGATTTTAAGTAACTAATGACTTCCAATTTTTAAAACCAGTACTAAAATGATTGAATTAATTAATATAGCTGATGATGGCAGTTTATCTATCAATCGGCTAGAGTTGAGAGGTGTCGCTCCATACGATAAGATAATCAAACGTATACGTAAGCTACCTAACGATAAAGCAGGGCATAAAAAGATTCTCAATCTTAAGGAGTTGTTTTATATCCGTCAGATGGGGGATGCAATGCTTAATCGTAACATCTATGCAGCTTTTGGAGAGAAGGAAAGACATACTAAGATATGTGCAGATACACAGATGCCAAGTGATTGGATACGAGATGATCTAGTTAGATGGGGCATAAAGAAGTATGTAGAGATTCAGAATGATTACGTACCTAGTGCTGCTATGTTAAATTCTCTTGAACAGGGTTTAATGTTGCAGGCTAGAGGTGTTAAAGCAATGAATGAAACAATTGAATTACTGATTGAGAAGATTGAGAAGGCTAAGGTTCTGCTAGATGATCCTAACCTAACGGAAGAAGATTTGAAGAAACATGAGTCTAGTATAACTACACTTAGTGAGACTTTATATAAGAGTATGGAACGTAATCAAAAGATTACCAAAAGTACTCCAGAAAGTCTTAAAGCTATAGAGGACTTAAAGCGTATAGTTAGAGCTGAGGAAAGTAAGTCAAAAGAAATTACAGGAGGTAAGCGGAAAGGTAACCGTGAAGATCCTAAAAAGAAATAGGGAGTTGGTGCTTGAGTTAGGAATGGTGATAATTGCTAACTCGAGCTTCTCCCAAATCACTATCGGTGATTGCTATAAATGTTGTATTTATTAATCCTTAAATTGTTTTTATTATGACTGTAAAAGAAATTGAAGCTAAACGTGAAACTATACGTCTAGCTGATGAACGTTTAGAACTTAAAACTTGGTTTGATGTTGAAGATAAGCATCTTAATGATGATAACTCTTTAACTAATGAGGGTTGGGAATACCTAACAGGGGATAAGATATTAGCTCTTCCTAGTCCTTTAGTTCTACTTGATATATCAGGTGTAGGAGGTGATTTTAATGTAGATGAGTGGCTTGCGCATTGTCGTAAGTTTGGACTATCTTGGATAGATGTGGGAGTTAAGGAAAACACCGATAGAGGGTTTGTGTCTAGCACAGGCGTAATGAGCAAACTTTTCTATACAGTTAGAGATTCTGCTGCTGCTAAAACTAATAATGATTTAGATAGGTGGAAAGATTTATATCCTTATATATACAGAGAAACGTTGAAACAAGATTACAAGAGAGATGATTACGGTTCATTGAATCATCTGTTTGATAAAAAGATTACAGAAGGTAATTTCGATTCGATTCGGAATCCATTGGGTTTAAAAGATATTACTAGAGAACCTATTACATGGTTAGATTTAGATGCCCCTGCTGATGCTAATGTTTTTCCAATAACTAAGATAAAAGAACGTTTAAAAGAATTGGAAGATGCACCTGGAATTAAAGGTGAATCAATTGATATTAAACTAGATACAGATTGGTGTGGTCTTTATGATTTCTATCGTAAAGAAATAGAAAAGATTATGTGTGCTAGCTATAAAACTTCTTTTCCACCTAAGGATGAAGAAGAATAAGAACTTATTTTAGTGCTTGGTTTTTCGTTTTATTTTCCTCCTCCCACTTGTTGTTGGGAAGGAGGTTTTTTAGAATTTATATGTTATGTTATAAATAAAGGTCAATTTAAGGTTCTTGAAAAACCGCTTAATTACATTTGTCACATCTTAGTATATTGTTTATTGAGATAATGTAGTTAGGCGGTTTTCGAGTTTTAGATTGGTTGCTTTAAAAAAGAATTTAATTATGAAGAAGAATAACAATCCAGAAGAGTTAACAGAAGAAAAGATAAGAGAAGTTGTTGAAGAGATGTTTAATAAAGTTGATACAAGTAGACGTATTCTAGTTTGGGTTAATGAACGACATCCCGATTTTCAATTGGCTTTCCATGAAGCTCTTAAAGAGGAAGCTAAAAACTTTAAAACAATAATCAAAGAATGAGTCAGAATAATGTTTCTCAATATAGACGGTTTTACAGCTTTAAAACAGATGAAGCTACAAAGGAGTTTATAACTCATTTACATAATACTAATCTTGTTGAAGGTTTAGTTAGGAATGGGTATAGTTTAAGTGTTTTAGATTTTGGTCAAGATACAAATGAGAATGAACTTAATATAAAGAAAGGCGGTGTTAACATCGGTGAGTATTTCTATGATATTGATTTACATGTTACAATTTCCTTATCTATAACGTTTATTTTCATATTGAGACTATTGAAGAGTTTCTTACTTTAATAAAGATATTAAAATTAAACCAAGCATGAAGCAAGTAGAAATTTACTTTGATGAACCTACACATACTTATACAGATGATGAAGGTAATGTTTATACTAGCTCTACTCAAATGATTGGCAAAATTAGTCAACCGTATGATACACAATATTGGGCTGTGTACAGGATTCTAGACGAGAAAAGAATTAAGATTATACCTCGACCAGATAAGCGTATCATTGAGATTAAAGATCCTCGGGCACTTGGTGAATATCGTAAGTTCACAATAGATGAATTGATAGGAGGTGAGTTAGCTTTCTTTCTGGATGATGAAAGAACTTGGAATACTATTGTGAAAGAGTGGGAACACCTAGCTACAGTAGCGTGTGATTGGGGAAACGATACACATAACTACTTAGAAGATACTATTAATAGTTTCTATGGACAGACGACAAAGGATGCAGAGAAGTTTGAGGGGGCAATGCAGTTAGATGCTATCAAGAAGTTGCCTAACTTTAAGTTAAAGATTACTTCTATAGATGAACTAGAAAAGAGTCCACTTAAAGCTATGTATACAAACATATATAATGTTCTATATAGTCTGGTTCGGGAAGGGTTTATACTTTATGCTGAGAAGCGAGTTTACTCTTACGAACATAAGGTTAGTGGGATGATAGATGTGTTGGCTGTTAAAGGTAAGGAGTTTTACATAGTTGATTGGAAGACTAATAAAGACCCTCTTAAGTTCGAAGCAGGTTATTATAAGAAGAAATGGAATGATACCCGAAGACGTAAAGTTAAGACTGACGAATGGGTTGTGAAAGATGATAAGTTTCTGTTTCCTCTTAATCACTTACCTTACTGTAAAGGCTTTGTCTATACGCTTCAATTGTCACTTTATGCTTATATTTGTGAACTATGGGGCTATAAGTGTAAAGGTCTTATTATCTGTCATATTGGTAATGTTGAAGTTATAGATGATGATAATAACGTTAAAAAGACTGAAAAAAAGCCTGTTATCTATAACAAGATAAAGTATTTAAAAGATGATATCAAAAAGCTTTTCGATTGGCATGTCCTAAGCAAAGAGGATAAAGCTAATTTACGTCCTATGCCTAATGGTATTAGAACGCTTAATTAAAATTTTTTAATCATGTTTTAAACACGAATTTTATTATGAATGTAAACAAATTTGTAAGACTCGATACTTCTCTTGCTCGAGTTCGTCAAGCTAAACAGCAAGGGAATACAACTCAGCTTCAAATGGAAAATGAAATTATCAAAGAATTATCTAAAAAGTTTTTTAAGTTTGATGACGATGGTAATCTTATTACAAAGAACATTAAAGGTCACGATGTTCCTAAAGTTAGATTTAAAGCTGTACTCTTCAATTGGAAGGAAGCTACTGCTCTCTTTGGAGCTTTGCTTAAATTTACTCTTGAAGAGATCAATACGGCTATAGAATAGGTTGTTGCTAAACAGGCAACTTGGGGTTGAGGTACTGCTAAACAATGTTTGGTAGTACCTTTTTTTATGTCTATACTTAATGAACAATCTTTATTAACTAAAAACAAATCATAATGAATGTACAAAAGCTTAGTTTTCCACGTATTATTCTATTTTATGTGATTGCTATGAGTACTGTTATTTACGCATGTAATAATAGTACTCCTGTCGTGAATGATGATGAACCTATTAGATGGAGTGTTGAAAAGGTTGGACAGGACACTTTGCAAACAGCTTTAATTAATGATTGAATTAAAGGCTAGGACGAAGATCAGTAAGAACGTTTACTATTATGAACTTATTCAAAGCGCAACAGCTAAGAAGAAAGGTATAGTAAATGTTGTTACTGATGTCCAGATACTTGCGAATTGTATTGCGATTGCAAAGAACATCTACGAACCTGTAAGAGCTCATTTTGGACTCGCTATTGCAATTAGTAGTTTCTATCGTAATCCAGTTTTAAATACTGCTGTCGGAGGATCTAGGTATTCTCAACATAGAAAGGGTGAAGCAATTGATTTAAATGGTAATAAATGGGGTGGCGTTAGTAATAAAGCTATCTTTGAATTTATACGTGATAATCTTGAGTACGATCAACTTATTAATGAGTACAATTATTCATGGGTACATGTATCTTATAAGCTCTCTGGTAAAAATCGTAAACAAATTAAAATCATAACATGACATCAACAAACTCTCGAATCTACGTAGCATACGTTTTTATGTTTGCTTATCTTACACTTACTATTACATTGATAATAGGTATCTACTTAATGGCTGTGGAACAAGTTACAGTTGATGAATGGGCAATAGCTTTAGTTTCATCTATCTGGGGAGCTTGGACTTCTAAGTCTAGTAACATTTTGAATTACTATTTTGGAGATTCTGCACAAGTTGAAGCGAATAATGTTACCATTAATACCGCTCTGGAGAATGCGTCCACCACTACTTCTAACGGTATGTCTAAAAGGCAGATAATTAATCACAGTCTTTTAGATGTAGATAATTTAGATGGTGGCGGAGATGATACTGAAATAAATAGAGAATAAACCCCTAAATAAGATAATATTATGATGGTTACTAGAACGTATGACAGAGAGAAGAGTTTAAGTAAGCGAGGTGTGAGAGATGCATTAGGTATGCCTATACACGGTTATATAACTAATCCAAAGAACATAGATTTACTTAAAATGACACTCGATGAAGAGAAACGTTTTAATAATCCTGCTATTGCTTATGAATGGGTTGCAAATAAGTACCAAGAAAATGGTCAGAAGTATTCGAAACAGCTACCCGATGGAACGTCGATCCCGATACCTATGTATGAAGCTGAACGTCAACTTGAGTTCATTGATGTAGATGTTTTCCGACAAAGTGCTCTTTATTTTAAGGAGCATGAGTGCTACACAAAGTTCGATGAAGAGTATGACAGTGCTGCTTACAGAACGTATTGGGATACGGTGGAGTATCGTAAGGAGAATGGGATGACAGCTTGGGCTGGTATTGATAAGAACGGTAATCCTAGACTTGTACATTGTCCAGCAAAGCTATGGGGATTTATGAATCTTGGTCCTATAGTTAGGGTAGAAGATGATGACGATGCACTTAGCAATGAGAGCGATTTTAAAGAAGATGAAAATACTGATCCTGACTTACTAGCTGAGTTTCGTATAGAAGAGTTGTTAGCATCTCTTAATATACGTGAAACAGAACTTAAGAAAAAGAAGATTGATTTCCCTAGTTTCTTTGATGGTCAGTATCATCTAGTTGTAGCTAAAAGTTTTGCTCGACTTATAGGTAAGAACTTCTTTTTTGGTAAGGCTCGTCGTAAAGGTATGAGTTACTTTAATGCATATGATCTTTGGGATGATATAGATACACATCCAGAAATGAGTGTTATCTTAGCTGCATATGATAAGAAATATCTTACTACTGGAAAGGGGCTTATGAAGATGGTATATACTTATTCTGATTGGTACAACAAACATACTGATTTTTATAAGAATCGTCTTGTTACTAGTAAAGAGCATTTAAAGATTGGGTATACTGAGAAAGGGGATCCAGTTGAGAGAGGTTATAAGAGTGAAGCAATAGCTGTATCAGCGATGAATAATCCTGATGTAACTATTGGTAAAGATGTATTCCAATTAGCATATGAGGAGATGGGTAAATTTCCTAACTGGAAAGAGTGTCATGAAGTGACTTCAAGTACAGCTGAAGCTGGTGATTATAAAACAGGTCATATTTGTGGTTGGGGAACAGGTGGAACAGAAGAAGCTAATTGGGAAGCATTTGAAGATGTTTATTATAATCCGAATGCTTATGATAATTTAGCTTGTAAAAACATTTGGGATAAAGGTTTAGAAGATACTGCTTGTGGTTATTTCTATCCTCACGTAGAGTCTCTTGAAGGTCACATGAATTATAATGGGAATACAAATTATAAAACATCTTGGGCTTCATACAAAAAGAAAAAACAAAGAAAGCGTCTAGAAACAACTGATGAAACTTCTTTCGAGAAGTGGTGCGGTCAACGTGCTAATTGTGGTCAGGAAGCGTTTGCTAGAAGTGGTACTAATATATTTAATAGAGATGCTATTCAAAAGCAGCTCAATCGGGTTATGAGAGAACCTTCCATGAAGTACCTTAGTCGGGAAGGATGGTTGGTTCGTAATACAAAAGGGCATGTTAAGCTAGAACTTAATGAAGTAAAGAAGATTAATGGTGAGTTATTTAACCCTCCAGTTCTTGATTTCCCTTTACGTAAAGATACTAGAGTTCATGGGTGTTTCATTGAATACGTTCCACCTTACCGTGATCCTATTACAGGACTTGTTCCAGAAGGTTTATATGTAGCTTTTCAAGATCCTTACGCACATGATAAGGATATAAAGAAGCTTAGTACTAAGGATTCAATTGGAGTTACATTTTGGTACGAACGTATAAATAATATTACTCCTAGTGGTGGTGGAATGATTGTAGCGGAATACTGTGGAAGACCTCCGTCTCTTGATACTTATAATGACCAAGTTATGAATGGCTTGTTTTATTATAATTGTAAGCTGTTCTTTGAGAATGATAGGGGAGATGTTAAGCCTTTTATGAAGGCTAGAGGACTTATGAATATGCTTTACGATGAACCTGAATTACTATTTGTTAAAGAACTTATGAGTAAGTCTGGACGTGGTAAGGGTATGCACCTTACTGATAAACGTAAAGCAAGAGGTGCTATCTATCTTAGAGATAGACTGAATGAAGTTGTTGGTACTAATCATTCTACAGGGGAAGATAAACTCGCACTCGAGTATATCTATTCTGTTGGGATTCTTAAAGAGTTACTACGTTGGAATATGGATGGTAACTTTGATAGGGTTTCTGCTCTTATAATAGGTGAGTTCATCATTAGAGAACTTGCTCATGAAGAGATTCAAATGCCATCTCCTTATGATGGTGATTCATTTTTTGAAAGAGAACAATTCTAAACAATATAAACAATGAGTGGTGTACCTAATATTAATCATAAACTTCTATCTAAAGATAAAACTCGAAAAGATTACTTTGTACCTCAGTTGAGATATATGGTAGATGAAGCTAGTTTTACAACTACGTTTCACACTAGACTAAGACTTCTATATAAGATTGCAGAAGGTGGACTTGACCCTAGTCAATATAGTCACGTTCTTAATCCTGCTAATACTCAGAATACTAAGCTTACAAAGTTTCCTGCTAAGTTACGTAACTATGATATTATCAAGCCTATTATAGAGATGTTCCTCGGTGAGTTCGGAAGGCGTCCAGATGATGCGACTGTTATTGCTGTTGCTGCTGATGCAAAGAGTCGTTTTAAAGAAGCGAAGGCTGAAGCTGTGAGGGCTAATCTTGCTCAACAGTTTATTAATGATCTTAATGAACAAGGGATGGAAACGGGGGTTGCTTCTCAGGACGTTCCACCTGCCGAACAAGTAGCTAAAGATTTTGATGTAACATATGACGACGAAAGAGCCATCATCGGTCAGGAAGCGTTAGAAGTCCTTAGAAGGGACTTAGATTTTGACGAAAAGCTACAATTAATGTTATATGATTGGATAGTGAGTGGTTCTGTTCTGACTTTTAAAGATGTTTTCAAAGATGATGTAGATTATGTTGTATGTGATCCAAGAGAATTTTATCCAATGGATGTCCCACAATCTGGTTTTATTGAGGACGCTCAAGGTGGTGTTCTTAGAATGCGTTGGTCTAGAGTTGAATTGGTTAATCGGTTTAACAAAGAGATGGAAGAAACGTATATAGAAGGAAATACTACTGACGATAAAGGAAAGAAACAAACTGTGTTAGATTGGCTTATGGAACATGATAGACAAGTTGTTAATACAGGAGCAACTGTTAATATGAGTAGTCAAAACATTGGGGATAGTACTACTGCTAGTGATTATACAACTGAGGTTACTGATAAGTACAATGTGTATTTGTGTAATTGGGTAGGTATGGAAAAAATAGGAGTTGTGGAGTATGTTGATTCTGCGACTGGTCAAATAGCTTTTAAAGATATTGATGATACATACAAGTTAGATAAACTTGCAGGTGATCTTAATATTGAGTGGGAATGGGTTAATTGTTGGTATCAAGGTTATGTTATAGAAGATGTTGCTTATCTAGAAGTACAAAAAGGTATAGTACAACGAGATGAAATTAATAATACATCTACTTGTAAGATTGCTTTTAATGGTCGCTTTAGAGGTTACCGAAGTAATACTATACAAAGTGTAGTTAATCATAGTCTTGATTACCAAGCACTTTATAATACGTTCCATTTTCGGTTTGAGTTTGCACTTGCTAAGAATAAAGAAAAGTTTATGATTATGCCAATGGGACTTATACCTAAGAAGAAAGGTTGGGATGAGGACAAATGGTTTTACTGGGCAAATGCTCACGGTATAGCTTGGATTGATGAATCAGCTCCAGGTGCTATGCAAGCTCTTAGTGCGTTGAAGTCTATTGATATGGGTCTTGGTAATTATGTTCAACAGATGTGGGGTTTGCTTAGTGATATTAAAATGGAGTTGTGGGATAGTCTAGGTATCAATCGACAAAGATACGGTGATACACAGGTAAGAGATGGTAAAGCAACAACTGAACAAGCAGTCTTCCGTAGTGCTATTATAACAGATGATTTCTTTCGTCAGTTGAATAAGTTCTTAGAGAAGGAATATCAAGGTATGATTGATTACAGTAAGATAGCTTGGAGAAATGGTAAGAAGTCAACTTATATAGCATCTGATAAACAACGTGTATTCTTTGATATAGAAGATACTGAATACATGAACACTGATTATGGTATCTTTGTTAAGAACACTCAACACGAACACGAGAAGATTGAAAGAGCTAAAGCTGCTGTCCAAACGTTTGGTCAAAATGGTATGTCAGCACCTATTGCTATTGAGATGATTGACTCTAACAACATGTCTAAAGTTAAAGAGATTGCAAATAAAGGGTTAGAGATTGAAAGAGCGTTTACACTATCACAGCAAAAACAAGCTGAAGATTCTAATGAACGTATCCAACAAAGTGTTGCTCAAAATGATGAAGCAGCAAGACAAGCTACTCAGTATAAGGTTGATGAAGATAATGCGACTAAAATTGAAGTTGCGAAGATTCAAGCTAACGTTGATCTGCAAAAACTTGTTAACGATAGTCTTAATATGGCTGGACAAACACCTGGACTGGAAGGTCAGGATGCATTTGATAATATGAATGCAAAACATTCTGAACATGAAAATCAACAAGGTGTTACTAATACGGCTTTACAAAGAGAAAATTTAGCAGCTAAACGTAGTTCTGATGCTACAAAAATGGCAATTGCTAAAGAAAATAAGAATAAATATGATTAGGTTCAACACCTAATCACCAACGAGTTACGATTTATATCATGTTCTATTTAATCATTTAATACAATATATTACTATTATGAAACGATTTGATAAACAAGGAGTTGGTTCTCCTGTTCAACAAAAGAACAATTTTGATAACATTGACATTAACGGAGGTCTTGATGGCGCTGGAGGTGGTGGAGGTGGTGACGCTTTCGAGCAAGCTAAGGCTGCTTCTGAAGCTGCCGCTGCTAAAGCTACTGCTGATGCCGCTGCGGCTGCAGGAGGTGACGGAGGAGCTGGGGGAAATGCTGATGGAGATGGGGGTACGGGAGGCGATGGAGGTGTTCAACACACACCTGAACAAGTTTCTGAATTAGCAGCACATTCTGGTACTGGTTATGATGCCGAAGGTAACATGCTAGATGCAACTGGAACTGTTGTTAAAACTAAAGCTGAATTAGAAGCTGGAGAAGGAGACGGAGATGGTTACTCTCTTAACGAAACTGGAGATTTAGTTGATGCAGAAGGCAATGTTGTTGTAACTAAAGATAACATTGTTAGAGATGAAAAGACTGGCGATGTTATTCTTCCTGAAACTCCTTTAGTTGAAATGATTCAAACTGGACTTCAAGAGAAGTTTGGTGTTGACTTAGTTGGAGAAGATGGAAAGCCTATGGTATTTGCTGATACTGATGAAGGTATGGCTGCAATGACAGAAGCTATTATTGAGCGAGTTGGAAATACAAATCAAGACAATTGGGTTAAACAAAATCCACGTCTTGAAAAGTATGCAAATCATGTTAAGGCTGGAGGTACAGATGCAAACTTCTTTAGTGCTAATTCAGTATGGAGAAGTGCAACCTTACCTGATGCTGATGATAAGAGTGATGAAGCAGTTGCTATTCGTAAGGATACAATTACTAAGAACTTTTTAAATAATTTTGGCTTTGATGCTGCTACTCCTGAGAAGAAGATAGTTATAGCAAAGCGAGCTAGAATGTTTGTAGAAGCTATCGAAGATGGGGATGCTCTGACTTCAGAAGCAACTGAATCATTAGGTAGTCTACAAGCTGAAGAACAAGCATTTGAAGATGCCAGAGATTCTGCTAATCTTAATGCTATTCAAAAACAACAGGATGCTAATACACAACTATGGCGTGATATTGGTACTACTGTAAAAACTGGAAAATTAGGCGATCTTACTATACCTGATGCTGACCGTCAGAAGTTTCTTGATTACCTCAGTAAAGATGTAACTGGGCAGGGTGAAAGTCAAGAAGCGGTTGATAGAGCGAAAGAAGATCTTTCTCTCACACTGCAATTATCTTATTTCCGCTATAAAGGTTTTGACCTTGCGCAACTTGTTAAACTCAAAGCAACACAATCAAAAGGTGTCACTCTTCGTAGTAGAGGAGCTCGACGAGTATCTGTTGTTAATAATAGACAACAGAACGGAAGTATTAATAAATCAGGTAATATTAGTGATATCTCGGTTAATACGCTATAAAATAATTTGTAAATATCTTAAAATAAAAATACACTAATGGCTAATTCTGAAAAGGCACGTATTGTCTACCATTCAACTTTCGATGGGAAAGGCTTTACCAATGAAAATTCCCTTGCGAATGCATTGTTAAGTAACCCTGATAAGATTGATCCAGTTGTAACTCATTTACTTGGTCAGGAGAACAAACGTTTTCCACTTTCCTTCATGTCTGAAGGTCAGAAAGGTTCAGGTGATATGGGAGGAACTGTAGAACTTAACAACATCGAATTTAAGTATCCTGTTATAGGAAGACTTAGAAAACCTGATTATGTTGTTTCTACTCCATATAGTCCTACATCTCGTCCTGGGATGGGTAATGGATTGTTTGAAGTTACTTTTAAAACCAATTGGTTGAAAGTTCAACATACTGTTGAATCTCCAAGAGGTACACAAGCTCGAATTGAGTTTCGTCCTGTAAGAGATGGTCTTCATTGGAAATACACTTTACGTTTCATGAGTTCTGATCCTCAAGCTTACGTTCCTGCTGAAGATTTGAGAAATGGTACTAAGTGGGCTATGATCGGAGGGGCGAATGTTGCGCAATCTCTATCTATGGGTAATGAGTCTAATGTTGTTGCGCCAGGAATGGTTAAAGGACAGGCTTCTATCCTTAGAAAAAGTTACAGACTTGCAGGTAACATTACGAACAAAACAGTTGAGTGCTTACTTCCTAATTCAAGTGGTGGAACAACATCTCTTTGGATGCCTTGGGAACAATGGCAACATCTTATTTCATGGAAAGAAGCAATGGAAGAGCACTGTTGGTACGCTAAGTATAACAGACTTTCATCTGGAGAAATTCTTTTAAAAGATCCTGATTCTGGTTTACCAATTCCAATTATGGCAGGAATTTTAGATCAGATTCCTAATGAAGATACTTACTCAGTTTTAACTGAGAAGAAAATCAAGTCTACTATTCGTGACGTTATGTATGGCGCAACTGATACTGGGGCTATGGACGTAGTTCTTTATTGTGGTTTAGGCTTCCAAGAGGAGTTTGATAATGCAATGAAAGATTCTGCTGCTGGATTTACTCAAATCATTGGAGATAAATTTGTAAGAGGTTCTAGTAATAGCCTTATCTTTGGAGGTTACTTTAAGCAATATGAGCATATTGATGGTCATGTTATCACGCTTAAACATCTACCTTTACTTGATCAAGGTGGTAGAGCTATGAACTCTGAGAAGCACCCTATTACTGGACTTCCTATTTCATCTTACGATGCGTATTTTATTGATCAATCAGTTTATGATGGAAAACGTAACCTTGTTATGGGTTATGAAAAAGGTCGATCAATGATTACTGGAGTTTTGAAAGGTATGGCTGCTACTCCAATGAATTTTGCAGGTAATAATATTAATGTGAGTCTTGCTACTGAGCAAGATCAATCAAGTGTTCACTTCATGGCTACTAAGTCAATTATTATGAGAAGAAACACGCACTCATTCAAGTTAACTTGTAACTTGTCATAGTTTGGTATTAGATGATTAAATAAATTGTAAGTTTAGATTATGGCTAGGGTGATGATATCGCTCTAGCCATTTCTATAAAACATAAAATAGAATTAATTATGTCTTTAAAAGTATCTGAAAAAGTATTCATTCGTATTAAAACTAATCCAGCTTCTAAGTCACGCTTAGGAGTTGATGTATCATTAGACTTCCTTCATAACAAAGTTAAGATTGGAAGTTCTTTTGGTAAAGGACATGATGTTCTTCGTGGTTTAACAAATGCCGAAGAGCGTCAATTACTACCTGATATTATTGGTGACGATCCTAAGAACACGACGTGGACTAAAAACACTAAGTTGTATTGGACTGATCTGACTAAAGTTATTCCTTACTCTGAGACTGGATATGAGATTGAGATTGGAATGGAATATCGAGATAAAGAAGGTGCTGAATTAGCAGAGAGAGAAAGAGTTAATCAAAGAGCTGCTACCTCAACTGCATTGAAAGAAGGAAGACAACATGTAGAAATCTTTACTGTTCGTCTTGCACACGGGAGTCCTATTAATATCGAAGATTATATTATCTATCGTTATTGCTTAGTGTACAACAAATGTGCTAACTCTCCAGCTGAGATTTATAATAGTACTCGAATTTTGTTCTATCTTTATTCTAAGAGCAATAAAAAAGCTATCGAAAAAGCTAAGCACGGAGTTAAACTTCGTTCTATGTCGTTGTACTTAGAACTTGCTAAAGAACCTAAGAAAGTTTCAAATATCTTGTATATTATGAAAGATTCTATTCGTCTATTTAACTCTACAATTAAAGATCAAGACGACATTCTTGAAAAAGTGACAGCTTCTGATCGTGAGATTACGTTATCAAAACTTGCAGAAGCGTATCCTAATGATTTTATAGCTGCTGCTACTGATACTGATTTAGGTATCAAAGCGTTTTTAGAAAGAGCTATTGAAGGACAGGAACTTAAACGTATTGTAAACACGGATACAGTTATCTATGGAGATAATACCCGTATAGGTACAACTGTTAATGAAGCAATCACTTGGTTGAGAGCTGCAGAAAACAAAGATGCTGTACTTGGGATTAAAACTCGTTTAGAGAACTTCCAAAAATAAATTTATAATGACGACTTTAGAAGTTTACATCGACCTTGCCCAAAAACTGCAAAAGGTCAACTCTAATGCTTTCAAAACATTTCTCCCAGAAGAGAAAGATTGGTGGCTTAGTGAAGGTCAGATGCGTTTCCTTAAACGTCGTATTTCTCCTAAAGTTAACTCGAAACAAGAAGGTAACCAAAGTACCGTAAAACGTTATGATGATTTACGTGCTTTGGTAACTTCTTATTCGACTCCTTTAACTATTGAAAGTAGTTCTTCAGTTATAGGTAATTTACCATACAACTATTATGAGCTACTTAATAGTAGAACAACGATGGGATATAATTGCAATGGAGCGTCTCAGCTTCCAGGTACTTGTAATTATTACTTTGCTGCTATGGGTATACCTGTAGAAGATCCTGTACCAACAACCTTCCTTAAAAACATGATTATCAACATGGTAGCTAACACTACTCCTGTTACTAGCCCTATTTTAACTGATCTTTTTGTATTAGCTGACAGTCCTTTTCCGAATGAGTTTGCATCTGCTGACGAGACTTATGTCTTAACAGATTATTTAAAAGAAGTTTTAAATGATAACTCAGTAAATGTTCAAGTATATTGGGAAAAGTATCGAAACCATTATGCTAAAGGTAAGTTTCTTTATATAGTTCCACAGGAGATTAGTCCAACACCTATTGTTCCACAGAACGTTTCTACTGGAATTGATGGGGCAAAATATGAAACTGTAGTTTATGGACTTATTGGTAAGAATTGTTATGCAGTCAATACTTTAGTTGACGTTTCCAAAACATCTGCGAATCGTCTTGTAGAGACTGAATTTCTGTATGACTTACTTGCTAATACATATTTTACTACTCGTTATGATAGTCCTCTTATAACAATGGCTGGAGATAATATTGAAGTTCATCATAATTCGACATTTCTACCTACATCGCTAGATATGACTTATTATAGAACTCCTTTACGATTCAACAGTACAACTGGTCAAACATTTGAGATAGATGATGCTCATCATTCTGAAATTGTTGATCTGACTGTGCAGTTAATGCTCGGTCATATGGCTGGAGAAAGTTATCCTGCTGTAGCGCAAGAAAATCTATTTAATGAATAATTTTAAAATAACTTAAAAATGAATAAATTACTTATTCCCAAAGCAGGTGTTGTATATGCTTTAAGTACAGGCGGTGGGGAGATTTCGGGTATTGATGAATTACATCTTCTAGCAGAAGGTGCTGTTGCAGTCTTTAGTGATGATGGGGTTATGCTTCCAGCTATCGCTCCTTCTTCTTCTGCATTAGATAACAAGTTTGGTTTCTATATGGTTGTAGGAGTGGCTAAAGGAAATGACGGTGCGTTTGCTCTCGGAGCAAGTAACACTACATTTACTTATCCTCGTATCTATCCAATTGTAAGCAAGAATGCTTATAACCAAACCAAAACAGCTTACCGTGCTCCTGTAGCTAAGGTATTGAAAGTTGGATTTGAAGCTACTGTTGCAGGTAGTAACTTAAATCTTCCTGCTGTTTTAGTTGCGGGTACAGTTGCGAATATGAGAATATACCGTGAAACTAACGAGGAAACATCTACACCATTAGGAGGTAGAATGATTAGTACGACTCCTGTTATTGATGCTATTCGAGTTGAAGAGTTTGTTCAAGTTGGGGATACTCAATTGATCTTGATGACTCGAATTGCTGCTACTATTAATGCTCACCCTGCGAATCAGTTCGAAGGTGGAAGTTGGGTAACAGCAACTGTAACAGGAACTGTTGCTGCTGATTTGGCTCTTGTTCTTACTGGAAATTACTTTAATCAAGATTTTGGTGTTACTTTAGATGACATTTTAATTAGTGCGTCTGATAATACAACAACAGAGTTAGATTATGGTCATGGACACTGGAAACAAATTGCTGAACGTTGGGATCAATCAGAGATTGAATTTGGTGATGGTAAGTTTGCATTTAGAAATAATTTCTTCTATTCTGTGGCTAACCCTGTAGAAACGAACAATTATCTTACTTACAGTTTCGACTGGACAGTAGCTAATGTAAATGCTATTAATACTAACAATCCAACTAACCAAACTCTTACGGTTGCGGTTACGACTGGAGATGCATTAGTAGCTATCCTTGATCTTATTTTTGCAGCTGTTTTTGCTCCTAACCAAGTTATTACTGGGGCAACTCAGGGTACTATTTAATAACCATTTAAATAACATTAAAGAGAAACTGCGCTTAAACGTGTAGTTTCTCTTTTCTTGATTATGGCTATTACAAAAACATCTTGTAATACTTACGAGATAAATGACATAGCAGACTTTACTCTACGTATACTTCAACTTCAAGACGATGGTACGTTTCTTGAGATATTTGTACACGATAATGGTAATGTTATTGCGCCTGGTACAACTGTTACTTATACATTCGCCGTTGATGGCGTTTATAATGTTGAAATGACAGACAGTCCAGTAACTACTGTAACGAATAACAATGTAATTGTTTATTGTACTGCACAAGAGTGCATCCTAGCAGCTATACTTAAAGTTAGTTGTGGAGAATCCCCCTCACCTACCCAACTCTATTACTTTAATGCTCTCCTGTTAGCGCATTATACATTTCAAAGTCTACTCAATTTAAACTTTATTGATAACTGGATTTATACGACTTTAGAGCCTCATCAATTGAATGATCTATTAGCGGTTAGTAATGTAATGGCTAAGATGACTGAATATTGTACTGCTTTAAATATTACGGATAGTTCCGCAGATTGTGGTTGCTCATGAATCCTGCAGCGGCTTTTATCAATCAACGATATAATATTGCTTTTAAGTATTTAAGAAGAAGCGTTTATGAAAATTTCCTTCTGGTTGACAATGCGGAATGTTTGACAAACACTTCTAACGGTCTTCCCACAGGCATTAATAATTATTCTGCTCTTCTTTACATTCTAACTCTCTATATAGAGATAACAGATACTTATGCAATACCTACTACACTTGCTGAATTAAAGACTAAATTTGATTACACTACTTATCGAGATTGTTTTGCTTGTCATAACATTAGTCTTGACGATCTTGTAGTTATCTTTGATCTTGAAGCAATAGCTTTGACGAACCTCGACACTCAAGTTCTTATTGATGCTCAGCCTACTTATAATATTCCAGTTGAGGGAAATAATTTAAATCCAATTTACCAATTTATAACTTAAAAGATATGCTTACTGATAATAAAAAAGGTAGTGTAAATAACCCTATACGACTCCCCACGCTGACTACACTTAAAGAAGTACAAAGTGCTATTACACAAACTATTCTAAAGAATCCTACTCTCAGTTTAGAATCATTAGCTGCTATTCTTTTCGGTATGGCTGAATATACTGACAATAGTATAGGCTCGGTAGGTACTGCTACAGCAAAGCATATGGTATTTGCTGATATTTTTGGCAATCTAATTGATAATAATGCTGATACAACTAGAACTGTTAAATATATCCTTCGTGAAACTAATGGTTATTTAGCTATTAATCAAACTGCGAGTACTGATAATAATAGTCTTAGCTTTCGCTTCTTTGAGGCTAATGATAATTCTGGTTTTGGTACTTCGATGTATATGAATGACGATAATTCAGCGTGGGTACTTCCATTAAATAGACAAACTGCTTTAAGTTTGCGGAGTCATGGTGGTGCTACTAATTCTGCTGTATCTGATTTTACGGATGTAGCGGGGAGTCAACTTGGACGTTTTGCTATTAGCGCAGAAGGTCTTGGTAGTAGTTCTATGAGTGGAATCCTTAATGCTACTTCTGATGAAGTTGATTTAATATTCTCTAGAACTACTTTTGGAACTGTTGCTACTGATAATATGCTTCGGTTATATGGAAAGACTAGAGCAGTAGAACTAGGAGGGTACAATAGAGCTACGTTAGAAAATACTTCTGCGTTGAATGGAGGTACATTCTCTAGACGTTCTACTATACCTCATTTTAGTGATGAGGGTATTGTAACTGAAAGTGGTAATTTACTTGTAAACTACAGTGGATATTACGCAACAAGGAACGCACAATTGATTGTAAATTATCAAGACGATACCGTAAATAATGATGTAGTTTTAGCTGTACTTGCTGGAGAACCAACTGCAACTAGTGCCATGGAAATTATTCTGAATGATGGGGGTATGCAATTGGTTGGTTATGATTTACAAGGTTCTAATTTTAATAGATATTATGTAACTGGGACTAGAGCTGAATTAGCTGCCAATACAACTCCAATAGTAACTGTAGGACAAGGTATTGGTCAAGATATTCATTGGGTTCATCATAACGGTGTAACTAATAGATTTTTTGGTCGTACGTATACTGAGATAAATACTATTAGAGCTGATAATCAAGGAACACTTAATTATAAGTGGCTTACAAATATGTCTACTGGAATTGGTACAAATAATTTTGAACTGTTTGAAATAAATGGGGATGGTTATTTTAAAGCTCCTCAATACGGTACAGGGCTTATGCTTGCAGCCACACTTGGTAAAACAGCATCTGATTGGATACTTGGGGTAGCTACCGATGGTACAGCTATTGAAGTACCTCTGTCTAGTTTTGCTAGTATATTTGCGGCTAATGGTGTGTTAACGGGTACAAGAACTCTCGACTACGACGATAATACAATGACTTTTGTTAATACTACTGGAGCAGGTACTGATGTACCTATTGTCACATTTAGTCCTACAGCTGGTTTTAACTCTAGATTTAGTAATGCTGCATTAAATGAATCAACGCAGATAGGACAACTTAGTACTCTTTATGCTTACATGAAAGGTACTAATTCTGTCGCTGGAACTAAAGAAACAGAAGTTAGAACTTATGACGATGCCCTTGATTTAAGATTTACTGATAGTCAAGTTAAGATTAACGGTGCTGCAGCTACAGAAGATAGAAGTGTCATAGTTACAGATACAACTGGTATTCCACGATTTGAAAAACTTTCATATACAGCTCCATTTCTTATTGCTGCTTGGTCTACTTTAGATCTCATAATTACTGCTGCTACACATGGGTTAGAATTTGTTGCAGGAGATATTTATCATGTTACTGTCAAAGATAGTTCTGGGGGTGATGTTACAATTACTACTGCTATTAATCAAACAAATGGTACTGTAACTATTACACATGCTTCTGCTGCGTTTGATTGTATCGTTAAAATATCTTAATAAAGAAACTAAGGAAATAGTTGGATTCTAACGGATTAATAACTATTATTGTAGTTCATTCTTATTTATTTATTTAATAATTTAAAACAATTTTTTATGGAAGCTTTACCAAAGCGTGATCCTAAGTTCTTAGAAGGAGATGAAATTTTAAATCCTATTCGACAAGATATTCTTGAAGCGCATTATCAAGAAGCAGAAGCTCTAAAGAAAAAGTTTATGTTAGTTTCTACTGCATTGAAAATGAAAGGTGAGACTCCAAATGAATGGAAATTCGATCCTGTTAATCTAACTCTTTTTAAAGATATTGCTCCAGTTGAAACCCCGAAAGAAGGTGAAGGCAACGGTGCTAATAAAACTCTAGATCTTCCTCCAAGAGAAGGCGCTTCTAGTGATCCCCCAAGTAGTTCTGAATAGTTACAATGAATATTGTAAATTATTTTAAGTTAACACCTTTAATTAGGTGTTAACTTTTTTACGTTTAAATAAATTAAATAACAATGGATAAGCATGGTCTAAAAAGATTTTCTGCTGGTGCGTTCACAGGAACTACACTAGAAGAGTTTGAGCTTTGGGTAGATGGTGTTATTAATGTTGACCGTCCTAAGCTCGATCGAGGTGAATTAAACCTTGCTTTTAAAGGTTTAGCAACGTTAATAGATGGTAGCATGGCTGTCGACACAAATTTTTTAAAATCCCCTATAACTGCATCTCCTAGTTCATTCGTGTTTCATGATGGTAATGCAACTACACTTGGATTTTTAAATCTACTTCGTTTTCAAATGAATATAACAGATGGAACAGAAGTTGCTTCTTTCCAGATGCGTACAGGTGGTAATTCAGTTCAACTAAGTCAGAATAATAGTGCTGCTAGTACAGCTGCTGTTGTAGATTTGATTGCAACTGGTACTTCTTACTTTGGTGGTAGTAAAGTTGGAGAGGTTTTAGTATCTACTAAAGAAGTTGCAAATACTACTATACGTACAGGTTCTATGCTTCAGATGCAACAAGACGGTCTTACGTTACCTTATAATGAGTACAGTGCTTATACTTTTCCACTTACAATTGCAGCTGGGGATATAGGTAAGGTTCTGACTGCTGTTTCGACTACAGAGTTAGCTCTAACAGCGTTACCTTCGGGGACTGTTAATGATGCTGACGAAGGACTTATAATATCTGGTGGGAATACTGTTCTTTTAGGACATGGTGCAACTGGTACTGGTGTATCTGATTTTAAATCTCATAGATATATTTATACTGACACTTACGATCTTGAGATTAGAGGAACTGGAGGTTATACTATCTTTGAGGGTTCTAGTGGAATGTTTGGTATAGGAGCAGTACCTACTCAATTACTAAACTTAGGTATAGGTAATCTTAAATTGGATGAAGGTTATGTACAAGTGACTGCGGGTGCAGTCATTAAAAATATTTTCTTAGGGTACAACAATGCAGGTGTCAATACTTATGACTTTAAGCATAGTAATTCTAACGGTGCAATGCTTGAATTAGATAATTCATCGTCAGTTAATACAATTCGCTTAAGAAGTGATGGAAATAGTTATATTAATGGAGGTAATTTAGGAATTAACTTTTCAGCTCCTACTGAGAAACTCGAAGTTGATGGTAAGATTACTAGTGATAGTAGTACAGGATTTCAATTAGGAAATTCAGATCAAACTGTTATTGGAGCTTGGTATAATTTTAGTGGGGTAAATAGGTATACAGGTGGAACAGTAGCTGTACCTGGAACTCGAGATTTCGAGTGGTATAATGGTATACGTGTTGTTGTACATTTTGATATGGCAGGGGAGAATGTAGGAATTGGTACAATCACTCCAAGTGCAAAGTTAGAAGTACTCGGTACAACAATGTTACTTAATGGAGATGGAAACAATGTCTTTCATACTATAACATCAGGTGCTACAAACAAATCTGCAAACCTCTTATTTTCAAACACTTCAAACAGGTTTTCATTTGATATGCCTGCGAATACAAATGATTTTCAATTTCGGTCTTTAAATGGAGGTGTACCAGTTTCAATTTATTCTAAATATGATGATGGAAGAGTAGGTATCGGAATGACTGACCCAGATTATTCTTTAGAGGTTACATCATCTGATAGTACTAATTCCACAATGGGTTTACATAGTACTGCTACAGGTGTCAATGATTTTGCAGGACTTATCCTCAAGAATGGTCAGAATATTACTTCTAGTTTTAGTCTGTCTAATTCTAATTATGTCCCTGTTAACGGTGCTTTACCTGATCAATTACAAATGTCTAGTAATACTTTAGCACTAGCAGCTACTCATGCTTCTGGAGTTATACGTTTCTTTACAGGGGGTTTAGCATCCGCATCTGGTAAACAACGAATGGAGATAGGAACAACTGGAAATATTATTTGGAATAATTATGGAGTTAAAACTCATGTTGGAACTCAAGCGTATTCTTTAGGTGTTACTGCAACTGGAGATGTAATTGAAATGGATTGGTTACACAATCAAATTCCTGTAAGACAGTCTAATATAGCTACTACTCTAGGTGGTACTATTGACGTTACAAAAGAGTATTTTATAACTGAGATTATAGACATGGGAACAACTCAAATAGATTTGAGTGGTGGGAAAGATTTAAATATTAATGGTCATAATTTTGAACTATCTGGACTTACATCTAGTGAAAATAATTACACTATGATAGTTGGAGCGGATTGTGGAAATGTTTTAATAAAAAATGTGCATTTTTCTGTAACAGGTACTCTTTCTCAAGTTGAAGATCTTACCGATACTGATGGTACACATACACACGAACTTACAGGTGTAAATTATATAGCATGTACAGCAGTAGGAGAACTAACAGACTTTAGACAAGGAACAGAAACAAACACAGGAAGATTTGGAGGAACACCTGAATTAACTCTTTCTGGACCATGGTCAGGAGGTTACTTCATATTTAGATCTATAGCAAGAAATTTAACTGACGGTTCATATTTTTTATACAAAGCTGGTACAGCGTTTGTAATGTCTTCAAGGTTCTCAAGTAACGCAAACTTAGACTTAAACGCAACTGTAGGCTTTTTTGACTTCTCAGCAAGCAATTTTGCATCAGCTAGTTTATTACAAATACAAAAAGCAATTATAACAAGAAATGGAGTTATAGATGGAGGCGATACAACAATTACACCTAATATTACCAAAGATGCTTTAGAAAGTGCTTGGGAAGGTAACACGGGATTAGGAAATACTTTTGTGGGAGCATCAATGAAAATTACTACAGAAGTAGAAACGACAATATCAACACAAAGTGTTTTTGTAGACTTAGCAGGAACATTTACAACCTCTAATCTAGTTCATTTTGATAGTCCTGCTAATGGACAACTTAGACATTTAGGTAGTTCTCCTAGAGAATTTGATGTTATTGTTGCATCTATAATAGACGGAGGGTCTAATGATGAACTTGATTTAAGACTTACTGTTTGGGATAATTCTGCAAGCACTTTTGTTCAGTATAAAGTTGTTAGAAGAGTTGTTAATAATCTTCAAGGTGGTAGAGACGTTGCTTTTATTCCTATATTTGGAAGTGTTATTTTAGATACGAACGACTATATAAAAATGACTGTTGCTAATGATACAGATACGTCTAATGTTACAGGAGAACTTGAAACAGAACTTATAATTAAAGCTCGATAAAATAATTTAATAATTTTCATAACCTTCTAAATAAAATATTGATATAATGAATAAACATAATTTAAAAACAAGTTCTATTCAAGGTGCTTTTACAGGTACAACTGTAGAACAATATAAATCTTATTTAAGTAGTATAATAAGTCGAGGTCGTCCTCAACTTGATAGGGGAGAATTGAATGTCGCTCTTGCGGGTCTTGCTGACCTTGTCGGTGCTTTCTCTTCAATGATAAATTGGAGTAAAACCCTCGTACCTTATTCTACTGCTGCACCTGCATTTACTGTTTTAAGTGAATATGTAATTCCAGATGCTTATGATGGTTATATAATAACTTCTATCTTTTATAGTTATGGTATTGCTACAAATGAGTTAACACAAATTATTGTAAGAAAGAATGGTGATAGTATTCATAATGAAAGTCAACCTACAGGTTTTCAGTATTTGACAACACCTGATTTAACTATCGCTGTCGCTGCTGGAGATATTATTAGTGTTAGTACTGGAACAATGACCTCTACATCCCATAGAGGACTTGATTTTATTCTAACCCTTACACCTTCTTCATAAATGGCTAGTTTAAATCATATCGCTGATAGCTACGTTAATAGCGTAGATAAGCCTTTTGATTATGCTTTAAAACAGCGTATTAAATTCACTATTAAGTATTGGCGTGCTATGCTTTTACGTCGTGAGTTTGAAAGGAAAGGTACAGATAAGACTCTTATTCAAGGCTTTCTTATGGCTCTAGAAGCTGTAGATAGTCTTGATAGTTGTCTTGTAACAAGTGGGTGTACATGGAAAAGGACAACTTTAAAAGTACCTAAGCCGATTGCTCATGGTGGAAGTAGTTCTAGTTTTCTTTATGTAGGTCCTGCTAAATACAGTAATCCAGGTGCACTTCCCTACACGGAAGAGACTGCAGCTGGAATAGGATTTCAATGTTTCAATAGTTTTACGGGAAATTACGCTATGACTGGTGAGTATCGGTATATAAATGATTACATCTACATACCTGATAAACCGTTGACTAAATTTGTTTATGTTGAAGGTGTATTTGATAATCCAGAAGATGCTCACGAAGTATGTGTAGGTGCTGCCAATTGTGTGTCAGATGACGATGAGTTTCCAATTGGACTACATATGCTTAATACTATCCTTGAAGGGATAAGAAAAAACGAACTTAGAATTTTAACTAACGATCACGAAGTAAATACCCAACCTAACATATGATATGTTTCCACAGTTTTTATACAGTATTTCATAAAAAGTTGCAAAATAGTATTGGAAGTCTTAATAACGATATAAATCTATTAGAGGTCGATTCAAAGAAGATGAAAGATTTTATTATAAAGTCTAGAGATCATATCGACCTCCATTGTTTATTTGAATGGGCAGATGTTATATCTGGTCGTGTTAAGGCAAAAGTTATATGGGATTGTAAAGATAAGATTGTGGAACTTCTTGATATTTATATTAAACGTATTCAGCACAATAGAGGTAAACTTAGTAAGCAAAAAGAAAAGAGAAAGAAATTAGAGAAACTTGCTATTGATCGGGATACCTTTATGCTTATATTGGAGCATTTCAATCAAGCTCTCATGACAAGAATTATTAAAGATGGTTATATCTTTAAAGGTGTAGTTGGACTTGGAGATATCTTTATAGGTATGTCTAGAACTAAAAACCCTCCTATTAATTGGAAAGAAAGTTACATACTAAAAGCTAAGTTAGAAGATGAAGGAAGAGTTTTATACAATCAAGATACAGCACCTGATGGAGCAAAATGGTTAATACGTTTTGATGATGAGTTCAGTCCATACTTTAAATGGGCTAAGTATAAATGTAACGTAAAGAATAAGAAAGTGTATTTCTTTAAACCTAATCGAGGTGAGAATGGAAATATGTCTGCTCTTTATCGTTATTATGTTTTAAATCCAAAGGTTAAGTACCTTTATAAATTCGACGATTATGGAGACTCTTAAAGTTGTTTCTGCTAAGACGGTAATTGCAAAGGTGATTAAGACTTATAAACCTAATGGAGATGGATGGATTGGAGATGCTATGCAATGGATTGGTGAAGGTCTTAATCAAATGGGTATTCAAGGAAATACCGTTCTAGTTAAGAAAACAATTCAAGTTGTAGGTTGGCGAGCAGCTTTACCTTGCGACATTGAAAGTTTAGAATATATTTGTTATAATGGTAGTTATCTTACTATAAATAATCAGACATTAGCAACTGCTGATAGTTGCGGACTACAAGTTAGTCATGCCTCTGCTATAATTAACGGGTGTGCTGTCCAACCGACGTTCGAGACAGGTGAAATTGATATTCATTATCGAAACTTGATTCTCGACGGGGATAACTTTCCTATGATACCCAAGAGTGAGCTTCTCAATGAGGCTCTCTCTTGGTTTATCATGCGTAATTATCTACTACAAGGTAACACACATCCAGTTGTTGATTTCCCTATGGCTGATGCTATGTGGTTACAGTTTCAACCTCGTGCTCAAAATGATGTTTCATTTCCAACTCCAATTGGACAGGAAGCTTTTGCTAATATGTGGGTTAATCTTGTACCTCAGTTTACACAACACTATAAAGGTTTTGTAAATAATAGTGTAGGTTTCAATGATGCTGCAAGAGATAATACTGGTGGGTCTTTAATTAAACAAATAAACACAGATACCAATGAAGCGACTACTTAGTATGAATCGTGACACAACTCCTAATCTTATGCAAGAAGGTGAGTGGGTTGATGCTCAAAACGTTGTAATGACTGACAAAAGAGGTTCTATTGGTAACGAAGAAGCTTATGTCCGTTATGGGTGTACTGAGGATGGTTTTAATATTATAGGGATTATTCCCCTTCCTAATAGTTATTTCCAATTCTCTACAAAGGTTCTAGGAGCTTTAGATTATGATTGCAAAATTGATTACATAGATGAAGCGGGAGTGTGTACTTGTGTTATTCTCGACCCGTCTTTACATTTTAGTGTACTTCAACCTATTCAAGGAACTTACGATATTAATTTCAAAGGTGAAATTACTATTGTTTTCTGGGAAGATATGGCTGATAGCGCTAATCCTCCTCGGATGCTTAATAAATCTTGTCTTCCTTTCGAGGTTGATGGAAATTGCGCATTAGTTGATCCTACTGCAATTGTAATGCTTCAACAGTTTCCTCTAGTTAATTGTATTGATATTGATTTAGATGGCGTTATTGATAATGCTGGAACGTTAAAGAGTGGAGTGTACTACATTAGTGTTGCTTACGCATTTGCTGATGGTAGTCGTGCTAACTTTAGTGAAAACAGTAATCCAGTAACTATCGTAGATGCTACAACTAATGCTAGATTTGAAACTTACGATGGAGATGAATCTGATACCCAAACAAGTAAAGCTATTCAATTCACGATATCTAATATAGATACTAATTTCGTGCGTTTAGCTATCGCTATTACAAGTAAAATTGGTGGAGTTGTTACAACAAAGCTAATAGAAGATATTGTTATTAACGGTACATCGTTAAGTTATATCTATACAGGAGAACAAGGGTTTGCTTTTGATACAGTTGAATTGATAACTCCTAAAGCGAGTTTTACAAGAGTTTTTGCTGGTACTAATTATAACAATAAGTTATATTACGGACAAGTTAAGACTCTAGCGAAACCTAATATTCAACCTTATATCAATTCGATAAAAGCTGAATGGATTGCTACTAAAGATATGATGTTAAATACCATTGAAGGTTCTTATAAAAATCCTAATAATATATTCTATTTTAGGACTTATCGAACTAATGCCGTTTATGCTTTCTATATGATTGCACATATGAATGATGGTACATCTTACGCATACCCTATTACAAATAGAGAACCTGCGCAGATTACAGTAGGTGGTATTACATTTGCAGAGAACGCTTTAATAAGTGATCTAGTTACTGCTGGTATAATAGGAGTAGATACAGCTACTCCTCTATCTGTCAATCCTAATGCCCGTTGGCATCAATTTTTTGATACCAGTTTGAACGACGGTACTCTAGGGTACTGGGAAAATGTCGATGAGTTATACCCTGACCTCGATTGTATGGACATAAAAAACTCTATCGGTACTATAACAGGCACATTAAGAAATCAGACCGTAAAACACCTTAAAATGCCTTCGATTACGGCTTTGAACACTCATTTAGGTGCTGACATTAGTAATACATCAAGTGTTGTCAATCTTCTTTACGATGCTAATATAGGTGCATGGAGTGGAGGAGGTTCTGGAGGTACTGCTTTACATGTTCCTGTTACAGATAACACGGCAGGTGTAGCTACAGTTGGCGGAACTGGTAATACAGAATTTACATTTCTTGTTGCAACTACAGTTCATATAGATGTTGTTTATACACTATCTGATATTGACGGTAATGTTAATTTCATTATAAAGGTACTAAAGTTTGATGGGTCTTTTACTCATTATGTATCAGAGAGTGTAAATGTTGGAGGAGTTTTTAATCCTATTGATAACTATACTTTTGATTTTAAAGGTGATATTCCAGTTGAAGTTGGAGATAAACTTTTTATTCAGCTTCTAGCTGATGGTGGAGGGGTATTTGGTGATTCTCCTAACTTCAATATTCCATCTAAATTAAAGATGTATCGTCAAGAGTTTGCAAATGTTCCTATTGATAGAAAGATACTTGGTATTAAAATTACTAATTTTAATGTTCCTGATAATTTAGAAGAAGATGTAATTTGTTATGAACTTGGATACGCAGAAAGGACTGGAGTTAACAATAATGTGAATGATCAAGCACCAGTTATTAAGAAAGGTACTCAACACGCTATTGCACATCCTTTCGATAGTTTAAATACTAAGCAGAATCTTACTGTAGATTACATGGAAAGACATTACATTTATAATAATGTAACAACAGAAGCAACACCGCAATTCATCTATTCTGATAAAACAGCTGCTAATTCATTGCTTAAAGTTGTTGAAGCTACATATGTACCAGAGAACGTAACAGTTCCTATAAATAATGAGTATAAAGAAGAGAATCTACATCTTCAAACAGAGGTTACAATCCCTGATGATTACGCTCTCTACGATTTTCTTACATATCGTACTAATCTTTATCTCGGTCTGTTTACAAATAACATTGTAAAAACTGGGCATACAATTGCTAAAAACGTTACNTAYAACWWKTKWTATAYWTKKTGGANATWYTNTTTKTTARTSWATNNATRGAATTATAACTGCTTATCAAGCTTTTTTAGCAGGTGATGGAAGTACTGGAGAAGATATTAATATCAATATTACATATCAGAAGTTTATAACTGAGGTTGAGTCTTTTGCTAACCTTAATCTTAGACACTCTGATATACATCAATTTTATCTTCCTTATAATGATGGTTATGATAATGATGCTAATGAATTTGATCAGTCTGCGGATGATTTTAATGCAAAAGTGCGCTTCGAGCTGTCCCAATACTCTAACGGTTTACTCTACAATCATGATTATTCTAGTGTTAATAATCTGTTTCCTATTCTAGTTGCTACATGTGATGAAGAATGTTCTGATAATCAAACTATAGTTGAACTTCCATTTCGTATTGTAAGAAGTTTAATTAATAATCGTAATCAATACCGTACTAACTGGAGAACATTTTTACTCAATGACTACTTTGAAATGCCTACGAATAAAGGCGTTATATACACATTAAAGACTTACAGTAGAACTTTAGTAATACAAATGAAAAACAGTCTCTTTATGGCTGTAGATAGAAATACACTCGAAGTTAACAATATTACAGTTGCACTTGGGAAAGGTGATATATTTGATGTTATACCAGATGAGCAGATTGCAGATGATGGTGGGTACATTGGGTGTTGTGACCGTTGGGCTAGTTTTGTATGTAAATTAGGGTATGTTGTAGTTGATGCTGTTAACTTTGATAGAGGAAAGATTATCTTATACAATGGAAAAGTTAATGAAATATCTGCTATAAAGATGTTTAATCATTTTAGGGATCATACTCATATTATTGCGAAAGAAGAAGATAACCCATTTAGGTTACAAGGATGGTCTGGTGCATACGACGAAAAGTTTAATAGACTTGTTTTCTCTAAGAAGAATGCAAGAGATGTTCGTAATAATAGATTTGAAAATATTGGTATAAGTTACAGTCAAGAAGCTAATGGAGGACAAGGTGGTTGGGTCTCTTTTCATTCTGCTAATGCTAATACACTATTTCACAATCGTCAAGGTATCTTTAGTGTGTTTAACTTTAATTTACAAGTTAATGGAGTGTTTAAACAAAACTTTAACGATCTTTATGGTGAATACTTTACTGCTACATCTAAAGAAAAGAGTTACATTGACTTTGTATTTAATAGAGGTGGATCGACTGTTATGATGCTTAATAATATAACTTGGCAACTTGTTTCCTATTTAGGGTCGGATAAAGATTCTGAGTTTGAGCACGGTCTTACTTCAATTATGGTTTATACAAATAACCAATGTTCAGGTGAAATTGCGCTTGTAGCTACATCTAATTTAATACCTTCCCCTAATATGGTAAGATATGTTGAAGGTATATTTCAGTTTGATGGTTTTAGAGATTTAGCTATTGATCCTAATATTCGTTCTGTATCTGATACTGGAGTTTTAGTTACAAGTAATATTGCTACTACGAAACCATGGTATGACAAAGGGAGGTTTATTAATACATTTTTCTTTGTGAGAGCAACATATGATAACGTATCTAATCGAAATGTTAATATAGAAGTCCTAGAAGTTAACGTACAAAAATCTAATAGATAATATGAAAAAGAATCGTAAAAAGAAAGGAACAATGACCGTAAAATATGATTACGGGGGATTCGGTACTGTAGCTTCTGCTGCAGGTACTGTTCTAGGTTCTACTGCTTATAATCAACAAGGTGGTATGAATACGGGTGCAAATATTGGTGCTAATGCTTTGAATTACGGAGCAATGGGACTTAAAGTAGGTGGACCAATTGGAGGTATAGTTGGTGCTGTAGGTGGTGGTATTCATGGGGCTTTACAAGCTAGGAAAGCTAATCGGAAACATGAAGAAAATCAACGTCAAAACAGAATGTTTATGAAACGTATGAAAGATGATTACTCTCAAGCTATTGTAAATGACTATCCTAGTCAAGGAGTTGAGGGTAACCAACGTTTTTATAAACATGGTGGTATGCATGGGTATAGAGACGGAGGTACACACGCCGCTGGAGGTGATTTTGCAACTGCCTTTGCTGCTGCTCGAAAATCTGGTAAGTCTAAGTTTATGTTTAATGGTAAAGAGTACGATACACGTAAGAAGATGTCTGATACTAATTCTTTCCAAGGTGGTGGTATCCAAGTTCAAGGAGGTGAGTTAAATCCTGCTGCTAGTAATGCTGTCGTAGCTGAAGGTAATACACACACCGAAGGGGGGATTAATGCGGGGAATGGAATGGAGGTAGAAGATAATGAGGTAATAATTGATCAAGGAGATCATAAAGTTGTCTTTAGTGATAGCTTATACGATACTACAGGAAATACTTTTGCAAGCACTGCTGAAAAGCTTGTAAAGATGAAAGGCAAACAAGAGGGAAATCTAAAGTCTACTGATAAGTATGCTAGAGGTACTGCTGAAAAGACCGTTAGTAATATGGATGCACGAATCGCACTTCTTACGCAAGAGCAACTAGATCAACAAGTAGAAAAAGGTATCTCTCCATACGGAGAAAAGACTGCGAAATATGGTGCAGTTTATACACATGGAGGTATTGGAGATCCTACTGGAGACCCTGTTACAGAAGCAATGCAATTAGCTGCTAGTCGTAGAGATGTTCCAGTTGACCCTGTTACAGGTTTACCTATAACGCCAAATACTGGTCCAGTTCCATTAAACTTTGGAGCTGTAGGAGCAGCTCCTCGTGGTGGTGAAGGTGTCAATTATGGACCTGATTCACAGTCTAGACTTGAAAGAGGTGTAAATGCTATAACGCCTTTCTTAGATAATACAGTTAATGCTATATTAACAGCTAAGACTCCATACACACCTGCACCGACACTTAGAAAATCCGTTCCGATGAAAACTCGTTTTAACATTAATCCTCAATTAGATGCTATTGATGATTCTACGGGAGCTACTAGAAAAGCAATTCTGCAGACAAGTTCTAATTCAGCTGGTGCTCATGGTAATATAATTGCTGCTCATGCTGCAAATATTAATGCTAAGAATCAACTATTTGGACAGAAAGAAAATTCTGAAACGTCTTTGATAAATGCAAACCGAATGAACGCTCAACAAGTTCAACATGGCAACGCCGCTCTTATTGATGCTAAGAATATGCAAGACTTCCAACGTCAAGATAGTATTCAAGGTAGAATTAGTAAGAATGTCAGTAATGCTGTTGAGGATCGTCAAATTCAGATACAAGAATCAAATCTTCGTAACCGAGATGCTGCTACACTTGAATTATTAAAACTTAAATACAAAGAGAGTGGTGTAATGACTCGTGGTCTTGATAAAGCCTTTGAAGATTTTAGTATGGGTAGAATTGATTATAATAATTTTATGCGTATTAGAAAAGAAGAGGAACTAAAAGACAAATGAGACGATGCTGTTGAAAAGCAGTATCGAGGTTAACTAAAGAAGATTTGTTCATAGGATTGTTTTATCCCCGTCACTTTCTAGGAGGTGACGGGATTTTTGCTTTAAAAAATAACATAAAAAAATGCCACAAAGAAATTTATATACAGATTTAAATTATGCTACACCGTCATCAACGTATGTAGCTCCACCTATTGCTGCTATTGATCAGACAATGGGGGTTTTAGAAGATCGGTTTAATCGTAACCGTGCTAATTCTGATAAATTAGAAGTTGCAATGGCTAATATTGATGTTGCAGATGATAATAAGTGGATTAAGGATGAAGCAGCTGTAGATTTTAATCAAATAATGGCTAATGCGGAAGAGACTGGAGAATGGGAGAATGCTACTTTAGCAGTTCGTCAAGCAGCTAAAGGTTATGCTACTAATCAGGGGATACGAGAAGCTGTGAAAGATCAGAAAGGACGTGCTGCTCAAAATGCTGCATTAGATGCCGCTGTAGCTGAGGGAGATATGCCTTCGTCATGGCGGGACTTTGCTAAATCAGAAGCTAATGCAGCAACTTATGAAGATGAACATGGTGTTGTCCGTAAGAATGGCGCATTACATAGAGATGCAAATGGTACTTGGAAAGGTCACTATCAAGTTGAAACTCCACCTAAATACAATGATATTAGTTCTGATTTAATTACAGCTTTCAAAGGATTCGAAGAAGATGGTATATTTGGACAGTACCGTCTAGGTAAAGATGGATCTTGGTATGTAGATTCAAGTACAGCTGAAACACCTGGAGGTAAAGAAGTTGGATTTCATACTAAACGGGTTGAAACAGCAGAAGTTTACAATGCTGTTAGAAATCATATGTTATCTAATGATAAGTATAACGATCAAATCAAGTTTGAAACTAGGATGAATAAGACATCCATGGATGATGTTTTAGCTGCTGATCCTAAAGCTGTTACTGCGATGATTGCTGATTTACAGAAGGTTGCAGGTTACAAACATTCCGAGTTGGTATCTATGACAGATGACGAGTTATTAGCTTTACATAAACGTGAATCTGTAATTAATCAAAAGATTCAACCTACAGTTTCCAAATATGATTATACTAGAGTTTCTGGTTCTAATTGGGGATTGACTTATGAAAGACAACTAGCAAGAGATAGAGCTAAAGCTAGAAACGAGAAACCAGTTGAAGACGTACAAGTAAGAGAGTTACTGCAAACACGTGGTACTTCAATTACAAATCCTTTTGGACATATGTTAACAACTAGTACAACAGCTCAACATAATACTGAACTAGGTGTAGGTATAACTAAGTTAACAGGTACTATTGGAGATTTGAATAAAGAGTTAGAATCTAAGGTAGATACATTGATTATTGAATCTGACGATCCTGATAACCCTGCAACTCGTACTGAGATTGAAGCATCTCCTACTATAGTCAATCTTAAGAAGAAGATTGAAGAAGCTAGATTTACTAGAGATTCAGCTATATTTAAACAAGAAGCTAATAAAGAAAGAGTTGCTAAAGCTGTTGACGATTTAGTTCTTGAAGGAAAGTTAACTCAAAAGCAATCTGAATTTTATAAGAAGGCTAGTAAAACACATGGGTTAGCGAACAAAGAAGTTGGTGAATCTATGCGTCAATTAGAACGTCATTATCAAGAGTACAGAAATAAGAAGAATCTTTTAGGTAAACCTATGAATGATGGTATGCCCAAGACTGCATTAGATTACATTAAAGAAGGTCACAATCCACATATTCTGAAAAACTTCTTAAGTGCTTTCTCAGATGTTTCCGAAGAAAATTTAAAAAATGTTGATAAATATATTGATTTTAGTAAAGGTTCTGGAGATTTTTCTGGTATCTTAGATAAGATTGATGAAAAGTTGACAAATACCGTTGAGGATATAACTATTACTCCTTCTGTAATTGATATCAGTAGAGGTGACGGTAAACCAACTTCTCAATGGAAAGATAAGAGTCGGTTCTCTCATACTATGGAATCATCTTTTAAAAATGATCCTAATTCATATTTCATAATTGATTCTAAAGGACGTAGACTTTACGAAGATCAACCAGAGGAGAAAAAGAATAAAGATGTAGCTGATATAAGTGTGTATGGAATTACTGGAGAACCTATTGGTAATCATGGTTACTTAATGTCTGCACAAATTGAGATTCCTGACCCTGACGATCCAAAGAAGACTATATTTGAGAATGTATACATTAGTCCTACTACTGGTTATGACAGTAATATGCTTGCTATTCTTAGAGAAGATTTAAATGTTGAAGGAGTTTATACAACTAATTCAAAAACAGGGGAACGAATGACTGGCGGGATGTTATATTCTAAGTTGGAGAAAACAGCTATAGATAAACATATTGCTAAGTTTAGCGATCATGCTGTAGAACCAAATACTCGAGTTCAAGAAAAGATACCTTTGGGTTTTGAAGGTCAATATGCTGTAGTAAATAGAGTTGTTGGACAAACTGCTATTGATATGAAATATGAAGTAGTTATACATAACGACGATGATACAGTTAATGTTGAAGCAATGCAAGGTAACAATAATGTTACTAGAGAAGTTAGAACTTATCAGTCTCTTGATAAGATGGAACTTGACTTTGAAGATTACAGAGGTAATTTAAGAGGTAATGAATATAGTACTAGAAGATCAATTCGACATAATAATCCTTTAGCATTTACAGTTGCGTTAGCTAAACAAGCTGGATTGAAAGAAGGTATTGACTATACTGTAGGAGATAGTTTTAAAGGTGACGAAGGTCGTATTTATAAAACTGCTAGACTAGCTGGAAATCAATCTATGGACGATCATATTAAATTCATTGATAAAGTTGGTTTAAAAACACAAGGTGATGTATCTCGATGGAGTTACATCAAATATACTAATGCTCAATGGAAGGCTTTTAACAGAGAAGAAAAGGAAGCTGTTGTTGAAGATATGATTCGTATGGAACGTGGAAATTAATTTTTAATTATACTTTTATAAAAAATTTTTTAAATGGCTAATAACAATTTGTTCGCTAATAGCGATAACAATCCTACTGATCCAGACCCTACAAAGGTCACACCTAAGAAGGACTTGTTTGCTAGGAGTAATGAAGAGACTACTGACGTAAGTAGTCCTATATTAGGTAGTTTGACTACAAATATTAATCTTGACGACTATTCATCTTACATGAAAGATGTCAGACCTGAATTTGGAGTTGATACTTTGAATTTACAAAGAGCCCGTAATCAATCTGCGGGGGAAAAGTGGATGGGCTTTGCAAATCAATTGGTAGTTGGTGAAGTTCTAGGTGGCACTATTGGTGCTCTTGGAACTATAGCTGAGTTACCTATTGCTATCCTCACAGAACTAGCTGGAGGGGATGCTGACTTCAATAACATGTTCATGGAGTTTGGTAAAGGTATTCAAGATTGGACTAAAGAAGCTACAGCTATTCACCAAGAAAAACCTAACGAATCATGGAATTATAATGATTTAGGTTGGTGGCTAAGTAATGGTGTAAGTATTGGAAGTACATTGTCTATGATTGTTCCTGCTATGGCTGGAACTAGAGCTATCAGTTTGTTTGGAAAAGCTGCTAATGCAATGGGTAAAGCAGGTAAACTCGAGAAAGCTGATAAGCTTTTAAGAGCTACTGAAACAATGAGTCAGGCTAATAAACTAGCAGTTAAAGCAACTGTTAGTGGTCTGATTATGCGAAATGCTGAGAATATGAAGGAGAGTTTTGATGTGTCTAATGATATCAAAGCAAAGACACTTAAAAAAGCTTCTACACCTAAAGGTTGGGCTGAACTTCAACAAACTGCACTAGCTAAGGAATTAGCTTTAGAAGGACGTCCTGTAACTAAAGAGAATATGGCTAACTTCGCAGCTGCAAAAGCTGGTTGGAGAACTTACGTTGCAAATGCTCCTAACGTTGTATTTGATATTTTACAAGCAGGTGCGTTTCTTAAAGTTAATTATTTAACTAGAGGTGCTAAAGTTAGCGGTCTGAAAGGGCGTAAGGATATAGCTAAGGCACAAGCTAAAGCACTAGGTAAAGTTCATACTAAAGGTGATGATGCTCTAATTACGGCAGCGTATCTTGGTGCAGGTATGTCTGGTATGGCTAGTGAAGGTGTGGAAGAAGCTATCAATTATATTGGTGGTAAATATGGTAAACAATACGGAGAGGGACTACTGAATGATACTAACGGTCTAGTTAATTATGGAGATGTGGCTCGTAAGTCTATGGGAGAAGGTCATCTTTGGGAAGCAGCTTTCTTTGGCTCTCTCGGTGGTGGTGTATTTCAAGGAGCAGGAAGTGTTTATAGTTCTTTGTCTAATAAAGGTGGACAAGTTGAAGCTAAAATGGTATTAGCTGAAATTGAAGGTAGAGGTGAAATTCTAAAAGAGTTTCAAGATAAAGTTACTGATATTGCTACTGGACTAGCTGATGAAGAGTTTGATTTAAAAGATGCTAAGAGATTAATGTCTGTAGCTAGAGATAATCTTGGATTAGGTTTAGGTATCTCTGCTGCTAAAGCAGGTGATGTTGATTTACTATTAGAGCAGATTAATCAACCTGAATTTAGAAGTCAACTAGCTGCTGAAATGACAGCTGAAGATAACAACTCTCCTGCAATGGAGAATGTTGATGATTTACTGAAACAATTGAATGATAATATTGTAAAGGTTGAAAGACATTACGACGCTGCTGCAAATAAGTTTCTATATAGGAGTTCATTGAACCCTTTAACTCGTGACAAGTTAGTTAATGAGTATGTGTTTGAGTCATA
This sequence comes from Alkaliphilus sp., assembly GCA_002733545.1. Classification (GTDB taxonomy): domain Bacteria; phylum Bacillota; class Clostridia; order Peptostreptococcales; family NVVX01. Next base: position 71,093 of record NVVX01000006.1, read on the forward strand.
TGTTAAGGATAAGTCTGAGACATATATTCAAGGTAATGAGACAGAGATTACAGGGATTCTTAACTCTGTACCTGAATACAAAGCTGCGATAGAGAAAGGGATTCCAGTTAGAACAATGTTTGAACTAGCTGCACTTGAAGTCTACAAAGAGAACATCAATTATGCTAAGCATAAAGATAAGTTAGATACGCTAATCAAAGATGCTAAAGCTGTAGTTGATGCTGCTGCTGAAACTACTTTTACAGGTAGTAAAACACCTAATCCAAAAGTTTACAGATTAATCAGAGAGAATATTGAAAATAATCTAAGAAAAGATTTAGCTGAAGACCGACTTGCTGATTTGGATACTGATAAAGGTATTGATCGTCGTAATGAGATGGTTGAGACTAAATTAAAAGATGATAAGAAAAAGCACGAAGAAAATCTTCTTAAAGAGTATAAGGCTAATGTTGTTGATAAGACTAAAGAAATGTCACCAACTGATGCAAAAGCTTATATTACATCTCTAAAAGCATCTGAGAAAGATGCTGAAAAGCTGAAATACTTGGATAACCGAATTAGGCATTTTCAGGGGCTACAAGACACGGAAGCCAAACAAGCCGCTATAATAAAGGGTGCAGTGTCTGGAACGGGAGAAGTCACCCCTGCATCATCTGAGGCAAATCAGGGTTCAAAATCAGCTTTGCCGACTGACGAGGACGAGCGAAAACACAATCTTGCTCTAGGTAATGAACTAGAAGATAACAAAGGAACAGAGGAAGAACGTATTAAATCTGGTTCTGATTTTCTTGATCAACTTGAAGCGATTGAAGATAATTCAGAAATGACTAATGCAGAAAAGCAACAAGCCTTGAAAGATCTTCACGAGATGATTAAAGGGCAAAAAGCTCCAGTAGCGTTACAAGAAGTTGAATTTGCTATCACTAGGGTTAAAAATGCTTTTAGAAGTGAAGTGTTTGATGAAAGTAAAGGCGTTAAAACTGGAGATCAATATAAAAATGATGTTTACAATTTTACTATAGACGGGTTTGTTACAGATAGTAATGGAAAAGTTTATATTAACTTTTCTTATAAAGCTTTAGATGAAACTGGTGAAATATTATCTTATCAAGGTGAGTTTGCTGATTTAAAAAATCTTACTAAAGTTACTCCAGTTGTTGAATCTAAAACATCTATCAAAGCATTAGAAGATGTAGTTCAAGAAGTAAGTGATAGTGGACTTACACAAGAGTTTGTTTATGAGTCTAAGTTAGACGGTTTTCAGTATACTGCTAAAATAGTTGTAGGTATACCTATGAATCTTGATTACTTTGATGTTGCAAACGGACCTGCTTATTACGTTCCATCTGAAAATAAGATTTATGTTGATGCTACTGCTTTAGAAAATGAGAACTTACAAGATTTAATTGAGCATGAATTAGCACATGCTGAGATCAATTTCGTTGTAGATCAAGAAAGTAATTCTACTGAAACTAGAGAAAACCTAGATAAAGCTTTGACTGAAGTTATTGCTAATCTTACTTTACCTAGCAAGTATAATGGAACTAAGACAGCTGATTACTTTGCAGTTATTAAGAATAATAAAACTCAACCTGAGGAACTTGTTGCTTATGCAATGATTGACGCAGGTATCAGAGATATTCTTAATACACAAGCTGACATGACATTTTTCCCTGCTTTATATAAAGCTGGATTGAAACATCTTATTGAGCATATCAAAAATAAAGATGTTCCAACTCAACCAGTAACTACTAAGTCAACTGTTGAAGTACTTRATTACAAGGCTACACCTGCGGCTCAAGAATTTGCTGATATGTATGGTATCAATATGACTGCTGTAACAGGTACAGGTAAAGATGGAAGAATCTTGATCGGAGATGTTAAAAAATTCCGTAAAGATAATGAAACTAAAACTGGTCAACAAGTTAGAGATGACGCAGGAGTTGAAACTAAAGTATTTCCAGATGATAGCAAGTATAACATTTTTATGCCTATTATCAATAATGCTATTATTAATGGTCAGATTGACGCTACCGCTTATAACCGATATGTGGGGACTAAAGGTAAGCATCTTACACAGAAAGCACTTGAAGCAATTGTAACTAAATTAATGAGTCCGGAAGTTAATGCTTTTACGACTGTTGAACTAGTTAAAACTGGTAAAGGTATTTCTGTTATGCTAGATGGGGCTGTAATTGGTTTCATTAATGATCCAGTTAGGTCTCAACGAACATTAGATTTTGCAAAGGAAATGGATGCTATTACCGACCCTAATATGATACATCTAGATCAATATCACGGAGGGAATTGGAAAATTGCTAAATGGAAGAAAGATGAACTTACTTTAAAAGATAAAAGCACTCATAAGCCTTTTATTACTTATATCGAACGTAGAGAGAAATCTCTAGCACAAGAACTACATATTGTAGAAAAGGTTAATGAAGCGAAGGATAATAAGGCGTTTACACATATTACACGTAAGACTAGTGGGAACTTTATACAAGACCCTGACAATCTTCAAGATGTTAGTGATTTTAATATTGTGGATTTATTTCACAATCCTCATGACGTTAAAGGTACTACTTTGGAGTCTGTAGATGGGAATACTAACTTTGAACGGAATCCACTTGCAGGAGAGTATTATAATCATGACATGGAATACTCTCAGGGTTTTACTTATGGTATGTTTATGGGAGCAAATAGTTTTGATGACCAAACTCAAACTCAGATTCCTATTCCTTTAATTGCTCAGAAAGCTAATAGAGCACTGGCAGGAAAAGCTTACTCTCTTATTTCTGATATTGTTAAGATAACTCAAGAAGAAGGTGCTAGACTACCTGGACCTCTTAAAGGTAAAGTTAATCCTGATGATAAGTTTACTACATTAATAAAAGAACTTAGTAATATCTTTACTGTAGTTGATTACTCATATGTTAAAGATAACCCTGATGCTCCTAATTATATTAGATTTAGTGAGAGAGGTATTGAGATTAGTACAGAGATGGATGGGAAAGCTGCTTATATCTTTATTGCGTATGAAGGTAAATTCGGTTCTCCTTATATGTATGTGAAGAGTAAGTCAATGGTATCTCAAAATCTAGCTACCAATAAATCTTTAACAGGTAATTTCACTTTTGGGCAAAAAGTTTTTGAACAAACTTTAAAAAACTTGCTTGAGAATAAGGTGGTTAATGTTAATCATGCAAAGTTACGTGATAAGACTCCTTATCTCGATGGTAAGACTTACAAAGAATATTGGATTGCGAATAACATGGTTAAAACTGATGTTCAACCTATGCGTAATGGAGATGGTAAGGCTATTAAGAATGAGAAAGGAAATGCAATTCCAGCTATTCGAGAGAAGGGTAGTACAGAGGGTAAGAATAGTAACTTCATTATTAGTATTAGTCCTAATGTAAGTGTCAATCTTAAAGAGAAACCAGCTCCTAAAGTAGCTAAAGGTAAAGAAACTAGAACAGCGATTCCTGTACCCGTTGCACCAACTCCAATTCCATCTGAAAAGGTAGGAGGAGTTGCATCTATTGTTAAAGAATTAATGGATGGTGGAGTTGTTACTATTACTGACCCTGCTTTGTTAGGTGAGGTTAATAACGCACTTCCTGACAATAGAGTGTTAGAACTTAAAGAAGTTGAAGGTGGTTGGGAAGCTAAGGCTATGCATACTGGACGTATGAAACGCTTTGAACCTGGAGAGGTTGTACCTGAAGGTAAGATTAACAAAGTTCGTGCAGATAAGGCTAAGGCATGGTGGGCAACTGCTTTCCCTAATGTCCCTTTTGATCCTAACGTAATTGGTTTAATTGAACGTAACGGTACTTATGCTTGGGGAATCTTTGAAGATGCTGCTGTAACTATGAGTACTGAAGCACCTGCTGGAACTGAATATCATGAAGGGTTTCATGCTGCTTTCTGGTTATATAACACACCTGAGCAACAAGCTGAATTATTAGCTGAGACTAAATCGTTATACGGTGAAGCTACTAATGAAACTTTAGAAGAGATTCTTGCAGATAAGTTTCAAGATTACATGCTAGCTAAAGGAGAGTTTAAACTTAGTTCTAATAAGATAATGGCTTTCTTCCAGAAACTTTGGAATGCTATTAAAGGAATGGTTAGACGTCGTAATAAAGCTGATGTTTTGTTTGACAATATTAGAGAAGGAGAGTTTAATTATGAACCTACTGAAAGAGCTAAGAAGTTTGCTAAGAGTGTTAAGCGTTTCAAAGCTATCGAAGGGTTTAATACATCAACTGAAATCGAAGCTGTAAATGCTTTGACTTATAGTATTATTAGTGTGTTGGATAATGACGAACGTGTATCATCTACTGCTGTATCTAAGTTATATGCTGTAAAAGATCAAGTAAAAGCAGAGTTTATGGGATTGACTAAAGGTGCTGATCCTAGTCACTTTGGTACAATTTTGAGTGTAGTTAGCACAAAGAACTATGATCAATTCTTTGCAAAGGCTTTATTGAATGTTAAACGTCAATTTGGAATTGCAGTTAAAGACGAGATTGATTTAGCTGATACACAACAATTGGAAAAAGATTGGGATGATACAGCTTTCTTTGCAAGAAGTACTAAGGATTCAGTTGGAAATTTGGTTAAGAAGGTAGTAATGACTACGCAAAGTAAAGAACGTGGGCATAACTTAGGACTTCCTCAGTTCCTTGATTTTAATGCTGTCTATCCTTATTTGTTAAGGAATATGCAAGGTGCTACTAATGTTGAAGAAATGATAGCTAGATTAGCTGCTTTAGGTCAATTCGATTCTTCGATGTTTGATATAGCTACACAGATAATGAATGACGTGACATTACAAAATGCTTGGGTTAGTAATTTCCGTAATCAGAAGATTAATAGAGTTATAACATTGATTACTCCAGACGGTACAAAGAACGAACTAGAGAACAAAAGAAGTTCTCACTATGTTCTATCAGATGGTTGGATTAATAAGTTTAATACGAAGCTATTTGGTGATTATTTTACACCTGCAAAAGTGAAAGAACTTAAAGCAGCTAAGAATGCTATTAGTTATGAGGTAAATACTACTGGAAAGATTAATACAAAAGCTGTAGCTGATTTGTTCAATGAGATTGGAATAGATGTTACAGAAGCTGGTTTGAGAAACATTCTTAATATGTCTAACCTTCGATCTAAGTATGGAAGCTCTAAGAATATTTATGATAATGTTATTGTTAAGGCTTTAGCTATCTTTAATGATATTGACAAGTATGCTAAGGATAAAGATTCTTACAAAAAGTTTGATAACTTTAAGAACTTTAATACTCTAGCAGCAGCTGAGATTATGTTTCGATATGATCTTGTTGAAAATACTACAACTAATATTAATGGGGACTTAGTTAATAATTACACGATCCCTACATTTATGTCTGGTTTCTTTGATATGTTTAATGCTCTGGCTAGTGACAACTTAAGAACTGTCAATGTTAAAGAAGCTAAAGAGGCTTTACTTACTAAGTTGAAAGACTATGCAAAAGACCCTACAATGTCTCAAAGTAATTGGCTATGGAGTGGTAAGAATGTTCAAGGTATGCTGTTTTTAGTTAAAGATAAAAACAATCCTAAAGATAAAGGTAAGAAGGACATTGAAGCATTAACTGTTGATCATATCAATATTGATTTCATTGATAAGTTCAATTACTTTCTATCTGGGGGTATCAAAAACACTTCTAGTAAAGATACAAATCAATTTAATAATATGCCTGATAAAGATTGGGCGTTTGTTGAGTTGAGTACATACTTAGGAACATCTAGTGCGGTTATGACTACAGTTCATGTTCCAACTATGATTGCAGCCGACAGTGGGAATGTAATGTTTATTGAAAGTCCTAGATTTGGAGGTGTATTAGATAGTGGGAATCTTGATAAGAAAGGTGCTATTTATGCAGCTTTAAATCGAATCGTAGGACAGGAGATAAATAGAATGATTCAAGCTAGAGATTTGATGTTTGATGTTGCGGACGATTTTAGTTTAACTGTTAAATCTGATCTTAGGTTAGATAAGTTGCAGAGAAACTATCATTATAAGAATGTAGATAAGAATGGTAAACCTATTTTGATAGCTAATGGTAAACCAACTGGTAATGTATTCCAATTTCATAATCTCACAAATATGAACTCGGGCGTACTCCTTACTTCTAACGGTGTTTACATGGCTGACAAGTATGGTACTAATTTTAAAGCTAAAGGGCGTGCTGAAATACAAGCTAAGATAGATGAATACGTTAAGACGCAAGTAGCGAGTGCTAAAGTTACTTTTGGTGAGTTTGAATCTGCAATTAAACGTAATCCTGCTTTTGCAAAGAATTTTTCAAGTTACGCTCAATTTCTTACTGAGTTTGTACTTAACCATAAGATTAGTAATATAGAACAAGCTAGCTTTTTAGGTGGATTGACTGCTGAATACAAACAGGACAAACAAGGTTCATTAACTGTTCTTGATCCTAACAAACGTTTTAAGCAGATTATGTCTCCTAAGATAAATTTGTCTGGACTTGGTAAAAAGCATTTCAAAGCAGCTACTATTAAAGATATTGAACTTCCTACTAGAATATTTGAAACAATAGCTAATAGTATTGCTGATGGTATACGTAAAGATGATCCTCGTGTAGCTAAAGATAATTTTAATATTAAAAACGTTAAGAAAGGAAAGCCTGAAACGGCTATAGAAATTCTTGTTTATGATATTGTTAAAGGTTATCTTGATACTAACATAGGTGATGGACAAGGTTACGTAAGTCTTGCTAGATATGAAGAGATTCACCGTCAAGCAGGTAGATGGACTCCAGAACTTGGTGAGCTAATTCGACGTGCTAAACGTGGAGATAAGTTATCTAGTAGAGATACACAAACTTTATTTAAGCCTTTAAAAGGTTTCCATTATGGAAGAGAGTTTGATCCTTATTTAGGTAAAATGGTTAGTCATCAAATTAAGTATTCATCTATACCTTTGATACCTTCTTTAGTTGCAGGTACTGATGCAGCTGTATTAGCTGATTGGATGGATACTAATAGTCTTGATGAAGTATTCTTTGAGAGTGCTGAGAAAGTTGGCATTACAGATGTTATTGAGGTTACTGACGGTAATGGTAATATTGTGGCTGAAACTCTTGATAACTATTCAGACTCTAACGGATATGAATTTAATTACTATCGTAATGAAGATTGGGGTATCCAACTTGATGTTCCAGATCACTTGACTGATACATCTAATAAACTTGGTACACAGATTGCTAAGATTATTATTGCAAATCTTAATCCACGTGCTACTTATGAGTATAACGGGAAGAAAGTTAAAGCATCTGAACTTCTTAAAGATTACATGGATACAATGTCAGCTAACATTCAAGAAGACGCTGACAATTTACTTACACGGCTTGGAGTTACTTTTGATGGTGATCGTTATGTTATCTCTGATATAACTGAGTTAGGTAAGATTCTTAAAGAAGAAGTAGAATCTCGTAATATTAGTGAAAATTATGCTTTAGCTATTGAAGTTATTACAAATGCTAATGGTGAGAAAGAGTTTAATATGCCTCTATTTGTTACAACAATGGCTAATAAGTGGGAGAGTATAACTACTTCTCTATTTACTAATAACGTTGTTAATCAGAAGCAGCCAGGTGGTAGTGTTGTAATGGTCAGTAGTGCTTTCTTAACTAACAAGTCTACGTTTAAAAAAGAACTTACAGAAGAGGAAGCATTTATACAGGAGATAGGAGGTACAGGAGGTATTGAATGGAATGCTGAGAAAACAGCTAGTGGAGATTTTACACTTAAACCTCCAACCATTAGAGTGTCTGGTGGGCGCAAGACGATTTTGGCTGAAGCTTTGATACCTCGTACCAGTAAGCTCTTTACACGTATGGATGAGAACGGTGAAATAACTGATATGTCAATTGATGAAATTGCTGAACAAGCACCTGAATTACTTGAGCAAATCTATTACCGTATTCCATACGAGAAAAAGTCTAGTACACTTGTTGTCAAGATAGTTGGTTTCTTGCCTAGTGAGATGTCTAACATTATGGTTCTACCACAAGAAGCTATAACAATGTCAGGAGAAGATTTTGATGTTGATAAGCGTTTTGGTATGTATAAGACTTTCTATAAAGATAAGAAAGGGAATCTTACTCCATATAGATTCTATAACACTAAAAATGATGCAGCATTTGAACAATGGAAGCGTAGTGAGAACGTTAAACAGCTTTTAGCTGATATTCGTTCTAATCCTGATGAAGCAATTAAAAAAGCTACTACACAAGTTAATAGGTTTCAGACTTTACAAGATAAGGCTTATGCGGGTCAAATTGAAGGTATTAAAAGAGTTGCAATCTTGTTAGAGATGGACGTGAAAGACTTGGAGAGTGAAGGTAACTTTAAGAAGATTAAAGAACTTAAAGGAGAAGTTTACCAAATACTTCAAGATTTAGCTAAAGAGTATGATGATTTAACATCTATTCGTACTGACTTCACAGAGACTACAGATGTTACTGATAGAATGATTGAATCAATTAAGGATGGTCAACGTTTCTATGCTGATATAATGTATCAGTTACATGACATTGATTCATCTCGTACAATTGATTGGAAAGCAGACGATGTTCGGCTTGAAACAATCATTAAGGATTATGAGTACCTTAGAACTGATTTAGTTAACGATTCTCTACGTGCTACATTTGATGCAATTGATAGTCCTTATCAGTGGAATCCTAAACAGGCTCGTCAGAACCGTATTATGGATATTACTAAAGAGCTACTTACTAATAACGTTCACTTTAGAGAGAATTACATTGGTAGTGGTTTTGAATCAGCTAAACAACTGATTAAGGAGATTGAAGGTATTACAGATACTAAAGCAGGTTATGATAGCTTTACTGATCTTAGTACTCAACTATGGCTACGTAAACGTAATCTTGATGGACGTATTCTTAAGGGGATGGCTGCGGATATGAATTCTTTCATCTCTGTTATGCAAGTTGCTAAGATGTATCTAAGAAAAGACTTAGGTATTAATATGAGTTATGATCTAAACGAGTATGATTTGAAGACTCTACAAAAGCAGTATGGTAAAGAGAATGTAGTTGTGGTTAACCCTAAGAAAACTCCTAGTGGTCAAGTTACTTCTAGTTCTATTACTGATACGCAAATTGAAGAGGTTACAAGTCCAGTTGAAATGTATCTTTATGATTACTTTAAGACTGGTAAAGTTGATTCTGTTAGTTATGCTAGATATGCTGATAAAGGTGATATCAGAGAAGGTACTAAGTTAGCTTTCGTTAAGAAAGGAGAAACAACTATAGATCAGTTAGCTGAAATCATTTCAGAAGATACTGGGATGCAGGTTACTGAAAATGATATAGTTGATTTTATCTCTGAGAATAAGTCACCTAAAGCATTTAGATCTAAACAAGCTGCTACATACGAAGCTACAATTGGACAAGGTAGAGAAGTTGTTGAAAGTATTGATAAACCAAAAGGAGTTGCAAAGGTAAGACACATGCGCTTTGGATGGAATCAAGATAATACTTATACTAATGCTAATGGAAAGTTTACTACAGAGAACACTAGTCAGTTACTTGCATTGATTGTTGATATTGTAAAAGAAGGTAATATTCCTAATGTGAATAGTTACAACTTTAATATCTTTGGTACAATTCTTATGACAGGTGTACCTCTTAATGAAGCAGGTATGTTTATTCGTCAACCAATTCTTAATACTCTTAGTGAGATATTCTTTGATAAACAAAGTATTGTTACTGATACTGAGGGGAATGAGATTAGTGAAACTAAGCAAGTGTACCAAGCTGCATTATTAGCTATTACTTCTAAACGTACTGGTAAAAAGATTAATGAAAATTATTCAAAGAAGATGCATGGTGAAGGTCGAGTTCTAATTGGGAAAGATAAACTGGTTTCTGTTTTAGGTATCAATCCTGAAATTAACCACGAGTCTAATGCCGATATGATTGCCTTTACAAAGAGTGAGATGAAGGCTATGATTGAGTTTAGTAATGATGTGGATATGGACAAGCTATCTCACAATAACCTTAATTACTTGAACGGTAAAGATGATGCATGGTTAGCTAAAACTGAGAAGTACCTTCGTAATCAGTTGATGCTTGCTGAGAAATTCTTAAAGTACAAAGAAGCAGGTGAAGCGTATCAAGATATGCTTAATGCTCTGAGTGCTGACAGAAAAGCAGTTGGACCAGCTTTAAGTAAAGTTATAGGAGTACATAATGCTATACATAAAGCAGCATATTATCCAACATTTAACTCTACAGACAAGAAGCTAGGTAACAAGCTAGTTACTACTAACCTTCCTTATACTGACCAAGGTACGTATATTGATAGTTTTGTAAGACGCTCTGGAGAAGGATCTAAAGTTAATCTTAATAGAGGGTTGTATGAAGAAGCTTACGAAGGTGCTCGAATCTTTTCAAATGTAAATGGTCAGAAGATGCCTGCTGTAATGGCTGTACTTCCTTATAAGTTTGGTATGACTCATGATTCTGCTTACGCAGTTATTGAATCATATCAAAAACTAGGTGGAGATGCTGCTTTCGGTGTATTGAGTACACAGTTTCTAAAATACTCTCCTGCTTTTGTTAACTTTAGTAACCAAGTACATAATGCAACACATAGTCCATTTAGTGCTGATTTATATGATGAAGCTACTAAGTTTGCTACGATTGCAGTTACAGGTAACTTACCATTCTTACAAACGTCTAATAGAAATGAAGTTGTAGGAATAGGTAAAGAAGACGTAGTATTTGATACTGAAATGCCTATTGAAGATTATGGTGCATTATCTGCTGCGAATAAGCTAGCTTTCCTTAAGGAAAAGAATAAAGATAAGTATCAGTATGATGTTAATATAATTAACCACCTTGAACCTCGTCTAGGTAAGCTAGATATTGAGTTTAATGGTTACCAGAAAATTGATTTCTTAAATACTTTTGGTAATGATATTACTGACGATCATTTGATTAATTCATTTGAAGACCTATACTTTAGTGATGATGTGTATGAAGTTGCACTTGCTAAAGATTTGGTTCGTTATAATTTCTTTACAACTGGATTTACTACTACTCGAAACAGTTTCGCAAAGTTATTACCTATTAGTGTACAGAAGGATATTGGACTTGATACTTACCTAGCTGAAGTTATGAACGCATCACAAGATGTTGATTATCTTCTAAAAGGTCAGAGTGCTGATCTTATAGAGAAGTTTATTAAGAATAATTCTGGAAATGCTAAAGTTGTGCCTTATGTAGATATAACTCGAAAAATTAAAGGTGGTAATTGGGCAAAAAAGAGGAATACTGGTTTAATTACTGTATCTTTGGAAAGGCTAAAGAATGAAGGTGTGAGAGTCGCAGAAAGCGAGTACGTGACTATCCCTACACTTATTCAAAAGCGTGAACTTGATGGAACTTATACAACTTTAATTGTAGGTTCTAAACTATACAAAGTTCTCGATACAAATGGTAAACTAATTACTTATTACCCTGTTAGCAAACTTGGAGGTAAAGGTGTTATAGAACTTTCAGACGAAAGTTTCATTAAAGGTAACAACGAACGCTTAAGTCGTGAAGATTATGTTGATGTAGCGAATGGTAGTTATACAAAGTTAAATATGTATGGCAAAGCATTGGGGGGTAAGGATAGATTACTTGCTGAAAATATGCTTTGGGCAAAAGCTACTAAAGGGATTAACGTTTTATTCGATGGTGAGACTGGGGATAAAGAGTTTGGAACAGGTGATTTAGTTGTTGTTCCAGCAGCTCGTCGAGAGAAGTCACTTACAGAAAAGGAAAACTTTGCGTATTATGGTAAGAAAGCGGCTAGTGGTCTATTTACATTTACAGAGAAATTTAGTAAGATTACCGATGCTATTGAATCAGGTGCTACAGTAGGTATACCAACTAACTTAGATAACAATGATAATAAGCTAAGAGATATCAATCTTGATTATTACTTTGGGTATAAATCTCTAGCTGGTATTCTTAATACATACGTTAGTGCAGGATTTTATACTAGCATTGTTGAAAATGGTATCTCTTATTATGCTAAGAAAGGGGAAACAATGAATTTAGCTACAGGTCAACGAAAAGGTTGTTAAATATTTTTTAATCATAAATAATATCGTATGGAAAAAGATTATGTTGAGCCTAAAAAGGCTAGTGGTTCTAAAGCAAGTATCAAAAAAGCTCGTGAAAAAGCTAATGAACTTGCTGAAAAAGTTGAAACAGTTGAAAGGGTTATTAATCCTGTTCCAGTTAAACAAAAACCTGGACTTATAGGTCAGTTAATTGGAATGGTAAGAAGCGTTTAAATTTCTTAATCAAGCTCCTACTCGTGCATTCGGGTAGGAGCTATTTAAATTTTATCTAATGAGTTGTACGTACAAAGCACCAAACGGTAAACTCAGCACTCTATTTGATGACGTTTATAAGTCATATGGAGTGAATGTTGCTGATAGCGCATTTCATAAAGCTAATAGTAAGTCTTTTAAACTCTGGTATGGAGATGGAAAGATGACTGTAAATGGCGAACCTGAAATAGTTAACGGAACGTTTACCAATAGTGATGGTCAGACAATGTTAGTTAATGATGTGGTTAATACCATAGCAGATACTGAGATTAACGGTCAAGTAAATTATCTTAAAGACAAATTCCAGAAAGCTGGAGTTGATGTCAATGTAACATCTGATAATACAATTTCCGAAGAAGGTTATGTAATTGGTACAGATGCTGGAGTTAAGTTGGTTATAAATCCCAGTAAACTTAAAGCCGACACAATTTTCCATGAGTTTGGTCATGTCTACATAGATGTGATTGGAGAACAACACCCCTTAGTTAGGAAGGGAGTTGAAGAACTTAGAGGTACTAGTCTTTGGAATCGGATAGCCGAAGCAAGACCTGAATTAAATGCTATGCAGCTAGGTAAAGAAGTGTTAACTACTGCAATCGGTATTGAAGCTGCTAAGATGTATGATCCTTTGGGTAAACGTCTACAGAAGCAAACATTTACTGATAAGTTAACTAATATACTTCGGAGACTTATCCGTGCTGTTGGTAATGCTCTTGGTATACATAGAGATGTAGCAAGTAGGTTAGCATATGATATGACAGGAGGTAAACTTCGTAGTCGATTGACAGGGGTAGTTAGTACTTATAAGCAATTTTCTAAAGTTAATCCTGATGATTCTATTGATGATCAAATTAAAGATTTGATTAAAGATAGTGATAATCTAATCCATACGGCAGATGAAAATCATTACACATTTAAGTCTGATGATACAGTTAGACTTACAAGAGCAACAAACTTTTTATCAACACTTAAACACGAGTTTGATAGAGAGTCTGCAATTGCAGCTGTAGCAAGAAGTACTAAACCTTTATATGCAAGGTACGATACAGAAGATGCAGTTCGTAAACTATGGGAAGATAAGAGAGAGGGTGGTACTGGTATCCACCTAATACCTGAAGTTTATCTTGAACGTATAGCTGCAGGAGATACTAAAGCGCAAGCTAAAGAATACACTCTAGAACACTTACACGATTCTGGAAAGCAAGATACGACTAATGATGAAGGAGTGGCTAATTTTGGGGCTATGCGTCGTCGTTACGTCGAAACGTATATTGATAACATCATTGATGTAGTTGAAGATCTAAGTAAACGAGGATATAAGTTGTACGCTGAGGTTAAAATAGCAGATGTAGAAATGGGTATCGCTGGTACTATTGATTTACTTGCTGAAAAGGATGGAATTGTTCATATTTATGATTGGAAGACTAAAGAAGAGATAAATACTGTAGATGATACTTTCACTAAGTTTAGTGAGTTTAATAAGAAAAAGAATTTTGATGTTGATGGGAAAAACATTTATGATTTCCTTGGCTTTATGACTGGAGTTGATCCGACTACAGCTAATGAGTATGCAATTCAATTGAGTACTTACAAAGCGATGTTGGAGAATAAAGGTTTTAAAGTTGGGAGTCTTAATATTATTCCATTGGTTGGAGAGATTGTTACAGATAATGATGGTAATTACCAGTATGAGAATATACATGTGTACAAACCTGCGAAGGGCGTACTTGTGTCCAATTACTCTAACGGTGTTTACACTTTGAGTGACTTCTCTGCTAAGGTACGTGATGGCGTTATGGGTAAACCTGCTATTGAGTCTAATCTTAATAAGATTGACGCTTCAGTTGAAGATCAAGCAGAGATTAACCGTATTAAAGCAGAACAAGATCATATTAAAGATTGGTTAACAGAACAGAAACTTAATGTTGAGAAAGCTATTCGTCGTATTAGTGCAACATCTGGTAAAGCGGATGCACTTGCATACAAAGGGAAGATGGAAGATTTGCTCGCAAAGATGTCTTCTGTTGATGAGATAGAAGCTCTATCTGCGTATTCTGCTTATGTTACTACAGAGACTTTACGTATGCGGAAGTCATTGTTTGGGAAACCAATTCTAGATGATAAAGGTGTTATGCAAGGTGTAACTAAAGGTTATGCATCTATAACATGGCAGGAGATTAAACAACTTGAGAAAGATGATTTTGAAGCTTACCTATCTTTTGTCGGATGGTTGATTAATGCTGACAACTTTGTTAAACAGATAGTTAAAGTTAATGAGTTAACTTATACTTCTATTAATGAAGGGGGTGAGATTGTAAATACGATTATCAAACGTCTTAAAGATGTTGAACCTATAATAACTGACATAAAGTATCATCTAGCTAAGATTAATAAAGAGCTAGATATACGTTATCTTGAACTTAGTCGTAACCCTTTGTTTAAGAACAAGAACATGGCGGATGTCTTGCAGGAGTTCTTCAAGGCACAAGTTGATGAAAGCTTTTTCCAAAAGAATCTAGATGCACTTGCAGATACACATAATAGTTATATTGCCAATGTTGCTAAGTTGTATCAGATTACTATGCACAATGCAGCATCTGAAGCTAAGAAGCTAAAGATTGATTTTGATAAGTACACAGAAGGTGTTAATATCAAGAAGCTACATAAGACAGGAAAGCTTTTAGAGAAGTTGGATTATGAACATTTCCAGAAGGCTAAAGATGAGATGCATAAACAAGCTAATGCTATTGCCGATAAAAAAGCCCGTAATAAGCTAATCAATGATTGGTACAAAGCTAATACAGAGGCATTAACAACGAAGGAAGCTAATGCTCTTATTAAGAAGATGAAAGAAAGGTTAACACCAGATGAATATAAAGTTTGGTATGCTAATCAGAAATTTGAGATACTATCTAAAGGTAAAATTGTTGGACGACATAATTCTAATCGTGGGCAGTTCTTTAAACCTCTTCATGAGCTGTATAAGAACTTAGATTATGACGCTCTAACCGATCAGGAAGTTGAAGTACTTAATAAGATTCGAAATCTTTTACTGTATCTTACAGATCATGTTAAAGGTAATAACATCATAGAGAATGGATATATACCTGCAATACCTTTCAGTAAGAAAGGACTTATGGAACAATTTAAGACTAACATAGGATGGCATGATGGACATGTAACAACAGAGGAGAATCTTATTGATGAAAATGGTGATATAATTCATATACTACCATTTCGATTTAATAGTTTGTTAAATCAAGAACCTCTACCTCCTATTCCAGAGGATGCTACTGCTGATCAAAAAGCGGAGATTTTTAAGGAAAGACGTGCTATTAAGAAAGCTAATCAAGAGGCTCATGCAGCTGATATTAGTCAGGATTTATCTGTGGTTATCCCAATGTTCATTGAGTCTGCTATTAGACATAAACATAAAAAGACTATAGAATTTGAATTACATCGTGTGAAAAAATCTTTTACAGAGAATCATAAGATTAAAATGACTAAGTTTGGTAGACCTGTTAAAGATTATGATAAAGCTAAGCACGGCTTTAGTGATACAAGTGTTATTAAAAGTAGCAAAGATAGTAAGATTTATGCGCACTATGTTAATTGGATGAAAAGAGTTTTCTATGAAGAGTACGAAGCAGATGAGGGTAACCTTACTAAAGTAGCTCGTATCTTACAGAACTATACATCTTTAAAAGGTATGGGACTGAATCTTCCTAGTGCAATTAACAATGTTACTTATGGGAATATCTTAAGTAATGTTGAAGCAGCAGCTTCTGAGTTCATGGGTTATAAGTCTTGGAATAAAGGCGGTAAACAATACGCAGCTGCTATAACGCATTACCATAAAGATGCTAGTAAAAATAGTGGGTTTGTTAGTAAGACATCTGCCTTTGTTAAACACTTTAACATTATGATGGATTACAAAGAACAAGGTGTTGGAGCATCTCCTACTGCAAGTAAAGGACATAGACTATTAAATGCTATGGGTACAGCTGTAAATGGAGCATACTTTATGCAAGGTATAGGTGAGCATTATCTACAAAATAGATTATTGCTTGCTATGGCTGATAGTCATAGGATTAAAGATGGTCGTATTTACTCTTTCCAAGATTACACTAGAGGAAAGTTACAAAAAGTTGACGCTTTTGGAGATACTGCAGAAGCTAAAAGACTCAACGCAGAGAACAAAACAAAGAAAGCTGCTCTCAAAGCTGAGTTTAATCAGTTACCTACTGTATATGAATCTTTTGATTTCGCTGACGGAGAGTTGTCGTCTAATGTTGAATTAAAGAAAGATGAACTTGCTATCTTTGAGAACCGTGTTCTTGGTGTAAATCAATACATACACGGTATCTACAATAAAGAAGATTCTGGGGCTATTCAAGAGTATGCTTTAGGAAGGCTTAGTATGCAGTTCCGTAAGTGGATGCGTCCAGGTTGGAATAAACGTTGGGGTACAAAAGCAGGTACAGCTTTCTGGAATGAAAGAAGACAAGCT
Organism: Alkaliphilus sp.; assembly: GCA_002733545.1. Classification (GTDB taxonomy): domain Bacteria; phylum Bacillota; class Clostridia; order Peptostreptococcales; family NVVX01. The sequence goes on from NVVX01000006.1 coordinate 88,027, forward strand.
GTAGATGAAGGGTATTATACAACTACTGCGAAGTTCCTTGCAAGTCCGTTTCATAAGACTAGAGATGCTGCAAAAGCTGCTGAGGAACAAGGTGATAAAGAATCTACTATGGCTTTCATGGGTAATTTACTTGCGAACTATGGTAACTTTATCCGTAATGCTAAAGTGCATTGGCAAGCTATGGAAGATTGGCAACGTGCTAATGTAGTTAGAACAATGGTTGAATATGCGTTCTTATGTACAGCTATTGCAACTGCTTATCTTTTAAAACATGTTAAAGGTGACGATGAAGATCCACCATTCCCTTTAATGATGGCTTTGTATCAGATGGATAGAACAGTTATTGAACTTACTACTTATGTGCCTATGGCAGTAGCTCCTGGCTTTGTTGGAGGTGGGTTTCTTAACGAGTTTAAAAAGATACTTAAATCTCCAACTGCTACTTTTAACTCTATTGAGAACATATTTAAACTTGGTAAAACGTTGATGATGTATCCTTTCATGGATGCTGACGAACGTGTTTACTCAGGAGGTATGTATCACGGTGAAGATAGACTTTGGACTCAGTTTATTAAAAATGTTCCATTTGCGAATCAATGGTATCGTATAGAAAACATTGATCGTAATTACAAATATTATAAGTTATTTTAATTTTTTAATCATTTTTTTAAATACATTTATTATGCAAACTTATTTCGGTACTAAGGAAATTAAAGCACGTAAAATGACTCGGCAAGAGTTCGCTGTTTACACTAACAAACCTTTAGAAGAAGGTGATATTGGTGGCGGTTTTATGGGTTACCTTGTTGAGTATGTTGATTCTCCTAATTCTAACCATGAAAATCATAAAGGTTATATTAGTTGGAGCCCTAAAGATGTTTTCATTCGTGCTTACAAACCAGATGGTATGTTAACTTTTGGAGATGCTTTGGTTGCAATTAAAGCTGGAAAGCGAATGCAACGTAAAGGTTGGAATGGTGCTAATATGTTTATCTTCCTTGTGGATGGTAGTCAATTTGCAGTTACTCGTCCACCTTTGAATGTACACTATCCAGAGGGTACTATTATTAATTACCGTCCACACATTGATTTGAAGACGGCAGACGGTAGTATTGCGACTTGGAGTCCATCTGGTTCAGATGCTTTAGCAGAAGATTGGCAAGAATACCACGAAGGTGCTAAGACTGTAGTTGAACCTGTTGTTGATACTGTATTTACTAGACTTGTTACAGAAAAAAATGAAATACATGAAAGGCTAGTTAAACTTAATACTTTCTTAGAAAGAGGTAAAGTTGCATGTATTGATATTGTTGGTACTCAACAATATTCAAGTTTGTTAGAACAGTTTACACATATGACTAACTATTATAACGTAGTTAATAGTCGTATTAAATTGCTTGAAGCGATTGAATAAAATGCCGAATAAAAAGGGGAACAAGATGATAAA
>NVVX01000049.1 GCA_002733545.1 Alkaliphilus sp.
GAATAGCTTTGAGACCATATGGGTTTTAGTGAAAATGTTTCTTCCTCTACTATTATGGAAACAACATCTTCGCGGAAAACTCCGGTTTCTTCATTCATAGGTACTAAAAAAATACCAAATACTACGAGTAAGATTATGTAGACGCTTAAAACTTTTATTTTTATATTATTCATGTATTCACTCCTTAATATGTGACTAATTTGTTTCACCAATATTTGAATATGATGTTAGCTATGCATCCATCCTTTATGCTTATGGATTGATGCATAACTAATCAAGTTTCAAAAGTACTAATTTCTGATATCCTTAGGTAATGCTATGAAAACGAAATCTGATTTATATTCCGAGTAGCTGCATTGCGTCCCACTGCTTTATTGAATACTACTTAGATACCGTGATACGTCTTACAAAAGTTCTTTTTATTTCAGAAGTATGACCTCGCCCAGTAGCTAAATTTGTAATTGTTTCGTACGTAATATCGTACAGATCGTACACATCATAGTAAACTTTGATTTGGTACGATTCTGTTACAGTAATGGTTACAGACCAACCTGTAGTTGTTTGTAATTTTGCACCAACTGAAGCTGATATACCGAAACCAGAAATTCCGCTCATGGCTGCTGAAATGTTTGCATTTAATTCAGATATAGTTTCTCCACGTACAGTAATAGATTTTGTTGTACTATGAGTTTTGTAACCTGTATAATCGTCTACAAAAAATCTTTTTCGTACAGTTCTTCTACTAACGTCAGTACCTGGAATAACCATAATACCTACATTTCCAGAAGCACGTGAAACATCAATGTTTGATGCAGCAAAATCATCTTGTTGCAACGAACTTGCATAAACTCCTTGTGTTGTCATGATAGCAATTAAAAACACCAGCATTAACGTTTGCAGTACTTTCTTTGTCGTTTTTTTCTTCATAACTAATCATCATCCTTTTCATTTGTATTTTATTATTATGTAAATGCATTTACAAGATAATTATAACAAGTGAAAATGAAAATGCAATAGAGATGGAACAAACGACATTTCAATGGAACAAACGACATTTTTTATCCATATTTAGCCATTAAAAATATGCTCTTGTTAATACTCTTAAATTTCCTCCCCAATAATGCAGTCTTATCGTAGGTATTAAAAAAGATTTCTGAGCACGGTTTATTTTCGTTTATTCTCTCAATTTTGTTTATATTCACAAAAAAAGACTTATGGCTTTGTATAAGAGTTTTCATATTTATTTCTTTGACCACATCAATCAAGCTTTTTCTTTGTGTTATAAATACTTGTGATTGTGAATGGATAGCACATTTTTTATTTTTGCTTTCAAGAAAGAATATATCTGACTTCATAACTTGTGTTTTTTCATTTTCACTGTTTATAAATGAGAAGTACGTGTGACTAGTTAATTCCTTTTCCTTGTGGCCTAAAAGTTTAGCAGCTACCCTCTGTATTTCAGAAGGTAAACATGGTTTAGCAATAAAATCGTAGCAATTGACTTTTTTGAATGCTTGAAGCATGTAATTTGCATACCCAGATATGAAGACCATCCAAGTTAACGAATATTTTTCAAATCTTCTTAATTCTTCAGCTAATTCAATTCCATTTTTCTGATTTAATCCAATATTTATATCCAGAAAAAACAGGTCGATATCATGTTTTTTAGAAACATCAAGTGCTTGACTATATTGGTTTGCAATAAAAACATATACATCTGGCAAACCCCTCAAAAGTAGTTCTTTAATCACATTTGCTTGAATATTGCAATCTTCAACTATTAAAATTTTTTGCACGGTTGTTTTATCCCCCTTGAAGTTCAATCAATTAATTATTGCATATTAGAGTTGTTAACATGAAATAATTAATTTGTAGCATAGGTCAACTATAACCAAAGTTTCTCATTATTGCAAGGTATTTTTATTGAATTAGCATATAAAATCGATAGCCATTTGTTTGCTTCGTCAACTTAAAAAATATCATGTAGCACATTAAAGGATTAGATTTAAATCATAGTTTTTTTATGAAAATCAATCTATCTTTTTGGCAAATGTGATATAATAATCTAGAACTAATCTGATAATTTATAAAATTTAAAAACAAATGAATACTCACAGAAAACCAAAAAATATTTGAGGGGGTTAAGAACAGTTGAAGGCAGAATTAAGAATTAAAAATCATCCTATTTTAGAGTTTAAGAAAGAAAAGATTTTGAAGTTTAAATTTGAAGAAAAGGATTATGAAGGCTACGAAGGTGAAACTATTGCAGTTGCTTTGCATGCATCAGGAGTGAAAGTTCTAGGTAGAAGCGAAGTGAAAAATAGACCTCGTGGTTTTTATTGCGCAATAGGTAATTGTTCGTCATGTTTAATGATAGTAAATGGTGAGCCAAATGTAAGAACCTGTGTTGTGCAACTTGAAGAAGGAATGAAAATAGAAAGGCAAGAAGGTAAAGGTGAACTGCTATGGAAACTGTAGAACTACTTATTATTGGAGCAGGTCCTGCTGGGTTATGTGCTGCAATTAGCGCAGTTTCTAGTGGAGCAAAGGTTATGTTAGTAGATAGAAATGATACCTTAGGCGGTCAGCTAATTAAACAAACGCATATGTTTTTTGGCTCTGAAAAACAATATGCAGCAACTAGAGGTACGGATATTACTAAAATACTACTTGCTGAAATTGAAAAATATAAGGAAAATATTAAGATATATAAGAACACCACAGCTTTAGGAATGTATGAGGACGGAGTAGTAACACTAGCTAGGAATGATAAATATATAAAAGTAAAACCTAAAGCTATTATTGTTGCAACTGGAGCGAGCGAGAAAGTGCTTGCATTCCCTAACAATGATTTGCCAGGAATTTATGGAGCAGGCGCTGTACAAACATTAATGAATGTATACGGTGTTAAACCGGGAAATAAAGTACTAATGGTTGGCGCAGGAAATATTGGCTTAATCGTAAGTTATCAATTGATGCAAGCAGGAGTAAAAGTGGAAGCAATAATTGATGCGGCTCCAGAAATTGGTGGTTATTTGGTGCATGCCTCAAAAATTAGACGATTAGGAGTGCCAATTTATACTAGCCACATTGTAAAAGAAGCAATTGGGCTAGATTACTTAGAAAAAGCAGTACTCATTGAAGTAGACGAAAAATGGCAAAAAGTAAGAGGAACTGAGAAAGAAATTGATGTAGATGTCATGTGCATTTCCGTTGGACTTACCCCACTTACTGAATTACTAATGCAAAAAGGTTGCGAAGTGAAGTATGTCCCAGAGTTGGGTGGACTAGTGCCTACGAGAAATGAAAACTATGAAACTAGTATAGATAATATATTTGTAGCAGGAGACGTTTCAGGAGTAGAAGAAGCAAGTGCAGCAATGGTAGAAGGCTACCTTGCAGGACTTTGTGCAGCAGATAAAATTGGCTTTAGACATGACGATTTCAAGAAATTGAAGAAGGACTATATTGAGCAATTACATTCGTTAAGAGCTGGTCCAGAAAGCGACAAAATTAGAGGCGGCATAGCTAAAATTGAGAGGAGGGCACAAGATGTTTGAATCAACTGGAGTAGCTACACGTGAAATGGTTATGAAAACGTTCCCAACTAAAGAAAGACTAGAAAAAGGAAGTGTGGCAGTAATTGAATGTTACAAAGAGATTCCCTGTAATCCCTGTGCTACAGCCTGTAGACAAGATGCAATTAAAACCTTCGTAGATATAAATGATCTACCAACTCTAGACCATGAAAGATGCAATGGTTGTACTTTATGCATGGTTAATTGCCCGGGGTTAGCTATTGTAGTAGTTGATAAAAACTATACGGGAGAGGACGCATTATTTAAAATACCATTTGAATTTAAACCATTACCTTTAGAGGGAGATATAGTAAGAGGTTTAAACAGGGCTGGCGAACATATTTGTGATGTGGAAGTGGTAAAAATTCAAAATCCAAAATCTTTTGACCAAACGGCCATATTATCACTATTAGTTAAAAAAGAATATTTATACGACTTTATTACTATAGAAGTAGGTGTGAAATAAATGAGCAAAAATACGACTATTTGCAGATGCAGCGATATTTCAAAAGAGGAAATAAGAGAATTAATTAGTCAAGGATATACAACATTAGAAGAAATAAAAAGAATTTCAAGAGCTGGAATGGGACCCTGTCAAGGGCGTACATGTGGACAATTAATACTAAGAGAAATCTCTTCAATTACAGGCAAGAAAATGGGCGAGTTAGAGAATTTCAATAATAGACCTCCAGCAATAGGAATTAAAATAAGCGACATTGTTAAGGGGGCTGAAGAGAATGGTAAAAATTGCTGATGTAGTAATTATAGGTGGTGGAATATCAGGACTTTCAATTGCCTATAACTTAGCGAAAAAAGGAGCAAAAAACATTGTAGTCATAGAAAAAAGCTATATCACAAGTGGTGCTACAGGTAGATGTGGAGCAGGTGTAAGGCAACAATGGGGAACAGAAATGAATTGYCGCCTTGCAATGGAGAGTRTAAAGTTTTTTGAAAAAGCAAATGAAGAATTAGAGTATAATAGAGATGTTGAATTTAAACAACAGGGATACTTAATACTCTCATCATCTAAAAAAGRAAATGAGCAGTTTAGAAAGAATGTAGAACTTCAAAGGAGATTAGGGATAGAAGTGGATTTTTTATCTCCTGAAGAAGCAAGAGAAATTGTGCCATACTTAAATACTGAAAAAGTAATGGGTGCTACTTATTGCGCAAAAGATGGACACCTAAATCCATTTTTAGCAACTGACGCTTATGCAAATGCGGCAAAAAGATTAGGTGTAGAAATAATGACGTATACAGAGGTATTAAGTATCAATGTTGAAAGAGGTAAAATTTCAGGAGTTGTTACGTCTAAAGGCGAGATAAAAACAGAAGTAGTAGTTAATGCGGCAGGAGGGTATTCGAAGCAAGTTGGATTAATGGCAGGAGTTGATATACCAGTCTATTCGAGAAGGCACCAAATTATGGTGACTGAACCTGTAAAGGAGATGCAAGAACCTATGGTTATATCATTTTCGCATAATTTCTATTGCCAACAAACACCTCATGGTTCGTTTATTGCAGGCAGGGGAGATGATGATGAACCTACAGATTTAAGACTAACATCAAGTTGGGGATTTCTTGAAGAAATGTCCAAAACCATCAAAAACATTCTACCGCCACTTGCAGACTTAAGAGTGATTAGACAGTGGGCAGGACTATATAATATGTCACCAGATAAGCAACCGATATATGGAGCAGTTAATGGAGTTAAAGGTTTTTATCTAGCAATAGGCTTTAGTGGTCACGGTTTTATGTTTGCACCAATGACTGGGTTATTGATAAGCGAAATTATTCTAGGAGAGAAAACATCATTAGATATATCAAAACTTGATTTAGACAGATTTAATCGAGGAGAGCTTGTATTTGAGCCTTCAGTTGTGTAGAATTAAGAGAGAAAAAATAAATCTAAATATATAATTTAGGAGGGTTAACTTGAAGAGACTAGATAAGAATGAAGAACTATGTATTGCTTGTCACGCATGTGAAGAAGTATGCTCTAAAGCCTTTTTTAAGGAATCAAATTTGGAGAAGGCCTGTTTAAGAATTATTGAAGGGGAGAAAGTCAAAATTATTAACTGTACTCAATGTGGTGTATGTATAGATATTTGCCCAGTAGAAGCACTATCTAGAGGAAGCAATGGGGTTGTTAGAATAAATAAAAAAGACTGTGTCGGTTGTTTAATGTGCGTAGGATTTTGTCCTGAAGAAGCATTTTTTCAGCATGATGATCATGTAGAACCATTTAAATGTATCGCTTGTGGATTATGTGTAAAAGCATGTCCAACTGATGCAATATTTATTAAACAATAACCGCATACATAAAAAGATTGAGGAGGAAATTTAGTGAACATTGAAAATATGAAAAATAGCCATAAATTGCTGAAAAAGTATGATTACAAACTAGGAACAATTGATAAAGGATATACAAACAGAACTTTATATATAAACTTAGATAATAATACAATTAAATCAAAAGCAGTAACAGAAGAAATGAAAGAAAAATTCATTGGCGGAAAAGGGTTTGGGTTAAAGCTACTTTGGGATGCAGTAAAACCAACTACAAAATGGGACGACCCAGAAAACCAAATAGTAATTGCAAGTGGACCAGTGGGTGGAATAACTCAATATCCTGGAGCTGGAAAATCGCTAGTAGTATCGATTTCACCACTAACTGGAATAGTTATTGATAGTAATGTTGGAGGTTATTTTGGACCCTATTTAAAGTTTTCAGGATGGGATGCATTAGAAATCCAAGGTAAAGCAGATAAAGATGTAATCATAGCAATAGACGGAAATACAGGTAACGTAAGAATTGAAGAAGCTCCACTAGAAGCAGTAGATGGGCATGTGTTAGGAGAGCAACTTACAGAAATGTACGCTGATTCTGAAAAAGATAAAAGACATATTTCAGTTGTTACTGCAGGAACAGCAGCAGAACACACTTTAATTGGACTACTTAATTTTACTTTTTACGACATTAGAAGAAAAGTTGCAAGACTTAAACAAGCAGGGCGTGGCGGAATTGGAACAGTTTTTAGAAACAAAAACATTAAAGCCTTGGTCGTTAAATTTAGTGGGGTTAAAAGTGATTTGAATAATCCTCATGATATTGGACTAATTAATAGAGCAGGAATAAGGCTGCATAAAGAAATTAGAAAGTTTGATGACAATCAGTGTAGAATGAGACAAGTCGGAACAGCAAATATTATTGAAATTATGGATGAGTACGATTTGCTACCAACGCATAATTATAAGTTTGGTTCACATCCTGACACATATAAAATTGCATCTAATGTGTTTAGAGATAAATATTTGACACAAGACAAACCTGATGGTTGTTGGTACGGATGTTCAATGTCTTGTGCAAAAGCAGCAGATAAATTTGAGCTTAAAACAGGAAAATATAAAGGAGATTTAGTTACAGTAGATGGTCCTGAATACGAAACTGCTGCAGGAGTTGGTGCAAACTGTGGAATTTTCGACCCTGAATATATACTTGAGAATAATTTCTATTGCGATACTTATGGAGTGGATACAATTTCGTTTGGTACGCTTGTTGCTTTTGTTATGGAATGTTATGAAAATGGAATTATCAACAAGGATATTACAGGCGGCTTAGAACTAAACTTTGGAAACGGTGAAGCTGCAATGGAATTATTACACCAAATGTCTAGAGGCGAAGGCTTTGGTAAGATAGCAGGTCAAGGTGTTAGAAGAATGAAGAAAATATTTGTAGAAAAATACGGAGCAGATCCAGAATTTTTACATGACATCGGCATGGAGCAAAAAGGATTGGAATTTTCAGAGTACCTACCAAAAGAATCATTAGCACAGCAAGGCGGATATGGGCTAACTAATAAAGGACCTCAACATGATGAAGCATGGCTAATTTTTATGGATATGGTAAACAATCAAATTCCAACATTTGAAGATAAGGCAGAAGCACTTCATTATTTTCCAATGTTTAGAACTTGGTTTGGACTTTGTGGTTTATGCAAACTTCCGTGGAATGATATAGTGCCAGAAAGTAATATAAGCGCTAAAGAGCCTGCTAAAATACCAGAGCATGTACAAAACTATGTAGATATTTTTAACGGAGTTACAGGCAGAAACATAGATAAAGAAGAACTAATTGTGCAATCAGAGCGTGTATACAATTTCCAAAGAATTTTCAATATTAGAATGGGAGTTGGAAGAAGAGTCCACGATGCAGTTCCTTACCGATCAGTAGGTCCTGTTACGGTAGAAGAATACGAGTCAAGAAGTGAAAGATACGACAAACAACTAATTGAAGATGTTGGGTATAACCCAGAAGGCAAATCGACTGAAGAGAAAATTAAAGTAATGAGAGAGTACAGAGAAGATCAGTACGAACAACTTATTGATGCAGTTTACAAAAGAAGAGGTTGGACAATGGACGGCGTGCCGAAGGTTGAAAAGCTTAAAGAAATAGGCATGGATTTACCACAGTTGATTGAAGTAATTAAAGATCTTCAATAGTGAATATGGAGTGATTACATGATTAAAGTAAATAATAGAAACTTTGATTGGCAAGAAGGGTTGACTGTCACCAAGTTGCTAGAGCTAAAAAAATATACCTTTCCTAAACTGATTGTAAAAATAAATTCAGAATTGATTTATAAAGAAGCGTATGAAAAGACTCTAATTAATGATGGTGATGATGTAAAAGTTATTCATTTGCTAGCAGGTGGGTAGAAGATGTAATTAATAAATGGAATTTGATTTTAGAAGAATAGATACCTATAATAGATGGAGCTACAGACAATTTTGTGTTAGATAAAAGGTTGACTGTAGCTCTATTTTTCTATATATTTACCCCAAACCTTCTCAAAATGAAAATATATACATTATAACCTAGAATCATAATCAAAGACGAAAGAAACATTGCTATATAGAACTTTACATCATTTTTTAATAGAATAACAAGAGCTATAAAAAACACAATAGAAGGTACTACTATCCAAATAATAGCTTGGGAAAGTTCAATTACCTTTGTTATATCGTTAGTATCTCGGTATAACCACATGATTGCTAACATAGATGTAAGTGGTAACGAGACAACAACTGCTCCGATAGTGGGGAATCTTCTACTAACATAAGATACAATGGCTACAATAATCGCTGTAACTATTACCTTGATAAAAAATTGCATAAGAACACATCCTCTCGTTATTTATATTCGTTGGTGTCTCTTAAATTCCTTTAAAAGAAATGATTTTTAGTGGAATAGTTTGCATATAATTAGTGGCAAAAGAATTTTAGCTAGGAACGAAGGAATTAGAGGATTATTAGTGTCTACTGTCTAATAAAGTAGGTATGATGTATAAAATGAAAGGCGGTAATTGCATGGATAGCGTCTTAGCAATTGATTGTGGAACACAAAGTATCAGAGCAATAATATTTGATGCTAAAGGAAATCTAATTGCCAAAGTGAAAAAATCATTTGAACCATACTTTTCAAAAGAGCCTGGTTGGGGAGAGCAAGACCCAAAGCTATATTGGGATAGTTTATGCTTCATATGCAAAACACTAAAAGAGCAACATCCTCTTGAATGGGATAAAATAATTGCAGTATCACTTACAACACAAAGAGACACTTGTGTATTATTAGATAAAGAGGGTAAAGTATTAAGACCAGCAATATTGTGGCTAGACCAAAGAATGGCAGAGTGCAAAACACCTATGTCAAAACTACATAATTTTATGATATCTGTAGGTGGAGTAAAAGAGCAAGTTTTAGCAACGAGAAAAAAATTCAAAGCAAACTGGATAAGAGAAAACCAACCTGAAATATGGGAAAAAACAGATAAATATATTTTTTTATCAGGCTATTTGATATATAAGCTGACGGGTAATTTTGTAGACTCAGTTGCTTCGCAAATTGGGCATATTCCATTAGACCACAAAAATAGAAAATGGGCTAGTAAAAAGGACATAAAATCAGCTGTTTGTGATATTGAGCGTGATAAACTAGTGAAATTAGTCGAGCCAACAGAGATTTTAGGAATAATATCTAAGAAAGTATCAGAAGAAACAGGTATTAATGAAGGACTAAAATTAATAGCCTCTGGGTCAGATAAAGGGTGCGAAACTTTAGGGGTCGGGTGCTTAGATTATAGTGTTGGAAACATTAGCCTAGGCTCAACAGCTACAATTCAAACAACAGTTAAAGACTATTTTGAGCCAATTAGATTTTTTCCGTCATATGCAACAGTGATACCTAATCACTTTAACCCAGAAGTACAGATATATCGTGGCTATTGGATGATTAGCTGGTTTAAAAAAGAATTTGCATCAAAAGAAGTTGCTATGGCAAAAGATGCTAACGTTTCTGCTGAAGAGCTATTAAATAAGTTGTTAGATGAAGTACCAGCAGGGAGCCATGGTTTAGTTTTACAACCTCTTTGGGGTTCAGGAATTAGAAAACCATATGCAAAAGGCGCAATTATAGGATTTTCTGATGTGCATACAAGAACGCATATTTATAGAGCAATAATTGAGGGAATAGGATTTGCACTACTTGAGGGAATTGAGGCAATAGAGAAAAAAACAAAGCATAAAATGGAGAGAATCGCTATTTCAGGTGGAGGATCTCAAAGCGATGCAATTTGTCAGATAACAGCAGATATTTTTAACCGTGAAGCATATAGAGTTCAAACCTATGAAACTTCAGGCTTAGGTGCAGCAATTACTGCATTTGTTGGAATAGGTTTTTATAAATCTTTTGATGATGCAGTTAAAGAAATGGTTCATAGGGTTGATGTTTTTAAACCTAATAGCAAAAACGTTGAGATTTATTCTAAGTTATATAAGAAAGTGTACAAGAACATTTTTCCAAAGCTTAAAGGCCTGTATTCTGAAATTAGAGAAATTACGAAGTATTAAATGCAACGCTGGAGATAAACAGAGCTTTGTGAATTAATAGGAATTATAAGAAAGTCGAGGAACAAAATGCTAGATAAAAATAATCATATACCATTATATGCTCAACTAAAAGATATTATAGTGAAGAAGATAAAGACTGATGAATGGAAAATAAGCTCGCAAATTCCTACTGAAAAAGAATTTATGGAAGAATATAGTGTGGGAAGAGCAACAGTTAGAAAATCTATATCAATGCTAGAGAATGAAGGCTATATTTATAAAAAAAGAGGAATAGGCACTTTTGTTGCACGAAAACAACCCGTAGTAGGGTTTGGACCTATTATTAGCCTAACTGCTTCTCTTGAGGCTAGAGGAATAGAAACAGAAAATGTAATAATCAGTAAAGGAATTATTATACCGGATGAAAAGCTTCTAAGAACTATGAAATGGAAGAATGAAAAAAACTGTTACTGGCTAAAGAGAATAAGAAAAATGGATGAAAAGTCTCTAGCTATAGAGAAATCATACTTTGTAGAAGAATTCAAAATAGTTGAGGGGAAGCATGATTTAACTAGATCAATAGCAAAAATTTTATTAGAAGATTTGAGGCTAACTATAAAAAAAATAGAGCAAATTGTTATATCAAGAATGCCAACTAAAGAGGAGCAAGAAGATTTAAACATTGATAGCGAGACATTGTTGTTAGAGATTGAAAGATGGATATATATTGAAGGAACAGAAGAACCATACTATTATTTGAATTTTGTGATTTTAGGTGAAGTGTATAATTTAGCAGTTTAAAAACAAGTAAAAATTGAAATAGACAAAATTTAAAGAACAGGCAGTGCCTGTTTTTTCTGTGCGAAAAAAGAGGACATAAAGAAGTGATGTAGAATAGTATATATAAACATACGGATGTGCGGACAACCGAATAATAGAGGTGTGGTGAGGAATGAAAAAAAGAAGAGAAAAAATTCAGAAAGAATTACAAAATAGCGTCTCAAAAACCATTGAATGCAATGAATGGAGATCTTCAATTATATTAGAAGGAACAGTTGATTGTTGGGACGACGTTGTAAATGCGGGTAAAGTAGCTGCTAATAAAGGATACAAGGGAGTAGTAAATAGAATCGAAGTTAAAAATTTGAAAATACCCAAAATAAGCCAGCCGTTAATTAGCGATAATTCATTAGATAAAACGAGTACGGATGTTTTGATAATAGGTGGAGGAATTATAGGATGCGCGATAGCAAGAGAACTTGCAAAGTGGGATATATCTATTTTGTTAGTAGATAAGGAAGACGATTTAGCTATGCATACATCTTCAAGAAACAATGGGATAATTCATCCAGGGTTAGCTGCTAGCCCTAAATCTAAGAAAGCATACTATAATGTAAAAGGAAATGCAATATATACAAAGGTTACAAAAGAGTTAGGCGTTGCATTTAAGAGAAGTGGCTCTTATGTTTTGTTTGAAAAAAAGTGGATGCAATTTGCATTGCCTTTAATAAAAAGAAGAGCAAAACAAAATAAAATAGAAGGTGCTTTTTATGTTTCCAAGAAGGAACTTAGAGAAAAAGAGCCATGTTTAGATCCTTCAATAGAAGGAGCGCTTTACTTTCCAAGTACTGCTACATTATCTCCATATAAAATGACTATTGCGTATGCAGAAAATGCTATAGCAAATGGGGTCGTGCTTTCATTAAACACTATAGTGTTAGGCATGAAAAATGAAAAGGAGGAAGTTGTTTCTGTAAAAACAAATAGAGGAACAATTTACCCAAAGGTTGTGATTAATGCAGCTGGTGTGTATGCAGATAAAATAGCCGATATGGCAGATGATCAATTTTTTACCATACATCCAAGAAAAGGCGAAGTTGCTCTAATGGATAAAAAAGCAGGTTATTTATTAAATTCAATTGTTGGTAAATTTAACTTAGGTCACTCAAAATGCATTACTAAAGGTGGAGGACTAGTTAAAACAATTGAAGGCAATATCCTTATTGGGCCAAATGCATATGAGCAGCCGTATAGAGAAGATTTTACTACTGATAGAGAAAGTTTTGAGATGATGGTTGATAAACTTATAAAAACGATACCTAAACTTTCACATAGCAATATCATTACTTACATGGCAGGGATACGAGCCGCAACTTATGAAGAAGATTTTATTATAGAAAAATCAGAGTATGTTAAAAACCTAGTGCATGTGGCAGGGATACAATCTCCAGGGCTTGCATCTGCACCAGCCATTGCAGAAGAAATTGAAAAACTAGCGCTAAAATCTTTAAGTACTAGAAAAGCTGTCAAACGCAAAGCGAATTGGAATCCCAAAAGAGAAAAAGATAGGCAGCTAAATATTACGAGCTTAGAAGAAAGAAAGACAGTAGTTTACAACAATTCAGACTATGGTGAGATAGTGTGCAGGTGCGAAGAAGTTAGTAAAGGTGAAGTAATTGATGCAATAAACGCAACTATTTCAGCAAAGACAATTGATGCAATAAAGAGGCGTACAAGAGCTGGTGCAGGCAGGTGTCAAGGAGGGTTTTGTACTCCTATTGTGATGAAAATTATTGAAGAAAATACTGATTTGAAAATGACTGAAATAACAAAAAAAGGAAAAAATTCTATAATATTAAAAAAAGAAACAAAATAGTGACAGTTAGAGTGACAGTTAGAGAGTGACAGTTAGAGAGTGACAGTTAGAGAGTGACAGTTAGAGAGAGGAGTGACAGTTAGGGACGGAGCAAATTTGTCACGCTAAACGGGGCTACGAGTCGGATAGGTCTCGGGTCCAGTATGGAGTCAGGCATAAATAGTTTACTTAAGGGAGAAGACATGAATAATTTACCAGTTGATATTGGTTTAATTCAACTATTCAAGCCTGACCCCGTTATACAACTATTCAAGCCTGACCCCGTTATATGACCCCGTTATACCGTGACCCCGTTATACGTTCATGCCTGACCCCATTAGGCTATTAGGTATAAGAAAGGGAGTTGTAAGACTATGTATGATGTAGTAATTCTTGGCGCAGGTCCTGCAGGCTTAGCTGCGGGGGTAGAAGCACATGAAAAAGGCGCAGATACATTAATAATTGAAAGAGAAAATAGACTTGGAGGAATTTTAAAACAATGCATACATGACGGCTTTGGATTGATACGTTTTAAAGAAAGACTTACTGGTCCTGAATACGCCGACAGATATATTAAAATGGCAAAAAAAGAAGGGCTTGAAATCTTGACTTCAACCTTTGTTTCAAATATTAGAAAAGAAAACGGCGTGTTCTATTTAGATGCTGTTAACTCGGAGCGTGGAATAWCTAGCATTGCATCGAAAACTATAATTTTAGCAAATGGCTGTAGAGAAAGAACAGCGAAGCAAGTACATATTCATGGTTCAAGACCATCTGGAGTCTATACAGCAGGTCTAGCGCAGTATTTTGTAAATGTTTTAGGATATTTGCCTTGTAAAAAATGTGTTATTTTAGGAAGCGGAGATATTGGGCTTATCATGGCGCGTAGGCTAACACTTGAGGGGGCAGAAGTAAAGGGCGTATATGAAGTTAAATCAACAGCATCTGGATTAACTAGAAATATCGTTCAGTGTTTGGATGATTATGATATTCCACTTCATTTATCACACACAATAACAAAAGTGATAGGCGACGAAAAGGTTGAAGCAGTAGAAATATGTGAAGTAGATAAAAATATGAAACCAATTAAAGGAACAGAAAAAAAAGTTGAATGCGATGGGGTGATTTTATCTGTAGGACTAATACCAGAAAATGAAGTTGCTCAGTCGCTTGGTGTAAAATTAGATTTAGCAACAAAAGGACCTTTAGTAGATCAAAACTTTATGTGCATGGTTGAAGGAGCATATTCATGTGGTAATGCACTACATGTTAACGATTTAGTTGATTATGTTTCAGAAAGTGCAGAATATGCAGGAAGCAGTGCAGCTGAGTATTCAATGAAAGCTATAAAACATGAAAGAAAATTAGTGAGAATTAAAAAAGCGGCT
>NVVX01000007.1 GCA_002733545.1 Alkaliphilus sp.
AGATGAATTGAAATGTGATGTGAAGAGCCGTATGCCTTAGTAGGGCACGTACGGTTCTGATGAGGAGCTTGGGTGGTGACACCCTTGCTTACTTAAGATTGTTAACATAACGAAAAAAAGGAGAATATGAATGATAAAACGATATGAAGGAACAGGAAGAATGAGTCGAGTAGTAGAGCATAACAACACTCTATACTTATGTGGTCAAACAGAAGGTAAGGTTGAGACTGCCAAAGAACAAACTAAAAGCATACTAAAGAAAATTGAAAATTTGCTTAGTAAATATGGGTCAGATAAAAAGCATATTTTATCGGTTACAATTTACCTAAGTGAAATGGTATATTTCGAAGAGATGAACAAAGTGTGGGACTCTTGGGTTGTAGAAGGTTTTGAGCCTGCAAGAGCAACAGTTGAAGCAAAGCTTGCAAGAGAGCATTTGTTGGTTGAAATGACGGTTATAGCTGCAAAAATTTAGTTAGAGATAAAACCAAGAAGGAACAGTTTTTGGGTGGAGGTTGAATTCAAATTGACTAGTGGTAACCCAAAAGACCATTCTGTTGGAAAGTTGAAAAAAATAGGAGGAAAAAATGAAATTTAAAGATTACGTATATGAGAGACCAGATGTAAAAGCGATTGAACAATCTTTTGAAGTTGCATTAAAAGCCTTTAAAACAGCAGACAATATGGATGAACAATCAAAGGCCGTGGAAACAATCAATCAACTTAGAAATGATTTTGAAACACAGGCAACATTAGTAAGCATACGACATTCGCTGGATACGAGCGATGCTTTTTATGAAACGGAAAATGACTTTATGGACGAAACCGGGCCAATTGTTGAAGGTATGGTTAGTAAATATTACGAAGCATTAGTAGATTCTAAGTTTAGAAAACAGCTCGAAGAAAAAGTAGGTAACCAGATTTTTAATATTGCAGAATTGCTACTTAAGACGTTTAAACCTGAAATTATTGAAGATTTACAAGAAGAAAATAGACTATCTAGCAAATACATGAAATTGATTGCATCTGCTAAGATAATGTTTGATGGTGAAGAGCGAAATCTATCGCAAATGGAGCCGTACACAAATTCTCCAGATAGAGAGATAAGAAAACAAGCACAAGAAGCTAAAACAGAGTTCTTTGTTAACAACGAAACTGAGTTTGATAAATTGTTTGATGAATTAGTAAAAGTCAGAACAAAAATCGCTGAGAAGCTAGGATTTGAAAGTTTTACTGAACTTGGTTACGCAAGACTGATGAGATCTGATTTTGACCAAGAGATGACGGCTAACTACAGAAAGCAAGTTTATGAATCTTTAGTACCGGTCGCAACAGAGTTACGTAGAAGACAAGCTAAAAGATTAGGACTAGAAAAACTTGAATATTATGATGAAGCATTAGAATTTACCACAGGGAATGCTAAACCAAAAGGAAACCCTGAATGGATAATTAGTAATGGAAAAAAAATGTATAAAGAAATGTCACCAGAAACTGATGAGTTTTTTAACTTTATGCTTGATAATGAATTACTTGACTTAGTAGCAAAAAAAGGCAAAGCAAGCGGCGGATATTGTACATTTATTGACAAATACAAAGCGCCATTTATTTTTTCGAATTTCAATGGGACTTCTGGGGACGTAGATGTATTGACACATGAGGCAGGGCACGCATTTCAAGTTTATTGTAGCAAAGATTATACATTACCCGAATATATTTGGCCTACTTATGAAGCTTGTGAAATTCACTCAATGAGTATGGAGTTTTTCGCTTGGCCATGGATGAAGAATTTTTTCGAAGAGGAAGAGGCTAAATATAAGTTTACGCACTTGTCAGGAGCATTATTGTTTATCCCTTATGGTGTTACTGTAGATGAGTTTCAGCATTGGGTGTATGAAAACCCAAAGGCAACCCCAAGTGAAAGAAAAACGATGTGGCGTGAGATTGAGAAAAAATACTTGCCACACATTGATTATGGAGACAACGAATTTTTAGAAAGAGGCGGATTTTGGTTTAGGCAAGGACATATTTTTCAAAATCCATTTTATTATATTGACTATACTTTGGCTCAAATATCTGCTTTTGAATTTTGGGAAAAAACAAATATTGACAGAAATAAGGCTTGGGCAGAGTATTTAAAACTTTGCAAAGCGGGTGGAAGTCAACCATTTTTAGAACTTGTTTCGCTTGCAAACTTGAGCAATCCTTTTATTGATGGAACAATTAAAAGAATTGTAGAACCAGTTAATTCATATTTAGCAAAGATTGATGATACAAAACTTTAGAAGCAGCCTCACTCTTATATTAAGGGTGAGGCTTAAAAATAAGATTCAATAGGAAGTAAGGACTGTTTGAAGATGAACCATTACATATCAGTATTAAATAATAGCAAAACAGAATACATAGTAGAAAAATCTAAATTCATTGCTCATATTAAACCAGTTTTTACGGAAGAAGAAGCAATTGAGTTTATTAATGATGTGAAGAAAGAGCATAGAAAAGCAAATCATAACGTGCCTGTATATTCGATTAAGGACAAAATCCAAAAATATTCTGACGATGGAGAGCCCAGCAAAACTGCTGGATTTCCAGTGTTAGAAATGCTTAAGAACGAGAATATCACTAATATTGTTATAGTCATTACCAGATATTTTGGAGGAATAAAGCTAGGCAAAGGCGGACTGATTAGGGCTTATACAAAGAGTGCTAAACTGGGGTTAGAAAATTCAAAGCTTATAAAGTATGTCAAAGTGATGAGAACGGTTTTGACTTATGAGTATACATTGCATGGAAAAATAGAAAATTTCATTTTAAAAGAAAGCGATGTACATGAGGCAAACACTGAGTTTTTAGAGAATGTTAAGAAAGAAATATACGTACCTATTGAAAAAGTAGATAGTTTGGAGAAAGCATTAGTAGAGCTTACAAATAACGCAATTAGAATAGAGCAAATTGATACTGAATTTGTTGTAGTTGACGGTGACAAATTAATAGTTCAAACATAAAGCGTTTGTCTTGATACAAGATGCAAAAAAATCACTCCAGTAGTAGGGAATAAATAACGTCAGTATGACTAAATGGAAGTGCTAAACTATAGATATTGAAAACAAGCCAAGGCAGAAATTTGTCCATGGCTTGCTCCAAGTTCATTAGAAATACGTATTTGCTGCTTGTAATAGGCTAAACTATATAGTGATTAACCAAAGAATGTAAAGTTTCTGACATTTCAGCAAGTTTTCTTCCGACATTTTCAACTTTCTCAAAAATCATGACTTGATTTTCAAGAGTTTCATTTACAGCAGATGTGGATTCCGCATTTTCTTGAGTAGTTCTTGTAATATCCTCCATGGCATTTGTCATTTCTTCAGCAACTAAAGATTGCTGTTTTGATGAACTTTTCATTCCTTCAATCTTGATTATAATTTCTTCTACAGAGCGAAGAATCATGTCAAATTGAGCAAAAGTTTCTTTGGATTTTTCTGCACTTAATTGTACTAAAGATTTCTCTTCGAGTATTTTGGAATTGGCTGTATTTGTGATTAACTGTATACTGTCGACTAGCGTTTTGATTTTCCTTGCTGAGGAGGAGCTTTCTTCTGCTAGCTTTCTAACTTCGTCTGCTACTACTGCAAACCCTCTGCCATGTTCACCTGCGCGTGCTGCTTCAATAGCTGCATTTAAGGCTAATAAATTTGTTTGTTCTGAAATTCCTGTAATCAGAGAGACGATTGACCCTATTTCTTCTGAAGCAGACCCAAGTTCTTTCATGGTTTCAAAAAGCTCATTTGTTGATGCGTGGACACGCTCGCTCGCGTGGACCACTTCTTGAATGTTTTGTGCTCCGATTTGCACAAATCCTAATACTGAGTTGCCGCTCTCATAAGCATTGTCAGATTCTCCAGCAATAATGTCGGCACTACTTGCCATCTCCTGAATGCTTGCGGTTAGCTGCTCGGTTGCGCTTGCAACATCTTGCACGCTGTTTGTGACGGTATTCATACTACCTGCAATATTTTCAATGCCTTCACTTGCATTAGACATAGATGCTTTCAAACTTGTCGATGTATTTGAGAGGCTTAAGCTGCTCTCATTGACTTCGGAGATGACGTCATGAATTTTAGTGGTTAGCAAATTAACTTGAGTCGAAATTTTGCCTAGCTCATCTCCTGAAAAAACTTTAATTCTTTCTGTTAGATCCCCATCTGTAATAAGAGAAACTGTTCTTAGGGTTTCTTTAGAAAATTTCATAATACTAGTCGTAATAAAAAAGGTTAAGAGTAACCCGATTACTGTCGCAACAATAGCTAATATAGCCATGAAAATCTGACTTGATTTTATGGAGTCGAGCAATTTTTGTTGTTCGGATTGGAACAAGAGTTCAGAATTATCAATCATTTGTGTTGAATCATGTAACATAACAGAGCGTAATATTTCTTTCTCTTGTTCTAAAGCAACCATTTTAGCGTAAATCTTATAAGCAGAGTCAAGTTTTTGTGGCAAACTGCCTAAATCTATAAGGTCTGGGTTAAAGCTACTTTGGTTAGCTAACAACGCTTTAGCTGATGCAAAGCTCTTATTAGTTTGTTGAATAAACTCAGCCCTATGAGTAGTTTTATATAAGTTGGCTATAAAAGCATCTTTAGATGTAGTGATATTATAAATAGTATTCTGCGATTTTCTTAGCTCAGCTAATAGTGAAAGTCTAGCTATTTTTAGCTCTGAATCATCTGCATCTAAGATTTTAACTAACTCTCCGCGATGGTTTTTTGAAAGGGCAAATAAATCTGAGAGGATTTCATTAATATGCGATGTTAAAGTGATGTTAACATTGTTCATCTCATTCCATAGCTCAGAATATTTTTTGAAAGAATTGGTGTATTCATTTGCGTAAAAAATAATGATATCTAGTTTTTGCATATCATCTGGAGAGGTAAGCATTTTCTGTGTTTCTAAAGAATAAGAACGGATTTCATCAAGCAGCTCACTTGCCTTGATTAAATATGCATCTTCTGGGTTTAAGCGATAATTCGCTTCATTTTTTACTAATGAGTGAGATGATTCGTCAATGTGTTCAATGTTATTTTGGATGTCTAGGTCGAATACTACAATTTTCATGGCATATCTACCAATAAAAAATGTAATAATACAGAGTGCAATTAGTGCAAAAAACCCTCCGCCAATTTTATAGCTCAGGCTAATTCCATTCTTGGTTTTTGCAAGATTTTTAGATTTCAATTTTTTCTTAAACATACAATCATCCTTCCTTATTTGTAATAGCAATATTTTTTATGTGAAGTTAATTACGTATTCGACATAGCTCAACAAAATCCTTTAAAAAAGGGTTGCATTAGTAAAAACCGGTTTAAGGGTTTTAACGCATAAAAAAACCTGCTAGAGTATGAACTTGGCAGGTGATATTTTTTTCTATAATAGCATATCTTTCTTTTGATAAAAATAATATGTACCAACAATGTTTATAGCAACAAGAACAATTATAAGAATCACATAGTTAGTATTTAGTTTTTCACATATCAAAATATCAGTCGGGTCAACATACTCAAAAGGGGACACGTATTTTAAAAACTCAAATCTATCTGCAGCATTTGATATTTTATTAAAAAAGAAAGTAACCATGATTAAGCCTAATCCTGGTGCAAGAACAGACGTATGCTTCTTTTTAATGGCTACGAACAAAAAGCCTAATGTACCGAAAAGCATGTGAACTAAAAGTGGTCCTAATAGCAGGAGTATAAACACACCAAAAGCATAATCACCATCGGCAAATATCTCAAACAAAATGACCAATGAAATTCCTATTGATACGTTGAATATAGTTATATTACTAAAGAAAACAAGAAGCTTAGAAGTAATGATTTCATGCCTTTTTATTGGTTTACTAAGTAGAAATTCAATGGTTTTGTCTTTTCCTTCTTTAAGAAGAATTCCGGCACCTAGCATGAAGGCGTAGATGCTACCAAAAAGCACAACGGTAAGATAAGGATCCATAGTGTAAAACCCAAGGACTTTAGTTACATCAATTCTTGTAAGCCCAAAAGCTTCCATTAACTGTTCAGGCATAATTGCTTTAACAGTTGTAATTAAGCCCTCTCTATCTTCCGCAACTACAGGGTAAATTGCCATCATTAATGCAAGTAACAAAATCATTGAGACCGACCACAATATTAGACTTAATCTATTTTTTCTAAATTCGTGCAAAAAGATATTTAACATATGTTTTTTCTCCTTTACTTGTAGTAATGCATGAAGATTTCTTCTAAAGATGGATCTTCAATTCTTAGATTTTGTAAATCCAATTTATTAAGCTCTGAAAGCAAAAGATTAACATCGCCATTATATAGAAGGGTCGCAGTTTTTCCGTTAATCTTCTTATTAATAATACCATCAATTTTTAATGAAAAGTCTGCTGTCTCAACATTCTTCAATTCAAGATAAATATTCTTGAAATTATCCTCAATGAGTTCACTAATGTGGGTAGTTTTAATGATCGAACCATCTTTAATTATTGCTACTCGATTACAAAGTTTTTGCACATCAGAAAGCACATGTGATGAGAAAAAGATAGTAGTACCCTTTTCATTTTCTTCTCTTAGGATATCGAAAAAAACGCTCTGGATTAGTGGGTCTAACCCTCCAGTTGGCTCATCTAAAATTAGTAGCTTAGGTTCGTGAATTATTGCTTGAATAATGCTGACTTTTTTCTTGTTTCCATGAGAAAGGTCACTGATTTTTTTCTCTAAATTTAAATCTAGTTTTTCGGAAAGGTCATTAATTTTAGCTGCGGCATCAAGATTGTGGAAGCTAGCAGAATACTCTAGAAACTCGATTGAAGTCATATAGTCATAATAATACACTTCAGAGGGCACGTACCCAATATTTTTTCTTATTTCCTTAGAGTTTTTAACTACGTCCATGCCAAAAATCTTTGCGCTCCCACTAGTTGGGAAAATTATGTTCATAAGTGTTCTAATAGTAGTGGATTTTCCAGCTCCATTAGGTCCAATAAAGCCAAAAATATCGCCTTCGTTAACTTCTAAATTGACGTTTTCAATACCTTTTGATTTGCCGTAATACTTTGTTAAAGAGCTAATTTCAATTACTTTCAAAATTGCACCTCCTATGATTTTCAATTGCGTAAAGCATAATACAAATAAAAAATGAATGCATTCATAATTTAATTATATGATATGCACAAAAAATGTCAAGAGATTTTTGACAAATAATAATAATACAGTATAATTAATTAGAGCACTAAAAAAATGTAATGATTATGCTAGAAACCGTGTTTATAAATGTAAGAAAGTTTACATACTTGAAAAGGAGCGCCGAGGGAATGGAAGGATTACGACAGCAAAAAAAAACTAAATGCAGAAAAATTATATTACAAGCGGCACAAAAAATGTTTTTCACGCATGGATATGAAAAGACGACAATAGAAATAATATCAAGACATGCGGGTATTGGTGTGGGAACAATATATAATTATTTTGCATCAAAAGCAGAATTGTATGTACGTGTGATGAGTGATTTATTTGAAGTGACTCAAATATCAAATTTTAAAAAACTTGTTGACAACGAAGACAAAAGTGCTTCAGAGGTTATATTTAATCTGTTAAATATTCACATAGATTTGTTTGCTAAAGTAGAGAAACATATGATTAAAGAGCTTTTTACAGTGGTTTTTGGGAACACGGAAGATTGTATTTCTATAAGAGAAAGAATGATCAAGTTGGATTATGAATTTCTTTCTGTATTAAACGAACTGCTCTGTGTTTTGGTTGAAGAAGGGAAATTAAAAGAAGATTTTAATGTAAACGAATGCGCAAAAGTTGTTTTTTCAATAATTGCTACATCTTTATTTAGCTTTGTTTATGATGATAATAGTAATATAGAGGAAGTTAAGAAAATGATAAAAAAGCAAATTGATTTTGCTGTAAGGTAGAACAAATTTTTGCAACGCCGATTTTGTGGGATGTTGAAAGGGGTGCTACAATGGCTGGAATGTCAAAAATCAGTTTTAAATTGATTTTAATTTTGAATATCATATTTATACTTTCAATAATAAATGCTATTTATCCTTTTATTAGGTTTTCTTCGAGGCTGGCTAATTATATTTTTATGATTATTACTCTATGCATACCGACTGTGCTCGTTTTTTTAGGATTTACTATTAAGAACCTATATAAAAAAATACTGTTTATTATTCTATATGGGATTATGGTATTAGTTAGCGGGATGTTTTTAATTTTTACACTAATCCTTATTGCAGTTAGTGAAGATGTAAGGAATGTAGATGCAATAGGATTTAGCATTATTGAATATGTACAAGTAGGTGAATCACGCGTCATTGTATATAGAACTGATGGCGGAGCGACAACATCATTAGGAATTATAGTAAGGCATGAAAAAGAGATTTTGCCAGGGATTCTTCTTGTAAGAAATTTATATAGGGAATATCCGAGATACGAAATTGAATTCGAAATTAAAAATGGCATTTTGTTAATTGATGACATTGAATATAAGTTAAAACGGAATATATACTATTAGCTCATATCTTGAATAAAATATGATGCTGGTGGATAATTGTTGCAGAAATTTCGTCTGTTCGTATATTGACAAAGCAGGATAAATGCATTAAGATTAAAATTGTAATCATTATAAACAAATAACAGTAGATAATTGGAGGTTAACATGAAAACTTTAAAAATAAAAGATGGAATAACTTGGGTTGGTGCTTTACATCCTGAATTAAAAACGTTTGATATAATAATGGAAACTGAATTTGGTACAAGCTATAATTCATATATAGTAAAAGGGAATGAAAAGATAGCATTATTTGAAACTGTAAAAGTTAAGTTTTTTGATGAATACATAAAGAAGTTAGAAGCTATTGTTGATATTAGTAAAATTGACTATATAGTTGTAAGTCATACAGAGCCAGACCACGCGGGTTCTGTTGAGAAGATTTTGAAACTGAATCCAAATATCAAAATTATAGGATCCAGAGCAGCAATTAGATTATTAAAAGAAATTGTTAATGGAGAGTTTGAAAGCATTATTGTAAAAGATGGAGATGCTATTAGTTTAGGTGGTAAAACGTTAGAATTCATTATGGCACCATTCTTACATTGGCCAGATACAATGTATACATACATTAAAGAAGATAAAATACTAATAACTTGCGATAGTTTTGGTGCTCACTATAGTTTTGAAGAAATATTAGTAAGTAAAGTAACTAAGAAAAAAGATTACATGTCTGCGCTGAAATATTACTATGACATGATAATGGGACCATTTAAGCAACATGTACTAAATGCTATTGAGAAAATCAAAGATAAGAAAATTGAAATGATTTTAACTGGTCATGGACCAATACTAGATGAAAACCCTTGGGCTATAGTGAATCTATATAAAGAATGGTCGACTGAGAAAAACATATTTAATAAAAAGACAGTAGTAATTCCATATGTGTCCGCTTATGGATATACAAAATCGGTAGCAGAAGCTCTTGGAAGAGGCATTAAATCAGAAGTAACTATTGATGTGTTTATATATGATATGGAAGTAGAAGATAAGAACTTTGTATTAAACCAAATTAGATGGGCAGATGGTGTTCTATTCGGTACACCAACTATTAACGGAGATGCATTACCGCCAATTTGGGATTTGTTAATGGCAATGTCACCAATAGTGCATGGAAGAAAACTAGTAGCAGCTTTTGGTAGCTACGGGTGGAGTGGTGAAGCTATACCTAATATTGAAGCAAGATTTAAAATGCTAAGATTAAAACAGTTTGATCAGGGATTAAAGGTTATTATGAAGCCTTCAAAAGATGAATTAGATAAAGCATTTGAATATGGTAAAAGATTTGCACAGACTATTTTAGGACATAATTAGGGTAATTGAGTCAAATGGCAAGCTCCATTAGACCGCGTACCTACTTGATGAGATAAGTGGGCAATAGCTAAAGAGGAGGAGAAATATGTCAATACTATCAAGTAAAGGTTTTAGGGAAATAACATTGTTTACTTGCGACCCTATTCATGTTGATAATCCAGATACAAGGCTTGTTGTTAAAGCAAAACTTATGGGAACAAACTAGATGTTCAGATAGAGGGCAGTTCCAAATATGAATATACCGAGGTAATTATGAAAAAAATAGTTATAGAAGATGTCACAGAATTTTCACTAAAACAAATTGCTGAGAGCGGACAAACTTTCAGATGGAAAGAAAACGAAAATGGTAGCTATACGATTATTGCATTTGCTAGAGTTATTAATGCTGTGCAAGAAGGAAGTAAAATTATTATTACTGGCGCTAGCAAAGAGGATTTTTCACTTATTTGGAAGGATTATTTTGATTTAAATAGAAACTATAAAGAGATAATAGAAAGTTTTAGAGGAAAAGATGGGAATCTAGATAAAGCTATTGTTTATGGTGAAGGAGTACGAATACTAAATCAAGAACTTTGGGAAATTATAATAACCTTTATTATTTCAGGTAATAATAATATACCGAGGATAAAGAAATCCATAGAAAGAATTTCAGAGAAATATGGTACTTTAATAGATGAAATTGAGGGTAAAAAATATTATGCTTTTCCAAGACCTTCACAACTAAATAAAGCAACTGTTGAAGATTTAAGAGAATGCGGGGTAGGATATAGAGATGCATATATTTATCATACAACTAAAGCAATTGTAAACGAGGAAATTGATTTGAACAAAATTAGAAATATAAATTTAGATGAGGCAAGGAAAGAGTTAAAGAGATTAAAAGGCGTTGGCGACAAAGTCGCAGATTGCATTCTTCTCTTTGCATGTAATCAAACTAACGCTTTCCCTATAGACACTTGGGTGAAAAAAATTCTAACGAAATATTATGGACTAGCGAAAACAGGCAACAAAGAAGTCAATATCTTTGCAAGAGAATATTTCGGAGATCATTGTGGAATTGCGCAACAATATTTATTCTATTATATTAGAAACAACAATGAGTAGAAACCCTCTTACTGACTGACCGAGATACTGACTGAGATAGAGGAGTTATCTTTTGAGACAGAGAACCGTCCCCCGTCTAAGTTAGAGCAGCAGACTAAAGAATGGCATTAAGAATCATCATATAAATATGATTATAAATAGGAGGCATACAAAATGAAAAGCGTTAAAGGAACAGAAACAGAGAAAAATTTATTGAAAGTGTTTGCAGGAGAATCGCAAGCAAGAACAAGGTACACATTTTTTGCATCACAAGCAAAGAAAGAGGGATTTAAGCAAATAGAGGCAATTTTCACCGAAACTGCTGACAATGAGAAAGAACATGCTAAAAGATTTTTTAAGCACCTTGAAGGTGGACCAGTAGAAATTACAGCTACTTACCCAGCAGGGAAAATAGGCTCAACGCTAGAGAATTTGCAAGAAGCAGCAGAAGGAGAACATGAGGAGCACGCGATTTTGTATCCGAAGTTTGCACAAATTGCAGAAGACGAAGGGTTTGCAGCAATTGCAACTACTTTTAGAAAAATTGCAGAAGTAGAAGTTGAGCATGAAAAAAGATACCGAAAACTTATAGAAAACATTGAAACTAACAGAGTTTTTGAAAAAGATGAAGAAGCTGCATGGAAATGTGGAAATTGCGGATATGTACATCGTGATACTAAGGCGCCTGAAGTTTGTCCAGCCTGTCTTCATCTGAAAGAGCATTTTGAAATTAAAGAAACTAACTATTAGTAATTAGTTTAAAGAATAAGAAACTGCAAGCCATGACTATAATCAAGAGTTGTGGCTTTGCTATTTGTTTTGCCATTTTTGAAATGATATTCGCATTGAATATTTAGCTAAAGAGTGCCATAATAGAGTTAGAATATATTAAGGTATTAGTTGGCGAAATTACCGATTAATTTGGTACTAATACATAAAACGAAAGGTTGAGAAACATGAAAATTATTATTAAAAAAGAAGTCGAAGATTACCTAAGTAAAAAAGGCAAGAGCGCTATTACAATTAAGCTAGTAAGATGTAAATCTGGCTGAGCTGGGCATGTGCTTGTTACTGATATCAAGCTAAAAGAGCCGTCGGCTACTGACAATTTTAATGTTTTTGAAGTGAATAATATAAAGGTCTTTGTTTCAAAAAACGTTGAATCTAAAAAAGATACTATTTTATTTGCGCTTAGAAAAATCTTATTTTGGAATGAAGTATATGCTATGGGGATAGATTTGAAAGTTTAGAAAGAATACAAAGGGGAATATGATGGCAAAGAAAAAATATTACGCAGTTAGAAAAGGAAGAAAGACAGGAATACTTCAGACTTGGGCAGAATGTCAAGAATCAATAAAAAGGTACTCTAGTGCAGAGTATAAAAGTTTTGAAAGATTGAAAGATGCTGAAGCTTACCTTGTTTTTAGCACTATTAAAAGCAGTGTTAAAACGATTGATGAATTAGAAGAAAATGAAATGATCGCATATGTCGATGGAAGTTATAGTGCAAAGAAACAGCTATATAGCTATGGTGTAGTTGTTTTTCATAATTGTAAAAAGCATTCTTTTTCTGATGCAGAGAGTAATCCTGACCTCCTAAGCATGAGAAATGTTGCCGGAGAAATTAAAGGTGCAGAAATAGCTATGAAATATGCAGTAGATAATAAAGTAGAAAAACTATACCTGCATTATGACTACGATGGCATAGAAAAATGGGCGACTAATGCCTGGGAGGCAAAGAAAGAAGGAACCCAGGAATACAAAAGAATGTATAATAGAATTTCAAAAGAATTGGAAGTTATTTTTGTTAAAGTTAAAGCTCATTCTGGGGATGAATTCAATGACGAAGCTGATGAATTGGCTAAAAGTGCCATAACTCTACATGAAACTACTAAGAAAGAAATCGCTGAAACAGATTTATAGAAGAAAAAAGATAGCAGAAAGAAGTGAGAAAACATGTTAGGTACTATTGTTAACGCAATTGCAATAATTATAGGTGGGTCTCTAGGTGTACTTCTTAAAAAAGGAATTCCTCAAAACTACAAGAATACAATTATGCAAGGAATTGCATTAAGTGTATTTGTAATTGGAATGTCAGGAGCATTAAAAAGCAATAATATTTTACTTGTGATTTTTTCAATAGCAATAGGTAGTATAATAGGAGAAAAATTAGGAATTGAGAACAAATTAGATCAAGTAGGAAATTGGCTTGAATCTAAATTGTCTTCTAAATATGGCAATGTTGCTAAAGGATTTGTTACCGCTAGCTTAGTTTACTGTGTTGGTGCTATGGCAATTGTTGGGTCGTTAGAAAGTGGCATGACAGGAGATCACTCTACTTTGTTTGCAAAATCGCTTTTAGATGGTATATCTTCGATTTTATTTGCATCGACTTTGGGCATAGGAGTTGTATTCTCATCCATTGCAGTTTTTATATATCAAGGAACAATAACGCTATTTGCATCCTTAATAGGTGGATTACTAACAGAAGCTGTTATATTAGAAATGTCCGCTATAGGTGGGATTCTGATCATGGGAATATCAATTAACATATTAGAGATAAAGAAAATATCAGTTGGTAACATGTTACCAGCAATGTTTATCCCTATACTTTATCAAATTATCGAGCCTTTTTTTGCTGTTATTATAAATATCTTTTAGGTGTCAAATTTTTTGTTAAATAAAATTTAATAATTAGTTCATTACAAATTAAGCCTCCTAAATTATCATGTAAACAAATGATTATAGGAGGTTTATTATGTCTAAGAAAAAAGTGTTATTAATAGTTACTTTAATAATTATAGCTGTAGCGGCTGGCTATTATTTTTATAATAAAAGTCAAACTGCAAGCAATGAAGAGAAGACCCCAAGTATGCAGGCATTACATGTAGTAAAACAAGATTTGACTGAAGTCCTTTCTACTACTGGTGTTGTTCAGTCAAGCGAAGTGAAAATTGTACCGACGAAAATTGCCGGGAGAGTAACTATGCTTGAAGTTGAAATTGGGGACGAAGTAAAAGAAGGTGATATTCTAGGATTAATAGATGATGAGAACATAAGAATATCTATCCAAGATTTAGAGAATAAGAGAAATAGCACATTTAATAAATTAAGCAGTTTAAAAAGCGAAGGAAGTATTAGCTTGTTAAACATCATGAATAACGCACAAATTGCATATGAGAATGCATCAGAAACCTATGAGAACAATAAAGCGTTATATGACGTAGGATCAATAAGCAAATATGAGTTAGATAAATCAGAAGATGCTAAAAACAAAGCAAATGATGACTATCATCTAGCAAAAACAAAATATGAAGCATTTAATATAGATCAAGAAATTGCTCTGCTAGAAGACGATATTGCACTAATTGAAACTAACATCAGCTTGTTAAAGCAAGACTTAGAAGACACAATTATTACTTCGCCAATTAGCGGCATGATTACTGACATCAAAATAAGTGAAGGTGATTTCGTGCAACAGAATTCAAAAATATTTGAAATTAAGGATCTACAATCTTTAGAAGTTGAAGCATTCATTAGCGAGTACGATATATCTAAAATTAGTCTAAATCAAGAGGTAATAGTAACACCATTAGGAAACAGGGATAAGAATTACGTGGGTGTTGTAAGGAAAATATACCCGAGCGCTGAAATTGTTGGCGGAGAAGCCACAGTGAAAATCTTGATTGACATTGAGGACGAGGACAAAGATTTATTGCCTAATTTTAATGCAGCGTTAGAAATAATAATAAACAAAGTAGAAAATGCTTTTGTTATACCTTATGAAGCGCTAGTGAGCATTCGAGATGGAAAGCACGGAATTATGATTAAAGATGGAGAAGAAATGAGAATGTTACCTGTAGAAACAGGTGTTAGAGGAGATATGTATATACAAGTAATTAGTGATGAAATTATCGAAGGGTTAGAAGTATATATTAGATCCACTGAAGATGAACAAACTGTAAGAGTGCCTGGAATGATTCCAGGGGTAGCACCTGGTAGCGGCGGAGGCGGTGGAGGAAGAGGAAAAACACCTCCAACTTCGCCATAACATAATCAAAGCAAACTATTTTCGGTAGGGAGTGAAAAAAATGATTTGTATGAAAAACATATCAAAAATATATGGCAAGGGCGATATATCTGTGAAAGCACTACAAGATGTGAATATTTCAATTGACAAGGGAGAATTTATTTCTATCGTCGGCCAGTCTGGCTCTGGAAAATCAACTTTGATGAACCTTATAGGGTGTTTGGATAGTGCTACAGACGGAGAATACACACTAGATGGCAATTCGACACAAAAGATGAATAAGAAAGAACTTGCAAAAATTAGAAATGAAAAAATAGGGTTTGTATTTCAATCATTTAACCTGATTGCGCAATTAGACGCACTAAAAAATGTTGAACTGCCATTAATATATGCCGGCGTACCATATTCAAAGAGAAAAAAAATAGCAAAAGAAATGCTTGAAAAAGTAGGGTTAGGAGATAGAATGCACCATAAACCAAATGAGTTGTCTGGTGGGCAAAAACAACGTGTTGCAATTGCTAGAGCTTTGGTTAACAAGCCAGCATTAATACTCGCAGATGAACCTACAGGGAACTTAGATACAGCGACTACAAGAGAAATCTTGCAAATGTTAACCAAGTTAAATGATGAAGGAACTACAATAGTGATTGTTACACATGAAAGCGAAGTTGCTGCTATAACCAAAAGATCTTTACGATTTGCAGATGGGTATCTTATTGAAGACAAGGAAGTGGTATAATGATATTTATAGAAGCGTTTAGAATTGCTTTGAGTGCTATATTTGCTAATAAAATGCGAACATTACTGACTCTTTTAGGTTTACTAATAGGAATTGCTTCTGTAATTGCTGTGATATCTCTTGGAGATGCAAGTATGGCATCTGTAGAAAAAGAGTTAGCAACCTTAGGCTTAAACAAAATATCAATTATGCATGCAAGGGGAGAAACACTATCAGCTGATGAAAAACTAACGATAGATGATACCGATAGAATATTAGAAAGGTTTAGTAGACAGATTGAGTCTATCTCGCCTAAAATAACAAGATCAGTTACAATTAAAGAAGATATTGATGATACTCAAATCAGTTTAGAAGGTGTCTCAGAGCAATTTGATGTACTTGAAGACTTGACCCTTTCAATGGGGAGATTCATTAATGAATTTGAAATTGAGGACAGAAAAAATTCTATAGTAATTGACGCAGATTTAGCAGAAAGCCTATTTGGCTTGCAGAATCCAATAGGGAAAAGGATTTTTATTCAAACTGGAAAAACTAGCAGTGCATTCTTAATTGTAGGAGTTTATGAGAAAGAAGAAACATTATTTGGCGCATCATCAGCAGTTGTTTATACTCCATACACTACTATGGATAAACTATTTAGACTTAATGGAGAAGTAAACTCAATTGTAGTGGGGTTTGTAGATGAAGAAGAAATAGATATGGATCTTATGTCAGATAAAATAATTGCATTTATTGAAGGATTTAATGATAATATTGGAGAAGATAAGTATTCAGTATTTAGTGCGCAAAGCATACAAGATACAGTAGGAAGTGTAATGTCTCAACTAACTCTGTTTATCGCTGCAATAGCAGGCATCTCACTTGCAGTAGGCGGTATTGGTGTAATGAATATTATGTTGGTTTCTGTTACTGAGAGAACAAGAGAAATCGGAGTTAGAAAAGCATTAGGAGCACAGCATATTCACATACTTTTACAGTTCTTAATTGAAGCTGTAACGGTTTCTTTACTAGGAGGACTGCTTGGCATAGGCTTTGGCTATATCATTATAACATTTGCAGGAGATGCAATGAATATGCCTACAAGCATATCAATTAAAGCAATAATACTTGCTACATCATTTTCAATTGGCATAGGTTTGTTCTTTGGAATTTACCCAGCTAATAAAGCGGCAAAACTAGATCCAATTGTTGCCCTTAGATACGAGTAAATAATCGGCACTCAGACAGGGGGACAGGGACTTGTCTGGTCAGAGTTGCTTTTCAGACAGGGGGACAGGGACTTGTCTGGTCAGAGTTGCTTTTTTAGAACCAGACAAGTCCCTGTCCCCCTGTCTGATTAATGAATGGAGAAGGGCATATGAAGAAAAAAATATTAATGTCATATATCATTTTAATAATTGTTCCATACCTACTATTCTCAATAGCAGGTTTCTTCATAATGCATGAAGTTAGGCAAGATATTAATCAAGAGTTTAGGCAAGATATTAATCAAGAGTTTAGGCAATCTAATTTTGAAGAGCGAGGAACTAGTAGCTATAGGTTAGCTCCAAAAGGCGTGTTTGAAAGTAGAATAAGAGATAGATTCTTAAGAACAGGAGCATTATCTTTTATACTATATACAGTAATTCATTTAATATTTATCTCTTATGTAATACGTTTGATAATAAAACCACTTGGCGAAATGAAAACAGCAGTTAATGCAATTAAGGATAATAAATTAGACTATGAAATTGATTATAAAGGAAAAGATGAAATAGGTGAAGTCTTTTTAGCATTTGATGAAATGAGACAACAACTAAAAAAGTCGAAGTTAATTCAAAAACAATACGAACAAAATAGAAAAAATTTGATTGCAAACATTAGTCATGATCTTAAAACACCTATTACATCTATAAAAGGGTATGCAGATGGGATAATTGATAAAGTTGCTAATACACCTGAAAAAATTGAGAAATATAGCAGAACAATTCGTGCCAAAGCACAAAGTATGGACAGTTTAATTAACGAACTTGTAATGCTTTCTAAATTAGATGTTGATAAAATTGATTTTAAGTACGAAGAAGTTAATCTTGTCGAATATTTGAAGGACTGTTTTGAGGAGTGGCACTATATTATAGAGAGCGATAACATGTTATTATCGGTCGAATTCAATGATATTAAAGAAGCAAAAGTAAGTATAGACCGAGAACATATTAAAAGAGTAATGAACAATATTATCGGAAATGCTGTAAATTATCTAAACAAAACCAACTCAAAAATAGAGATCATTCTTATGCAGAATAGTTTAGAGTATATACTCACGATTAAAGATAATGGTAAAGGGATTTCGAAAGGTAAAATAGAATATATATTTGATAGGTTTTATAGAGCCGATGATTCAAGGAATAATCCTACAGAAGGTAGTGGGATAGGCCTAACTATTGCTAAAGAAATTGTTGAAGCACATGGTGGAAAAATTTGGGCAGAAAGCGATTTGGGCATAGGAACTTCAATTAGTTTTTCATTAAGAAAAACGGAGGAAACCATATGAAGAAAATACTGATAATTGAAGATGAAAAAAGCATTGCTGAATTGCAAAGAGATTATTTGGAAATCAATGGTTTTGAAGTAGAAATAGCTAGCGATGGTAAAGCAGGACTTGACCTTGCAATCGATAACGAATATGACCTAATAATATTAGATTTAATGCTACCAGGAATAGACGGGTTTTCAATATGCAAAGAAGTAAGAAAACATAAAGATATTTCAATTATGATGGTGTCTGCAAAAGTTGAAGATATTGACAAAATAAGGGGATTAGGTATAGGTGCAGACGACTATATGACTAAACCATTTAGTCCGCAAGAACTAGTTGCAAGAGTTAAATCACATATAAAGAGATATGAAAGACTTACATCTAAGAAAAATAGTAGTGAAGATGAGTTTGTCGAAATAGGAGATTTAAGAATTGAGCTTAAATCAAGACGTATTTATTTGAAAGAGAAAGAAGTGATTTTAACAAATAAGGAGTTTGATGTGCTTTTGTTATTAGCAGAGAATCCAAACGTAGTTTTTAGTAAAGATCATATGTTTGAAAGAGTTTGGGGATATGAGTCATTTAGTGAGACTTCAACTGTTGCAGTTCATATAAGACGTGTAAGAGAGAAGATTGAAAGTGACCCATCAAACCCAGAGTATATTGAAACTATTTGGGGTGTGGGGTATAGGTTTATGAAGATTTAGCTAACAACATTAAAACATTATACAAACATTGTATAGACAGCTATGGTTGTTACAAATTATTGCATTAATATTGTCTAAAATAATAGTTCTTTTTAGAAAACAGAGGAGGTTATTTATGAGCATAATATATTCAATTGGAGAAGCATTAATAGATTTTATACCAAAGCAAAAAGGAGTACAGCTAAAAGAAGTGACAGAATTTGAAAGAGTACCAGGTGGTGCGCCTGCAAATGTGGCAGSAGCAGTTGCAAAGCTTGGAGGCAAAAGTAGCTTTGTTTCAAAACTGGGAATAGWTGCTTTTGGTGACGTAATTATTGATGCTCTTAGTAATGCAGGTGTAGATACAAGTAAAGTACTTAGAACTAGCAAAGCTAATACAGGATTAGCATTTGTGTCACTTACTAAAGATGGAGAAAGAGAGTTTTCATTTTATAGAAAGCCCAGTGCAGATATGTTGCTAAATGAGAGTGAAGTAGCAGATATTCTATTTAACGAAGGTGACATACTTCATTTTTGTTCTGTTGATCTTATAGATGCACCTGTTAAAGGAGCCCATGTGAAAGTGATTGATAATGCACTTAAAGAAGGAGTTTTAGTCAGTTTTGACCCAAATGTGAGGTTGCCATTATGGGAATCGGCAAGTGATTGCAAAAAGGCGATATTGGAATTCATTCCAAAAACGCATATTTTAAAAATTTCTGATGATGAATTGGAATTTATCACTGGAATAATGGATGAAAAATCTGCACTAGAAAGCTTGTTTGTAGGAAATGTTGAATTAGTAATATATACTATGGGCAAAAAAGGAGCCAGATTTATAACGCAGACTAAGGAAGTTGATGTCGATGCATTTAATATTTCGGTTGAAGATACAACAGGCGCAGGAGACTCTTTTATAGGTGCTGTTTTATACATGCTTCAGGATAAACGCATAAATAGAGAAATGCTTAGCCAATTAAGTAACAGTGAAATTGTAGAAATACTAACTTTTGCAAATGCGTGTGCTGCAATTGTATCACAAAAAAAAGGGGTTATCTCGATATTGCCGTCAAAAAAAGAAGTAGAAAATATGATAGAAAAAAGAGCGAAGCCTGCAACAAAAATACATGTCTAAATGTTTTAATCATTCAAAAGTATATGAGTAAAACTAGAAATCATCAAAACCGGTTACAGATTAAAAGTGCTTAAATTTCAACCAAGCGAAAAATATATGGATGAAATTTAAAAAAACACTTGATTTTCTGTAACCGGTATTATAYACTATAATAGTAGATTAAGACGAATCGTTGGAGGTTAGAATGGAATTGAAAAACGAAATAATGCTTATTACATATCCCAATAGTTTGGGGGAAAATATTGAAGAAATGAGCAAATTGGTAAATACTTATTTTGAAGATGTCATTGGCGGAATTCACCTGTTGCCGTTTTATCCATCTTCAGCAGACAGAGGCTTTGCACCTCTGACTTATAAAGAAGTAGATGATAGTTTTGGTAAATGGGAAGAAGTTGAGGAGTTAAGTCAAAGCAAATACATGATGTATGATTTTATGCTAAATCATATTTCAAGAAAATCAGAGTATTTCCAAGACTTTTTAAGGTATAAAGAAAAGTCGGAGTATAAAGAGCTATTTATTAATTTTGATGCATTTTGGGGTGCTGAGAAACCAACACAGAAACAGATTGATATGATTTATAAAAGAAAGCCCAGAGCGCCATATATTAGTGTAGAATTTGCAGATGGGAGCAAAGAAAATATTTGGTGTACTTTTGATGAAGAGCAAATTGATTTGAACTTAGCCAGCAAAAAAACGTTAGAATTTGTACAGGAATCAGTTGAATTTCTTTGTCAAAGAGGAGCAAGTATTATTAGAATAGATGCATTTGCCTACGCGACTAAACGTATAGATACTAACTGTTTTTTTATAGAGCCAGACACTTGGGACTACTTAAAAATTGTTAAAAATGTTGCAGACAAATATGGTGCAATTATTCTTCCAGAAATTCACGAGCATTACAGTATCCAGCTAAAAATAGCTGATAAAGGTTATTGGGTATATGATTTTGCATTGCCTATGTTGGTATTACATTCTCTTTATAGTGGCAAAGGCGATAAACTTAAATACTGGCTAAAAATTGCTCCGAAAAATCAGTTTACTACACTTGATACACATGATGGAATAGGTGTTGTTGATGCAAAAGATTTATTGTCAGATGAAGAAATAGACTTCACCAAGCAGAAGTTATTTAGCAAAGGGGCTAATGTGAAAAAGATATATAATACAGAAGCCTACAACAATTTAGATATTTATCAAATTAACTGCACTTACTACTCTGCCTTAGGGAATAATGATGATGCGTATTTGTTGGCCAGAGCTATACAATTTTTTGCACCTGGAATACCGCAAGTGTATTATGTAGGAATGCTAGCGGGTGAAAATGACACAACACTTGTAGAGAGAACAAAGTTTGGAAGAGACATTAACAGGCATAATTATACCGAAGAAGAGATAAAGCAAGAAGTATTAAGACCAGTAGTGAAGAAACTATTTCAACTTATGAAATTTAGAAATACATACAAAGCATTTGATGGTGAAGTTGAAGTATTAGATGTAGAATTTGAAAAAGAACTTAAAATTCAATGGAAGAGAGGTGACAGCCACTGCATTCTAGAAGCAGATTTAATTTCATATCAATTTTCTATAACATACTACGATGTGGTAGAAAAAGGGTACAAAGAACTTGTATTAGCTACGTAGGAGCACCTTAGCAAATTTCTTAGTAATAAAAGTGAGTGCTTATTTTTAAGAAGGTTAATGAAACCGTTTTCTTGTGATTTATAATATGAGGAGGAGAAAAAATGAAAAAGATTATCAGTTTAGTGTTGGTATTAGTTATGAGCATGTTATTATTAATTGGTTGTCAGGATGAATCAGCAGAGACTAATCAACCAGATGCCAATGAACCTGTGGTAGAGGATGTAGTAGTAGATATTTTCCAATTTAAAGTAGAAATTGTAGAACAACTTGATGCGCTAGTTGACGATTTTGAAAAACAATATCCGCATATTGACATTGTTATGGATACAGTAGGTGGGGGGCAAGACTACAGCGCGGCGTTAAGAGTTAGAATGAATTCAGGGAATCAGCCAGCAATATTTAATGTGCCAGGTCCTACTGAGAGAGATATGTGGAGAGAATTTTTAGAGCCTCTAAATGATCAAGATTGGATTCAGTACGCAGCAAAAGGAACTTTAGACAATATAACGGTTGATGGGAATATTTATGGAGTGCCATTTGGTTTAGAGGGGTATGGTATAATATACAATGTTAGCATGTTGAAGGATGCGGGTATAGATACTAGTAAGATTGATACATTGTCTGAGTTAAGCGAAGCATTTTCTATTTTGGATGAGAAAAAAGATGAACTAGGTATTGATGTAGTGTTATCATACTCGGTTGGCGCAAGCGCATGGTGGACAGCGGCTTACCATACATTTAACATTCCATTTGCTATGCAAGAAGATCCAATGGCTTTTATTGACAGTTTGAATGATGGGACTGGACAAATTTACAGCAACGATCGATTTGAAGGATTTTTCGATTTACTAGATTTATTCTTTGAATATAGCTACGAAGACTTAATAACAGTAACATACGATGCGCAAGTATCCAATTTTGCTTTAGGAAAAACTGCAATGTTACATCAAGGAAATTGGACTATCGGCATGATTCAGGAGATTTCACCGGAAATAGAAATGGCATTTCTGCCTATTCCATTAAGTGATAATAAAGCATGGGGAAATGATTCTATTCCAGTAGGCGTGCCTAATTTTTGGGTGGTAAATAGCCAGCTAGAGCCAGAAGTAAAAGAGGCAGCTAAAAAATTCTTGAACTTTATGATGAATACAGATAGAGGTCACAGGTTTTTAGTAGAAGAGGCGCAGTTTATACCAGCATTTACTCATGTAAAAATACAACCTAAAGATCCATTAGCAAAGTCTATTCAAGACTACGTGTATGCTGGAAGAAT
This sequence comes from Alkaliphilus sp., assembly GCA_002733545.1. Taxonomy (GTDB): domain Bacteria; phylum Bacillota; class Clostridia; order Peptostreptococcales; family NVVX01. The sequence continues at coordinate 23,016 of NVVX01000007.1, forward strand.
ATTACCGTGGGTATGGCATGGGTTCCCAGCAGGATTTAATGAAATTGATGCTAAACAAGCTATACAAGAATATTATCTAGGGAAAAGAACAAGATCTGAGGTTATGATATTTTTAGATGAAATGTGGCAAGAAAAGAAGTAATGTAGTTGAAGTTGGTTAGGTAGTGAGCTGATGGCATTAGTCGTTAGCTCGCTAATTTAAAATACTAACTAGTACGATTGGAGGGACTATGAATAAAGTAATTGATAAAAAAAGTTTTTGGTTTTTCTTAGCTCCTATTTCATTGACTTTTATTATAGTAGTTATAATTCCGTTTATCATAGGCATGTATTATTCATTGACCGATTGGAGCGCTATTCCAGGAGCAACAACTAGATTTATTGGATTTGAGAACTATCGAGAAATTTTTGCTGATGCTCAATTTAGAACATCATTTGTTAAAACGTTGATATATGCATTTTATGCAGTTATGTTAATTAATATTGTCGGGTTTAGTCTTGCGCTACTAGTTACTAGAAAACTAAAGACAAGCAACTTATTAAGAACAGCTTTTTTTATGCCTAACCTCATAGGGGGGCTCATTTTGGGTTACATATGGCAGTTTGTATTTCTGGAAATCCTTCCATATGTATCTGAGCTTTTAAATACCGGTATATTGGGGGCAAGATGGTTAAGTGACCCAGATATGGCTTTATGGTCAATGGCTATAGTAAGTACATGGCAAATGGGTGGCTACATTATGATTATATATATAGCAGCCCTAAATAGCATTCCAAAAGAACTAATAGAAGCCGCGTCATTAGACGGAGCAGGTGCACTTCAAAAGATTAGACATATTACATTTCCAATGGTTGCGCCTGCATTTACAGTGAGTTTATTTTTAACACTATCTACGTCTTTTAAGATGTTTGATGTAAACATTGCATTAACAGGCGGTGGACCTGCAAGATTGACAGAACTTTTGGCGCTCGGCATATATAACAAAGCTTTTACGCAAGCAAATTTTGGAGAAGGACAAGCACAAGCTGCTATTTTTTTTGGAGTAATAGCGATTACTACGTTGACACAAGTTTATTTTAGTAAGAGAAAAGAGGTGGAGATGTAGTGAGAAAAATTCGATTTAAAAAATGGGGCTTTGAAATATTTGGAGTTTTATTAGCACTGTTGTACCTATCGCCGTTTTACATAATTTTAACTAATAGCTTAAAATCAAAGAGAAACGTTTTGGTCGATACTTTGGGCTGGCCAGAGGAAATTATGATGGAGAACTACTTCATGGCTTGGGATAGAATGAATTTTATGCAAACATTTTTCAACTCATTAATTATAACAATTGTAAGCGTATTGGTGATAACGGTATTTTCATCAATGGCAGCTTGGGTGTTAGTAAGAACCAAGAACAAAACTAGTAGTGTGATCTTTTATACATTTGTTGGAGCAATGCTAATTCCATTTCAAGCAGTTATGTTACCTTTAGTTAGTATGATGGGACCAAATAACTTAAATCTTATTAATACAAGGTATGGTATAATATTTTTATACTTAGGATTTGGTGCGAGTTTATCGATATTTTTATACCATGGATTCATTAAGAATATCCCGACGTCGCTAGAAGAAGCAGCAATAATCGATGGATGCTCGACATGGCAAGTCTTTTACCATATTATTTTTCCTCTCTTAAAGCCAATAACAGTTACTGTTGCAATACTTAATTCGATATGGATTTGGAATGATTTTTTACTGCCTTCTTTGGTATTGCAAGAGAAGTCAGTTAGAACCATTCCCCTACAAATGCAGTTTTTCTTTGGTGCATTTTCTAAAGATTGGCACTTAGCTATGGCAGCTTTAGCACTATCTATTATACCTATTATTATTTTCTACATTTTTGCACAAAAACATATTATCGCAGGAGTTACTGCAGGCTCTGGTAAATAAACAATAAGAGGTGGTTTGCTTGAAAATAACTATAAACGATGTAGCGAAACTAGCAGGAGTATCAAAAGCCACGGTTTCAAGAGTTATAAACAACCCTGAAACGGTCAGTGAAAACCTAAGGTCGAAAATACTGGAGGTTATTGATACAACTAATTATAGACCCAGCAAAGTTGCTCAGGCTCTGTCAAATAAAAGAACAAATATTATAGGGATAATAATTCCTGACTTTACCAACCCTGTATTTTCAAAAATAATTGTAGGTATTGAGGATGTATTTAAAGAAACAGAATATGATTTTTTAATGACTAGCACAAATTTTGCAGTGAAAACTGAGATTAAGCAAATAAAAATGTTCGATGAAAAAAATGTTGATGGACTTGTAATACTAACTGATCAAATAAATGATGAGCTAAGAGCGGTCTTAGAAAACTTCACTAAACCCATAATTATAATAGGATCTGATGCAGGGCTTGAGAAAATTCCTGTAGTAAAAATTGACAATTACAGAGCAGCTTTTGAAGTGGTAAGCTATCTACTTAATTTAGGGCATGAAAAAATTGTTATGATAACAGGAGACATGAAAGATAAATTTTCGGGAGAATTGAGATTTGACGGATATGTAAGTGCTTTAAAACGTAAAGGATTAAAAGTACAAAGAGAATTTGTATATAGCAGTAAATACTCTTCAAAAGATGGTTATAAGGCCATGACGAAAATTTTAACTAGAACTGTTGTTCCGACGGCGGTTTTTTGTGTTAATGACAAAGTTGCAATTGGAGTGTTAAAATGCTGTCACGATAATCAAATACTAGTTCCAGAGGATATATCTGTTGTTGGCTTTGATGATATTGAGATTGCATCATTATATAATCCTACGCTGAGTACGGTTTCGCAACCTTTTATGGAAAAAGGTAGAGCGGCAGCAGAGAATATGCTTAAAATGATAAATGGTAAAGAAGTTCAAAGAGAAATTGTATTAGATCATGAGCTTATTATTAGACAGACAACAGCTAAAATAAAGAGGAAAAAATAAATATATGCGAGGTGAAAGAACTGCGAGCATGTTTAAACTGATAGAGTTAGAATGTATAATAACCTAAAAGATTATTTCTTGAAAAAACAGTTCAGTATACCAAAGGACTAGAGAAGCAAGTGTAGATTTAACTATGTAATATATGTGAATTTATATATAAGTTGACGCATATACTATATAAAATCTTTGCTTGCTTTTTAGTGATTTCAATATAGTTGCTTGTTTTTCAAGAAATTAAGACTAAAAATATATTTAATATTTTAACTTTTTGTAGTATAATATTTGTTAGCAAGTAGTCTTGCGTTTTGGAGTAATTTAAATATATTTAAAGTGTAGGGAACAAAATCAAATGAAGTATCAAGAAATTGGAGGTAATATATGAATGCATTTTTAATGATATTAAGCTACATATTAGTAATGTACATCTCGTATGAAATTATAAGAAGATCTACGTGGATTGTATTTGGAGTATTTATTGTTGCTCCTGTCGTGTCAATTCCTATATGGCTTAGTGGGGTTTCAGATTGGTTTATTATTGCGAAAACTTATACAGCTGTTCTGTATCTACTATGGACTCAAGCAACAAGATCATTGCAGAAATTAAACAAAAGCAAAGTTATGTTGGGTGGGATTTATCTTTTATTAGTTATCAATATTCTAGAAGCGGTGTATCGTGATATTCAAACAGGCGGCTACGTAAATGCAGCTGCAGGAGTGCTACTTTGTATTGCCATACCTACAATTAAAGAAATAAGCATTGACAAAATAGGCAAATTTAATGATCTGCACTGGAATATGTCAAAACTGTGGATTGTTGCCTATACAATTTGGAACATAGCATTTGTTCTTGGAAACTTTCCACATGCATTTGGTATGCATATTGTAGTGCTTGGAGTTCCGTTGGTTTTAGGGATGATTAACCCGAAAATTTGGATGCAGGTTAGAATTATTACACTTACAACGCATATGATGATTCGCATCTTCTTTAGTGCTTTTAATGAGAGCATGCACCTTCTGTGGATGGCTGATTTAGCTTTATTTTCGCCACTGTTAATTACATTACAGGTTGTTAGCTTGCTACTTAGTATTGCGTGTATTGTTGTTATGGCAGACAATATAAGAAAAAAAGTAAGAGTTGAATACAATTAGTAGTAGAACAAATATTTATTCACTTTAGGAGGAAATTGTATGAATGATAATAAAAAAAATATCGCTCAGGAAAACAAAACGTATATTATATTTAGTCCCATTTATGTAATATTTATGAGCATAGTTTTTCTTTACGTTGGTATAATCGGATTAAGGCCATGGTCAATTGTTATGCCTGTTGTTGCATTATTTTATATAATATTAACTACGGGTTGGATTGTATATAAGAGAAATAACAATAGTGTTTTATTGAAGTATGTTTTGATGGTGCCGATATCAATTCTTTGGCTACCTATATTTTTGACTTCTCACACATTGTCTTCTTTTGCAATGCTATTACCTATTTTGATAATTATTATTTTGTATTCTAATTTAAAGCTAATATTAGTGTTTGGAAGTTTTTTAATTATTTCAGTAGTATTAAGACTATTTAAAGATATTTTAATACTAGATACGCCACTTGATATGATTTCTGCGCATATTCAAGTAATAGCAATTACTTGCGCTTTGGTCTTCGCTGCATTTTTAGTTGTTAAGCGTATAAAGAATTTAACAGCAGATCTTGTGACCCGAGTATCAGAAACAGAGGAGGCTAAAGAAGTACAAGAAAAAATGATAGATGGCGTTGTGTCTACTGTCGATGTTCTTAGTGGCAGTTCAGTGGAACTAAGCTCGTTTGTGAGTGATTTTGCCGACTCGGCTAGCTCTATTTCAAATTCAATGCAGGAGATATCTGCTGGGGCATCTTCAAATGCTGAAAGCATACAAGAACAATCAGTATTAATTAGCGATATAAGAGAAAAAATAGAGAGTGCTGTAAAAATATCTGACGATATTGAAGTGATTGCAAAAGAAGAACTAGCTTTTGTTGACGAAGGAATTATTACTATGGGTAAATTGAAATCAAGTGCAACTACTGTAAATAAGAATAGCAACCAAGTGGGTTCTATAATTAGTGCATTAGGAGAAAGGATAAAAAGCATTAGTACTTTTGCCGGTGAGATAACTAATATTGCAGAGCAGACTAATCTTCTAGCACTAAATGCTTCAATCGAGAGTGCTAGAGCAGGTGAGGCTGGCAGAGGATTTGCAGTTGTTTCAGAAGAAATTAAGAAACTTGCAGAGCAAAGCAAGAACTTGTCTGCTGATATTGGCACTGTAATAAACGAGCTTTTAAAAGAAAGTGATTTATCTGTTGAATCTATGACAGAGCTTAATAATGCAAGCAACACGCAAGAAAAGTTAATAGAAAAGGCTAATGAAATATTTAGTGATATTAATAATAAGGCGAATACAAATAGCAAGTACATACGCTCTGTAAACGCAGAAATTGACTTTATTGCAGAAGCTAATGACAAAATTTACAGTGGAATCATGGAAGTATCCGCAGTTTCAGAAGAAACAATGGCTAGTGCTGAAGAAACAACATCAATTATGCAAGAGTTTTCAGAAAGATCTAGTCAAGTTTCGGGTTTGATGGGCGAAGTTAATAATTCAGTTAAAACTCTTCGGAATCTTACAGAGTGAAAATTACACTCTGTAATGCGGAGATGAAAGAACTCATTCACTTCAGCTACAATTTACGCGGGACAAACTACGTGAGACAAATGTATATAAATTTCAATTTTAAATACAGACAAGTTTATTAGCTTGTCTGTTTCTATTTATTGTTTCGTGTAGTATAATCAAAGAGGAAAGATTTTAGCAAGCAATTATTATTTTTGACAAGTAGGTGAAACAATAATATTTCCTAATAAAAGTGGTGAGGAGTGAAATCATATGAAATACTTGGATTTTAGAAGTGACACTGTTACGTTACCCACGGAGAAAATGAGAAGTGCAATGGCAGGAGCAATAGTAGGTGACGACGTTTATGGTGACGACCCAACTGTTAACAAATTAGAAGAATTAGCGGCATCATTGCTAGGGAAAGAAGCAGCATTATTTGTGCCGAGCGGCACTTTCGCTAATCAAGTAGCAATTTTAACACATACTAATAGAGGAGACGAAATAATTGTTGGGCATGACTCTCATATTATAATGCACGAAGTAGGAGCAGCAGCTGTAATTGCTGGAGTGCAGTTGAACTTAGTTAATTCAGATTTAGGACATTTTGATGCTTCTGAACTTGAAAAAAAAATAAGATCTACGGAAGATATTCACTACCCAACTACAGGTTTAATCTGTATGGAGAATGCGCACGGTTCTGGTAGAGTAGTTTCTTTAGATAATATGAAAGAAGTTTATGAGTTAGCTAAAAAGAAAAATATTCCTGTTCACTTAGATGGGGCAAGAATATTTAACGCAGCACTACATTTAGAAGTAGATGTAGAAGAGATTGCAAGACATGCAGATACAATCAACGTTTGTTTATCCAAAGGACTAGGAGCGCCAATAGGGTCACTAGTTGCCGGTGGGAAAGATTTTATAAATAGAGCTAGAAAAAATAGAAAATTAATGGGTGGTGGAATGAGACAAGTTGGTATCATTGCCGCTGCAGGGATTATTGCACTAGAGGAAATGACTAAAAGATTGCAAGAAGATCATGACAACGCTAAATACATGGCAGATCTATTATCTAAAATTAAAGGCATTAGAATTATTTGGGACCGACTAGATATAAACATGGTATTTTTCAAGATAGAAGATGGAATAATTGAAGAAAATAAACTAGTAAATAGATTATTTGAGCAAGACATTAAGATAAATGGAATGGAAGATGATGAGTATAGGTTTGTTGCTCACTTGAACACTTCTAGAAAAGACATAGATAAACTTTGTAGTATAGTGAAAGAATTGTTAACGACGGAATAGCACTAAGAATTTTGCAAAAGACACATACCTTAATTTGAGAGGAGAATTTAATTGAAAAAAGTATTATTAGATGGAAATAGTCTTACAATCAACGAGGTTATTGAGGTAGCAAGAAACTGTGCAGAGGTAGAAATAACTCAAGAATCAATTCTTAAAATGAAAAAATCTCGAGAAATAGTAGACGAATTTGTAGCGGAAAATAAAGTGGTATACGGTATTACAACAGGGTTTGGGAATTTTAGCGATGTTTATATTTCTAAAGATCAAACAGCAGAGCTGCAGAGAAACTTGATAATTAGCCATGCTTGCGGGATAGGAAACCCACTTAGCGAAGAAACTGTACGAGCAGTAATGTTACTTAGAGTAAACGCAATCGCTAAAGGACTATCTGGAGTAAGATTAAGTACTATTGACACATTAGTAAAAATGATTAATAAAAGAGTACATCCTGTAATACCTGAAAAAGGATCTTTAGGTGCAAGTGGTGATTTAGCTCCTCTTTCTCATATGGTTCTTGTAATGATAGGTGAAGGCGAGGCATATTACAAGGGAGAAATAATGAGTGGGAAAGAAGCGATGAAAAAAGCGGGTATTGAAACAATCGAATTGACTTCTAAGGAAGGGTTAGGCTTAATAAATGGAACTCAGGTGATGACAGCTATAGGCACATTAACTGTCTATGATGCAATTAATTTATCTAAACATGTAGATATAATAGCCTCGTTAACTGTAGAGGCACTAAGTGGTATAACCGACCCATTTAAAAGAAAAATTCATGAAGTCAGACCACATAAAGGGCAATTAGATACTGCGGAGAATTTACTAAGAGTGCTATTTGACAGCAAACTCACATGCACTAAAAGTGAGCTAGATAAAAAACCTAATGCCAAAAATCATCATCATGATGGCAGTGCTTGTTGTGGAACTCACAAAGTACAAGACGCATACACACTAAGGTGTATACCACAAATTCATGGCGCAAGTAAAGATGCTATTAATTTTGTGAAAGATAAAATAGACATAGAAATAAACTCTGCTACAGACAATCCTCTAATTTTTGTAGACGATAAAGAAGTAATATCTGGTGGTAATTTTCACGGACAGCCAATGGCTCTAGCTTTTGATTTCTTAGCTATTGCACTAAGCGAACTAGCCAGTGTAAGTGAGAGAAGAATAGAAAGGCTTGTAAATCCACAACTAAGCGGTCTCCCTGCATTCTTAACAGAAAAAGGCGGACTAAATTCTGGATTTATGATAGCTCAATACTCTGCTGCATCTTTAGTATCAGAAAATAAAGTCCTTTCACACCCTGCAAGTGTTGACTCTATACCATCATCAGCAAATCAAGAAGACCATGTCAGTATGGGAACAATTGCAGCAAGAAAAGCAAGAGAAATTCTTTTTAACGCCACCAGAGTTGTTGCAATAGAGTTAATGGCAGCAGCGCAAGGAGTAGAATTTAGTGACAGCACTAAATTAGGAGTAGGAACTGCAATTGCCTATAAGAAAATTAGAAAAGTAGTTACTAAACTCACAGACGATAGAGTTATGTACTTTGACATAAATAAATCAGCAGAATTAATTGAGAGTAATTTAATTGTTGAAGAGGTTGAAAAGGTTATTGGAGAACTTAAAAGCTAGAAGTGTATTATACGTTGTATGTAGTAAAGTGAAATACAAAATACACACAGAATTGATTTCATGATATTAAGGATGAGTAAATATGAATAAAGAAAAAAAAGATACAAGAGTTGTAGTAGGAATGTCTGGGGGAGTAGATTCAACAGTTGCAGCTTTCTTACTAAAAGAAGAAGGCTATGACGTTGTTGCAATTTTCATGAAAAACTGGGATGAAAAAGACCCTGATGGAATATGCACAGCAACAGATGATTATATTGATGTGAGGCGTGTTTGTGACCAAATGGAGATTCCATACTACACAGTGAACTTTGAAAAAGAATATTGGGACAGAGTGTTTACATACTTTCTTCACGAATACAAAGTCGGAAGAACACCTAATCCAGATGTGATGTGTAATAAAGAAATCAAATTTAAAGTCTTCTTAGATTACGCAATCAAACTTGAAGCCGACTACTTAGCAACAGGACATTATGCTAAAGTAGATTTTGTAGACGGAGAATATAGGCTGTTAAGAGGAGAAGATTCTAACAAAGACCAAACATATTTCTTGAATGTCCTCGGTCAATATCAATTATCAAAAACAATGTTTCCAATAGGACATTTACAAAAAAAGCGAGTTAGAGAAATAGCTATAGAAAACAAATTCATAAATGCTAAAAAGAAGGACAGCACTGGTATTTGTTTTATTGGCGAAAGAAATTTTAGAGATTTTCTAAGTAACTACTTACCAGCAAAACCAGGTGAAATGAGAACTATGGAGGGTGAAGTAAAAGGCAAACATCAAGGATTAATGTACTACACTTTAGGACAGAGGAAAGGTCTAGGAATAGGCGGAGCGGGAACAGGTGAACCATGGTTTGTTGCTAAAAAAGATACTACAAACAATATACTATACGTTGTTCAAGGAGAAAACCATCCTGCTTTATTTTCCGTAGGTTTATTTGCCACAGACGTAAACTGGATAAGCAAAACCAAACCAAAGTCGCCGTATGAATGCACTGCTAAATTTAGATACAGACAAAAAGATAGGGAAGTTAAAGTGTATTTCCTAGACGATGATAAATGCAAAGTAATATTTAAAGAGCCACAAAGCTCTGTAACCCCTGGACAATCAGTAGTTTTTTATGACAAGGAAGTTTGTTTAGGTGGCGGGATAATTGATAATTTGATATTAGAGTGAATAAATACTATAATAATTAGGAGTTGATTCCATGTCATGGATTAAAGAAATAAGTAGTGAAAAAGCTACAGGGAAATTAAAAGAGTTGTTTGATAGTATCGAAGGAAGAACCAGTGGAAACATTGCAAATATTTTAAAAGTACACAGCTTAAACCCAGAAGTTTTAGAAGCTCATCTTAATCTATACAAAACCATTATGTTTGGAGAGTCAAATATAACTAGAACACAAAGAGAAATGATCGCAACAGTTGTATCAAACATAAATGCTTGCGAGTACTGAACAGTTCATCACGGAGAGGCTCTTCGTCATGAATCAAGTAATAATCAGATAATGAAAGAAATAATTGACGATTTTACAAAAGCAGATATAACAAAGAAAGAAAAACTAATGCTCTATTATGCAAAAAAACTGACCGAAGATACTAGTAGTATTAAAGAAAGAGATGTTGTGGCATTACGGAATATTGGATTCACTGACAGAGATATTTTTGACATTAACCAAGTTGTTTCATACTTTAACTACGTAAATAGGATTGCAGATGGTTTAGGTGTAAGGTTAGAAAAGTAATTACCAAATTCAGAGAGACACGGGGGACAGGGACTTGTCTTTTTTGCTAGTATGGATTCTAATTTTAAGATAAAATTTTTATACGAAGTGAAAACCACGGAAAGACAAGTTCAGGTATCTCTGCCCTGCTTGGAGTTATCGAATATGTGCATTATGGATTTGTAGAAGACATTGATTCCTAGCAGAAATGCCCCAGTGAGACATGTAAGATACTTAAAAACTAAAAAAACAGCAAAGCGTTATAAGAAGCAACGGGCTAAGCATAAATAATGCTTCTCAGAACAATTCTGGTAATCTGTTCCTCTTTATTGTATAATGTACTTGTGTGAAAAACTAACAAAAGGGGATTGAGAACATGAAAAACACTCTTGCATCACCAATATCAGGGAAACAAAGAATAGAAATTATTGATATCATTCGTGGATTCGCTTTATTTGGGGTATTAATAGCTAACATGGCTTTTTTCAACTCCATGGCTTTACTATTTCCCAAATTACCTCCGTTATACGAAACTGTTGGAAACAGGTGGCATGCTTGGGGATTAACGCTTCTAGTGCATGGAAGATTTTTCGTGATATTTTCTTTTTTATTCGGTCTAGGTTTTTATATTTTCATGAACAGAGCAGAAGCAAAAGGTTTTAAAGTTTCTAGCTTGTTTTCTAAAAGAATGTTTGGACTCCTTATCATCGGATTCCTTCATTTACTATTTATTTGGTCTGGAGATATACTCTTTGCCTACAGCATTGCAGGTTTCTTTTTACTGTTATTTAGAAAAAAACCATTTAAATCTATTGTGAAATGGATAATTATACTCCTTATATTTGCAATAATCTCTATGTCTATTATGCAATCAATAAATTTTCTTGCAATCTCTATAATAGGTGAAGAGGAAATGGTGAAAATTTTTCAAGAATTACACGATGAAATGTCTTACACTCTCCCTAATGGCAACTATTTGCAAATACTATCTGCCAGATTTAAGCACGAGGTTGTTACAATTTTATTCTTTGGTATACCCAATATGGTTTTAGTAGTACTACCATTATTTCTTATGGGCTTTTACGTTGGCAAAAAAAGATATTTTGAAAGAATAAATGAATTACTTCCTTCGTTTAAAAAAGTATGTAAGTATTCTTTTATAATTGGGGCAACACTTTGCGTCCCTATAGTTTTACTTGTAATTCACGTTCATAATGCACCTTCCCTTTTGCCGAGTTTATTTTTGTCAATTCTACAATATTTTACTGGAATGGCAATCGCTACTTTTTATGTGACTTCTTTAGTTCTGTTTTACAAAACTAAAAAATTCCAAGTAATAATTAGTTATTTCGGGTACATCGGCAAAATGGCTTTAACAAACTATTTAATGCAATCATTTATTTGCGTCTTTATTTTCTATGGTTTTGGATTGGGTTTCTTTGGGCAACTATCTCTTATACAAGGCACCATTCTTTCGTTTGTGATATTAATTATTCAAGTTTTTACAAGTAAGCTATGGTTAACTAAATTTAAGTATGGACCATTTGAATGGTTGTGGCGCATGTTCACGTATGGACAAAAATTTTCTATAAAGCGTTAACTCTACAGAGTCCGTGTGGGCAGGTGTTTTGTTTAATATTCGCAGCTGTAAATGTGCACTTAAATCTAAGCAACTAAGCATAAATCAAACTGCCAGTATCACAAGATACTGGCAGTTAACTTACAACTAGTATTTTCTAGTATACATACTATTAACTAAAGATTTTTACTAAGTTCAAGAAACAATTCAATTTCTTTTTCTATCTCTTTTAATGAACTAACCCAAAATTCCTTGGAATTAACATCAATATTCATCATTTTTGCAACATCTGTAATATTGTTTTTACCTGTTCTATTAAGAAGAACATCATATTCTTTGATAAAGCTTTCTCCTCTAGATAAATACTCTGCATAAAGTCCTTTTGCAAACAACAGCCCAAATGAATAAGGGAAGTTATAGAAATTTCTAGTAGCAGAATAGTAATGAGGTTTGTTCATCCACATATAAGGATGCAAGAAATCATGGTCTACTGCGTCACCGTAAGCAGCTTTTTGTGCCTTAGCAATTAAGTCTTTTAGCTCAGTAACAGAGAGTTCATGATCTTTTCTAGTTTCAAACAACTCAGACTCAAATAAAAATCTTGCATAGATATCTACAATAATCTGACCGTAGCCTTGTATAGAGCCTTCCAAAAGACTTAGCGCTGCACTGTCATCTGCAGATTTTATTGCCGCTTTTTGTACGATTGTTTCACAAAAAGTAGAAGCGGTTTCAGCAAGAGGCATTGGATAGCTAGTATTGAATGAGTTTTCATCCTTAAGGTTGTAACCATGATACCCATGACCGAGTTCATGAGCAACAGTTGTAACATTTTTTAAACTTCCATCAAAGTTTAGCATTATTCTGCTTTCTTTTATCATAGGCAGGTTATAGCAGAAAGCCCCACCTCGTTTTCCTTCTCTAGGCTTAACATCTATCCAATTTTTATCGAAAGCATTTTGTGCATAATCAGCAAGTTCACTGCTAAACTCTCTAAAGTTAGTTGTTATAAATTCTTTTGTTTCATCATAGGTATAGCTTGAACTACCAACAGGAAGTGGGGCAAACATATCGTAGAACGGGAGTCCATTTTTGTGACCAAATATTTTAGCTTTTCTCTTAAAGTATTTGTGGAATACTGGTAAAAAGTCCTCCATGGCTGAAAGCATTGTATCTAAAGTCTCTTTATCCATTTTTGATTTATGAAGTGTTTCGGCTAAAGGTGAGTCAAAACCTCTAAGTTCAGACAGAGTAAGCACTTCTCCCTTTATTGAATTAAGAGCCGCGGCAGAAGCTTCTTCATATATTTTGTAAGATTCCAGCTCAGCATGATATGCACGTTTCCTTAGTTCTTTGTCAGGACTATATGCCATATTTCTTACTGTAGATAATGGTAGTTTTTTAGTTTCACCATCTATTTCTATATCGACAAGAATTGATGAGGAGAGTTTACTTTGCAAAGTTCTCCACGCATTAGAACCAGTATTTCGTAAATTTGATATTAGCATTTCTGTTTGATCATCCAACAAATATTGGGCACTATTAATAATTTCGTTAAGATAGAACTTGTTGTCAGTTAAAAAAACTGATGATGCGATAATTTCATCTAGATTTTCAATTTTACACAACCATTTTTCAAATAGAATTGTTGGCTTAGTGTAAGCAGAATCAATTTTTCTCATTTGACCCAAAACTTGCACAGCTTTTTCATTCTTAGTGTCGACAGAAAAAGTTAAACTACAATATGCAAAAATTCTATCAAGAGGGGTCATATACTCTAGTGTTAACTTTAGGCATTTTTCAATTTTTTCTTTCGCATTATCCGTGTTGTTGAAATTCTCTTTGGAAAATTTAGTTAATTCAAATGAACCCCTTTCAGATTTTTCATACGCGTCCTTAAACTCATTACTCTCAAAAGAAGTAAAAAGTTCATCAAGACTCCATTTTAAACTCATTTTTATCACTCCCATTTTCAGAATGCCAGTAGCATACTATATTTTTAGAACATTATAAATGTTCCATATTATTCTTGATTATATAATATCACACTTGCCATATAAAAAAAACAATATGAAGAAATTTTTTTTTTAATTTGCTAAAGTCATTGGGAAGTCATTGGGAACGGTGATTTTTGACTTTGCAACTTATCATCTACAAGACTCTTAAGTCAAAAGCTACCGTCCTCAATGACTCTAAAAAACAAGGGAGAAAAAAATTTTGGTGAATAGGTAATTTACATTAGGATCTTTGTTTGTTATAATAAGTGTGGAAATGTTTTTTTAAATAGTTTTGTGTGTATCAGGGGTGCCTTAAAAAGGCTGAGAGGCGAAAGCTAACCCTAAGAACCTGTTTGGTTAGAACCAGCGTAGGGAGATGCTAAAGTCTTTATATTTACTATGCTGGAGTTGAAGAGAAATCTTCAACTCCATTTCTATTCAGGTATTATGGCACACATTATATGTGTGTTTTTTTGTTTGTCAAATTAGTTAATAATGATTGATAGGAGGATTAAATGATTAAAGTAAACGGAGAAGAAAAAAACTATGTTAATTGCAATATTTTAGAACTAATCGACAATATTGAACTAGACAAAAATCGTATAGTGGTAGAAGTAAACAAAGTAATAATACCAAGAACGCAATTTGACAACTACACTTTACAAGATAAAGACGTAGTAGAAATAGTGCATTTTGTGGGAGGGGGCTGAAATGTATTATGAAGTACGCACAGAATTTAAAGAGGCAAAAGTAGCGATTGCAGGACTTGGAGGTTTAGGTTCAAATATTGCACATGCCTTGGCTAGGGTCGGTATTGGAGAATTATTTCTTGTAGATTACGATGTAGTTGAGCCTAGTAACTTAAATAGGCAAATGTATTTTACTAAAAATTTAGGCATGAAAAAAAGCGAAGCATTGCTGGAGAATTTACAGCAAGTAAATCCATACAGTAAATACGTAGCAGCTGACAAACTAGTGACTGCCGATAATGTTGTATCGCTTTTTAAAGACTATGATGTAGTAATTGAAGCGTTTGACAATCCTAAAAGCAAAGCTATGTTAGTCAATTTGTTGTTGGAGCATTGTAAAATGCCAATTATAGCTGCATCCGGCATGGCAGGTTTTCGTAGTCCCAATAAAATAAAAACTAAAAAAGTAATGAGCAAACTCTATTTAGTTGGAGATGGAATTAGAGCAGAGACCAATGAAGAAATTATGAATGCGCCAAGAGTTTTGTTAGCTGCAGCACACCAAGCGACAATAGCGTGTCAAATATTACTGGGCAAAATTGATTTAGAGGAGGGATAGAATGTTGAAATTAGGGGAACATGAATTTGAATCGCGATTGATTATAGGAAGCGGTAAATTTTCTAATAATGCCTTAATGCCTGAAGTAATAAGAGCTAGTGGAGCAGAAATAGTTACACTGGCACTTAGGAGAGTGAATTTAAAGGATAACAAAGAGAATGTATTAAATTTCATCCCAGTAGGGTTATTATTATTACCAAACACCTCAGGTGCAAGGAATGCAGAAGAAGCAATAAGAATTGCTAGACTTTCTAAAGAAATGGGATGTGGAAGTTTAATTAAAATTGAAGTTATCAATGACTCGAAATACCTTATGCCTGACAATGAGGAAACAATTAAAGCTACAGAAATATTAGTAAAAGAAGGTTTTATAGTACTACCATATATAACTCCCGACTTAATAGTAAGCAGAAAGCTTAGAGATGTTGGGGCCAGTGCGATTATGCCTTTAGGATCCCCTATTGGGTCAAATAGGGGATTTCAAACAAAGGAAATTGTGAGGTTGATTGTTGAGGAGATTAATCTTCCTGTTATACTGGATGCAGGAATCGGGAAACCTTCACAGGCATGTGATGCAATGGAAATGGGAGTAGATGCAGTTATGGTTAATACAGCTATTGCTACATCGGATAACCCAGTAGAAATGGCAAGAGCGTTTAAACTTGCAGTAGAGGCAGGGAGAATAGCTTTTGAAGCTAAGCTAGGGTTAACTAGGGAAAGTGCAGTAGCTTCATCTCCACTGACAGGATTTTTAGATGAGTAGAATGAGTATAGAAGAGAAATTTAAAAAACTAGATATGAGTATTTTAGATAAAAAAGTAACGATTAATCAAGTAAAAAATGTTTTGGGAAAGGACTATTTGAATTTAGAAGATTTCGCTATACTGCTTTCAGAAAAAGCAAAGATATGTCTTGAAGAAATGGCAAAGAGAGCACATGAAGAGAGTGTAAGGAACTTTGGCAAAACTATACAGCTTTACACTCCTCTATATCTTGGAAATCACTGTGTTAACAAATGCATTTACTGTGCTTTTAACAGTGAACATAGTATAAAACGTAAAACGTTAGAACTTGATGAGATTAAAGCGGAGTGCGAAAAAATCGCAAGAAGCGGATTACAAGACATATTGTTACTAACAGGAGAATCAAGAAAACATACTGGACTAAATTACATAAAGCAGGCTGTAAAAGTAGCAAAAGAGTACTTTAGTTCAGTGAGCGTAGAAATTTATCCGCTAGAGGAGTTAGAGTACAAAGATCTTATCCAAGCAGGCGTAAGTGGGCTTACAATATATCAAGAGACTTACTGTGAATCTAGTTACAAAGAACTACATCTTAAAGGACCTAAAACAAACTATCAGCACAGATTGAATACTCCTGAAAGAGGTGCTAAGGCAGGAATGTATGCTATCAATATTGGAGTGTTACTAGGATTATCAAATATAAAAAATGATGTATATAAATTGGCGGCTCATTTAACTTATTTGATGCATGTTTATCCAGGAGTAGAGTGGGGGCTGTCTTTGCCGAGGATACAAAAGATTGAAAATGCTGTTTTTGAAAGCATAGAAATTACAGACAAACAGTATCTGCAGATTCTTCTAGCATTTAGACTGTGTTTTCCTAGAATTAGCATCAATTTATCCACTAGAGAAAATAGTATATTAAGAAATCACCTTTTGTCATTAGGGATTACAAAAATGTCTGCTGGTGTAAAGACTTCAGTCGGAGAATCTAAAAAGGGAGACGGTTCAACAGCACAATTTGAAATAAGTGATACACGTTCAGTTGAAGAAATTTCAAACATGATTACTTGTGCAGGTTATCAGATAATATATAAAGATTGGGTGAGTATATGAATAAAATACTTAGGGTAATTGATGTTAACGTAAATCGTTGTGCTGAAGGGTTGAGAGTTTTAGAAGATTATGCAAGGTTTATAAAAGAATCTCCGAAAACTTCGTCTGACATTCATCTTGCTTCACAAAGGGAGAAATTTTCTACCAAAGCCGTTATAAAAAATGATATAGAAATTGTATCAGAAATAAGAGAGATGAGGCATTATATACGAAAAATTTGTTTAGATAGTAGAGTGATATA
This sequence comes from Alkaliphilus sp., assembly GCA_002733545.1. Lineage (GTDB taxonomy): Bacteria > Bacillota > Clostridia > Peptostreptococcales > NVVX01. The sequence continues at coordinate 40,300 of NVVX01000007.1, forward strand.
TAGAGATAGTATATCTGATATAGGATTGGAAATTTCGGCGAGTAATAATTTAGACGATAAAAACAATTTAAAGCAGCTGATAACTGCCAACACATGTAGAGTATCTGAAAGTCTTAGAGTAATTGAAGAATATTTGAAATGCCTGAATCTAAACTTGTTAAGTAAATCCGTGGAAAAGAAGCGTTTTGAGTTTTATGAAATTGAAAAACAATTACTACAAGAGTTTATTGTAAGTGGACTGTATGCAGTTACAAGTCATGGTAGCGGGGAAATGATTTTGAAACAAGTAAAGATGTTGATTAGAAATAATGTCAGGTGGATTCAATATAGAGATAAAAAGAGGACAGGAGCAGAGCTAGAGAAAATTGCATGTGAAATTATGAAAGAAATTAAAGGAACAAATTCAAAACTTATTATTAATGATTACCCTTACTTAGCAAGAAAAATAAAAGCGCACGGTGTGCACGTAGGACAAGGAGATATGAGCATAAAAAAAATACGCGATATTTGTCCTAATATGCTAATTGGAATATCAACACACAATGAAACACAGCTAAAAACGGCTGTTGGGGACCAACCAGACTATATTGCAGTTGGGCCAATGTACGAAACATTTTCTAAAGAGAATGTTGAATACTGTGAAGGTCCTCCCTACGCGAAATTTGCAAGAGAAGCTACTACTTTGCCTTTGGTTGTAATAGGTGGGATTAAAGATTTCAATATAAATGAACTAATAGAAATCGGAATAGACGCATTTGCTATGATTACAGCTGTGCAGGAAGAAAAAATGGTTAGAAAATTACAAAAAATTATAGGGGGCAATTAAATGTATACGACACAAATGAATGCAGCAAAAAAAGGGATAGTAACAGAAGCAATGAAGCATGTTGCAAAAAGTGAGATGGTCGATGTAGAGTGGTTAAGACAACAAATTGCTAAAGGGCAAATAGTTATTCCACACAATAAGAATCATCATAGTTTAATTCCAGAAGGTGTAGGAGATGGACTCCGAATAAAAATAAATGTTAATTTAGGGATTTCAGAGGATGAAAATAGCTTTGAAAAAGAAATGATTAAGGTGGATAAGGCGATAGAGATGAAGGTGCATAGCATAATGGATCTTAGTTGTTTTGGGAAAACAGAAGAGTTTAGAACTGCTCTTATTAAAAAATCGCCTGCTATGATTGGCACTGTTCCTATTTATGATGCATTAGGCTCATTTAACAAAGAGATACAAGATATAACTGTAGACGAGTTTTTTGAAGTGGTAGAAATGCACGGGAGAAATGGTGTGGATTTTATAACTGTTCATGCAGGGCTCAATAAGGCATCTATAGAGGTATTTAAAAAGAACCCTAGACTTAATCATATTGTTTCAAGGGGAGGTTCACTTCTTTATGCATGGATGAAACTCAATAATGCTGAAAATCCTTTTTACGAACACTATGACAGACTATTAGAAATATGTGAGCGGTACGATATTACAATTTCATTAGGAGATGCCATGAGACCAGGGAGTATCAATGATTCAACTGATGCAAGTCAGATTATGGAGCTAATGACTATAGGAGAACTGACTAAAAGGGCATGGAAGCATAATGTACAAGTAATAGTTGAAGGACCTGGGCATGTAGCTATAAATGAAATCGAAGCCAATATGATCCTACAAAAAAAACTTTGTCACGGAGCGCCTTTTTATGTATTAGGTCCAATAGTAACGGACGTCGCGCCGGGATATGATCATATTACAAGCGCTATTGGAGGTGCAATAGCAGCTAGTCATGGTGCGAACTTTCTATGCTATGTTACGCCTGCAGAACATTTGAGGTTGCCAACTTTAGATGATATGAAAGAAGGTATAGTTGCTTCTAAAATTGCTGCTCATGCTGCAGATATTGCAAACAATGCAAAAGGCGCAAGAGAATGGGATTATAAAATGAGCAAAGCTAGACAAGAACTTAATTGGGAGCAAATGTTTGAATTAGCTATTGATAAAGAAAAAGCCCTTAAATATAGACAAGAATCTATGCCAGAACATGATGATTCTTGTACTATGTGTGGTAAATTATGCTCAATGCGAAATATGAATAAAATAATTAATGCTTGATAACTATGCGGTGGTAAAAAATCTCACTTAAGGATAAATAGGACTAGGAAATCAATTGAAGAGCATGAATAAATGCTTTTCTATGAAGTCGTAGTCCTTTTTACTTATAAATATTTTCATGACAATTTAGTAATTCAGCTAAATGTAAATGGCTCTAAGTTGAGAAGAAGATACCTCGTTTTGAGGCAGCTACACTATTTTAGTCGTCCATGACTCGCAATTCCAAACCTCCGTAACCACATCGTTATAAAACTCTGGTTCATGGCAGATTAAAAGCATAGTTCCTTTATACGCTTTTAGTGAGCGTTTTAATTCCTCTTTTGCATCAACATCTAAGTGATTTGTTGGCTCATCAAGTATAAGAATATTTGTTTCGCTATTAAGCAGTTTACATAGACGGACTTTTGCTTGTTCACCGCCGCTTAGAACAAGTACTTGGCTTTCGATGTGTTTTGTTGTCAAACCGCATTTAGCTAATGCAGAACGAACTTCAAACTGTGTATATGAAGGAAACTGTTGCCAAATTTCTTCTATACATGTATTAGAATTTGACTTTTTAATTTCTTGTTCAAAGTATCCTATACACTGATTATCGCCCAACTCAACGTTGCCTTCTAAAGGAGAAATCTCTCTTAAGATACTACGCAGAAGAGTTGTCTTCCCTAAACCGTTGGCTCCGACTAAAGCAATTTTTTGACCTCTTTCTAGTCTTAAGTTAAGCGGTTTAGATAATGGTTCTTCATATCCAATGACAAGATCCTTGGTTTCAAAAATGAGTTTTCCAGATGTTTTCGCAGGTTTAAAATTGAACTCAGGCTTTGGTTTTTCACGTACAAGTTCAATTCGGTCTATTTTATCTAATTTTTTTTGTCTTGACATTGCCATATTTCTCGTTGCAACACGCGCTTTATTTCGTGCAACAAAGTCTTCTAGCTTTGCAATTTCTTGTTGCTGTCTTTTGTACGCAGCTTCTACTTGTTGCTTTCTGGCATCACGAATTTTTAAAAAATCATTATAGTCGCCTACATAACGGTTAAATTCTTGGTTTTCCATATGGTAGATTAGATTTATAACACTATTTAAAAATGGAATATCATGTGATATTAAAATGAATGCATTTTCATAATTTTGTAAATATCTACGTAACCACTCAATATGTTGTTCATCTAAAAAATTTGTTGGTTCATCAAGCAATAATATATCAGGTTTTTCTAAAAGTAATTTAGCAAGTAGTATTTTGGTTCGCTGACCACCACTTAAATCTTGAACGTCAGTGTCTAAGCCTATATCAGAAAGTCCTAATCCCTGTGCGACTTCTTCAATTTTTGGATCAATAACATAAAAATCATTATGAGTAAGTAGGTCTTGCAAAGTCCCCATCTCATCAAGAAGTTTATTCATGCCCTCAGGCGTTGCTTCTGCCAACTGTTCACAAATCATGTTTATTTCTGTTTCTACATCAAAAAGATATTTAAAAGCATCCTTTAGTACATCTCTAATTGTCATCCCTCGACTAAGAGAAGTATGTTGATCAAGATAGCCAACTCTGACACGCTTCGCCCACTCTACATCGCCAAAATCTGGCTCTAGCTTACGAGTGATAATATTCATAAAAGTAGATTTTCCCTCGCCATTTGCTCCAATTAATCCTATATGTTCACCTTTAAGCAAACGAAATGATACATCATTAAATATTGCTCTGTCACCAAATCCATGACTTAATTTTTTTACTGCTAAAATGCTCATTATAAGTTTCATTCCTTTCGCTGTGCTCAAGGCACAAATATTTAATGAAAGTGTCCCCCCATCCACTTCCCACTAATGATATAATGTATTTGGATAAGCAGATACACTACAGAGCACGGGGAGGTGAGTGGTGTAGGTAAAACTACCCGCATTATAAGATGTGCCGTTTGCTATCTTAAAGAACAAATAAGTGTGCCATAGAGCACGAAAACTAACCTTTGTATAAACAATTCCCGTTTATCATGTAGCAAACAGTCAATGTCTGCTTTATCCACTATAAACTAGTTGAGGGGATGTGTTTATGCTTAAAATTGTATACCCTATTTGCTGTGGAATTGATGTCCACAAAAAGTTTGTTGTTGCAACGGTTGGTATTACTAACAAGTCGGGTGTTACTGATTATCACACGAAGCAATTTTCAACTTTTACCGAGAATTTGCACCAACTTTTAGATTGGTTAAAGTCTCTATCTTGCATTAATGTCTGTATGGAGTCTACAGGCAAGTACTGGTACCCCATCTTTAATGTATTAGAGGATTATTGTGATGTTATAATTGCTAATCCTAAATACGTAAAAGGTATTCGTGGTAAAAAGACTGATATAAAAGATTCTCTTTGGCTTTGTGATCTACACAAACATGGTTTAGTTCCTAGTAGCTTTGTGCCGCCTTTATTAACTCGTCAAATTCGTGATCTAATGCGCTACAGATTTAAACTTATCAATTTTAGGTCAAGCGAGAAAAACCGTATCCAAAACTCTCTTACTGTTTCCAATATTATGATTTCTAGTGTTGTTTCTGATACTTTTGGTGTAAGCTCAATGAAAATTATTAACCACATACTTGAAAATCCTGATGATGAGGATGTGGACGTTTCATCAATGCTTCATGGAAGAATGCAGAAAAAAGCAGAAACAATTAAAAAATCAATTAATGGGTACTTAACTAAACCACAAGCTGATAAAATGCGTGTTTGCCTTGATCATTTTGACAACATTGGCAAACACATAGCAGACATTGAATCTATTGTCTTAGATTTAGTTCAGCCATATTTACCACAAATAGAAATAATTTTATCTTTACCGAGTGTCAAGAGTGTTTTTACTGCAATTGCTATAATCGGTGAAATAGGTGCTGATATGACAGTCTTCCATTCATCTAAACATCTATGCTCATGGGCTGGTCTTACACCACAAAATAACGAAAGCGCTGGCAAAAAGAAATCTGTCCGTGTTTCACGAGCTGGTGTATACATTAAACCATTACTTGTTCAGTGTGCAAATGCTGCARTYAAAAGTAAAMAGTRTCCWTATTTYAAAGCTCGCTATGACCAAATTAAAAAACGTCGTGGTCACAAAAAAGCTATTATTGCTATTGCACGTATGCTACTCAACTGTATCTACCATATGCTTGATAAAGCCGAGATGTTTAACTATGATTTGTACACTATTGACTCCACACCAAAACAAAACTATTCATCTCAGATAACTGAAGAAATGGCTTTGCGCTACCTGCAAACCCTAGGCTACCAAATACCCGATATGCCTAATTCAACTTAATCTTTTAATGCATTGTGCATTTCTTAAAGTCTGCTTTTTAGTAGGCTTAGTTTATGGTGTATTTGTTTTTGCGTAATCACATTTGTGAACTCTTTCAAACTATTACCTCCTAGTTTTTTTTGCAATGCCATTTTTTTTTTTTTTTTACAAGAACAACAGTTCGACAAGTGTCGACAAATCACGACAAATGATAACACGCCGTTTTAGGGCTTGGAGTGAGATTCAAATCAGATAAAACAGAATTTGTTTACTTTTGAGAGTTCAAAGAAAACGCACCGAAAATTCGGGATTATTTTTACCATCTAATATGATATACTGTAATTAGATTTGTGTGGGGGGACTATAATGTAGTTGGGGTTTGTTGTAATGGATAGCTCTTTTAAGATAAATAGTTTTGGGATAATTGAATCATCGTTAAAAGAGAATAAAATTGCAAACTTGAATACTTTAGGAAGAATCAGGAACGATAGGAATATTGATGTATATGTCGATAACGTTTGTAATCCGACTCATAGCTTTGGTTCGCGAAGATGAATCATTGAGGATATTGAATACTCTTAAAGGGCATAGAGGGAAAGGATTAGCGCAGAAAGTGACTGTTAATCTAATTAGGAAGATGGTTGAAAAAGGGAGAACACCTTATATGCATGTTACCTTAAATAATTATGCACTATAAAATATTTATAGAAGCAGGCACAAGAAAACCTCCGTTGTTTATCTCGGAGGATGAATTGTGCCTGTAATTTTTAGGTTCGACACCTAAAAATTAAACATTCTTTTGATTTTGTATATACTTTTGAATAGTCTCAGAAGATACTGTGCCAGCGGTGCCAACATAATATCCCCTGCTCCACAGTCCAGACCCCCAAAACTTAGATTTTTTTAATCTAGGAAAGCCTTTGAAAATTTCGTTTGCAGATATACTTTTGAGTTTTCTAACTATGTCTACTGGAGCAACGGTTGGTGGAGCAGAGATGAAAAGATGAACATGGTCTGGCATTATTTCTTGTTCCAAGAGTTCGTACCCATAGCAATGACATATTACTTTGAAGCATTTTGATAATTCATCCTCTAATTCATCCTTGAAAATGCGATGGCGGTACTTGGGGCAGAAAATAATATGGTAGTTAATATTATACTTACTGTGGCTTGTTTTTTTGTTTTTTGTATTTTGCAATTACAAGTTCCATTCCTTCTTCTATAAGGTCATTAGCATTAATCTTAGTTTCTTTTTTAGCACTTACTTTCAGTGCGAGCTTTTGGATTTCAGAATATAAATCAATTTTTAAAGTTGTATTGACACTTTTTCGTTTCACAGACTATCACCTCACASCAACTATAACATATAGTTGACATAATTTCAACAGTGATATACAATGACTRTATTAACTATACAGGAGGTGAAAAAATGAAGTTAAGTTTTAAATTCAAGCTAAATGTTAATGAGCAGCAATTAGAAATAATAGAAGAATTATCTTTTCATACAACAAAGCTCTACAACATAGTAAATTATGATTTGAGAGAAAATGAGTTTAAATCGTATGTAGATATAGAAAAAAAATTCAAGTCTAATTGGCACTGTGATTTTCTTCATAGCCATACGAGACAACAGGCATTTAAGGTGTTAGAACAAAACTGGAAATCATATTTTGCAAGTATAAAAGATTTTAAAGTAAATCCGAATAAATATAACGGATTGCCTAGGCCACCAAAATTTAAGAACGCAGAAGATAAGAAGAACGAAATAATATTTACAAATCTTGCTATACGATTCAAAGGAAGTATACTAATGTTATCTCTATCCAAGGCAATTCAGAAGGTATTTGAGGTAGACAGTTTAAATTTTGAGGTTTCTAATAAACTTCAAAGCCTCATAAACTTTGAAAAATTGCAACAAATCAAAATAAAGTGGGATAATTCTATAAAGCAATGGTATTTGATTATAATATATAGCAAGGATGAATTAAAGGGAAATGCTGACAACACAGATGTTATGGCAATTGACCTAGGACTTAACAACTTGGCTACATTAACATTTAAAGAACACGAAGAAAATTTCTTGTTTTGTGGCAAAAAGTTAAAGTCTGTCAACTCTCACATTAATAAAAAGGTAGCACGTTTGCAAGGTATTGAGATGAAAAAAAGCGGCTCAGATAAATTCAAAAATACAAAAGAAATTAATAGACTGAGAAAGTATAGGAATGATTATGTAAATGATTATCTTCATAAAGTAAGTAAAAATATTATAGACAAGGGGGTCCAGCATGAAGTAAAAAAGATAGTTATAGGAAAGCTTAAAGGCATTAAACAAAACATGAATTATAACAAAACCTTTGTTCAAGTGCCAATACAAAGACTTTCAGAATTAATTAAATATAAAGCAGAGYTACAGGGTATTGAGGTTAAATTYAAGGAAGAAAGTTATACAAGTGGTTGCAGTGCATTTGACCTGGAACCAATAAMTAAAAAATCATATGATAAATCTCGTAGAGTSGTAAGAGGGCAGTTCAAATCAAGTTTTGGGTTGGTTAACAGCGATGTAAATGGTAGTTTGAATATATTGAGAAAAGAAGAAAAATGTATTCCCAAGTTAGTTGAAACTATGAGGGATAAGGGCAAGTGTTCTCGCCCGTTAAGAATAAGGGTTGCTTGTTAATTCAAGTCGAAAGTTAAATGCCAAACTTCTTACAAAGAAGCCACCGCTGCTTGTCTCGGTGGTAGTTCACCAAAAAATGCTTCCACTGTAGAAAGATTAATAGATAAAGTGAAAAATCAAAACCCAGATTTTATTCTATTAACTGGAGATTTAATTGACCGAAGCACGACAATTAGCACATCAGAGCTTGGAGTACTAGCAGAAGGACTGTCAAAAATTACAACTACTTTTGCAGTTACAGGAAACCATGAGTTTGATAATGGGCATGTTGATGAGTGGAAGAGGGTGTTAACTAGTAATGGAGCAATAGTTCTTGATAATAGAATAAAAATTTACGAGAAAAACAACAAAAGCATTGCATTTATTGGTTTGAAAGATGGGCAAGAATATAACCCAGAGAGTTTCAAAGATATCTATCAAATCAAAGGCATGCCTGTAATAATGTTAGCACACAGACCAGAGTTGTTTGAAACATACTCTTCTCTTTTCAATAGTGTTAACCCAAATTTAGTTTTTGCAGGACATGCACACGGAGGACAATTTAGAATCCCTTTTACAAATCAAGGAATCATTGCTCCAGACCAAGGCTTCTTTCCTGAATTTACTTCTGGAATATACACGAGAAATAATGTGTATATGATAGTGAGCAGAGGATTAGGAAATAGCATAATACCTATTAGGATAAACAACAGACCCCATTTGCCTATTGTTGAATTAGTGAATCAAGAATAATCAGCTTATTAAGATTTGCAGGAAACGTTTAGAGGGGAGAACATAGAGGAGGTTAAGAGTCCATTGCGGCATGCATGAAAAATCAAATAGCCACGGCAGCTAAAAGAATCTAGTATAGTTTCTTGCGTGGCATTATTGTTGAAATTTTAGATCGCAAAATTAGAATCATACCAGTAGTTTAATATCGGAGATTCTTTTGCAATTGCAGGTGGCAAGTTAGTTTATATCTCCCGAAGTTAGAGATGCAGAGTTGCGTTTTCAGGCTAAATGTGGTCAGAGAAAAAATGATTAAACTTTTGTCATAGACTGATAGAGAAGAGGTATTTTGATGAGTGAATGTATAGTTAAAGAATTTTGGAAATGTATTGATGAGTTTAGGTTTGATGATATGGGAATGTTAATGCATGAAAATGCTAAAGTAAACTTGCCAAATACATGCGACGTGTTTTATGGAGCAAAAGAGTATGTTGAATTTAATAAGAAATACCCAGGGCAATGGCGCATTACAGTTGAAAAAAAATGTATCACAAAGAGAACAATAGTTACAGCGGCTAAAGTAACAAATGAAGAATCTGGAGTAGTTTTTTATGTGACATCTTTTTTTGAGATTTCAGATGGTAAGATAAAAGAAATTATAGAATACTGGGGTGATAAAACCGAACCACCAGAATGGAGAATAAAGGCTAAGGGCCGACGCGATGAATGATTTTTTAGTTGAATAAAATATATTCAAGAAATATACTGTTATAAAGAGAGGTCAAAATATGATTAATGTTGAACCGGCAGTTATTATTCATAAGGGTAATGTTTCTTATGATTTTAGTTTTGCTGAATTGGCTATTAAATACTTAGAAACTGACGACTCAGCGTATCTACAAAGAATTTCGAAACTCAAAGCTACAGAACATATATTTAAACACACGAAACATTTTAACTATAATGTTCCACGAAATTCTAAGATAGAGCTTGTAACGTATTTGTTATCTCCAGTAAATATAAAAAAAAGAATATTAGACAACTTTAAAGAAAATCTGCGATATGCAAAAGAAAATGTTGCCCAAACTGATTTGCCACAAAAAATTTGTTTACAATACCTCCCGAAAGACTTTAATTACTCTAGTAATCTGTTTTTCACTTTTGGTTATGACTTAGGAGTAGTTTATGGGAAGAATTCTAGTGTGAATTTAGCTCACCCACATTATTTGAGAAGGCCGAGCGAGATTAAGTATTACTCTATTCATGAATTACACCATGCAGGGTTTGTTATGCTAAAAAATGACTTTATGCCATCACTTGATATTAGTAATTACAAAGAAATGACACAATTAATAGAGTATTTTACTCATTTAGAAGGCATGGGCACATTTACTGCCCTAGATATTAGAAAAAAAGAGAGGGCAATCAATGATGATAAAGACTATGTTGTATTACAAGATTCTAACTTAATGAAAGAGTATGAAAAAGAATTCTTAGATATTTACTTTCATTTCAAAAATAATCCCGACAAGCTTCTAAACCAGGAAGATTGGAATATACTTTCTGTTCTATCCAATACTAAAAGACTTTGGTACACTGTAGGAGCAATGATGGCAGAAACAATAGACAAGAATCTCGGGAGAGATAAATTGGTCGGTATAATCTCTAAAACCTCGCAAAACTTTGTGGACGTATATTTAAACACAAAATCAGAGGGACACAGATAATATGACATTCAAAAGATTGAAAGATATAACCTGAGTTAGCGATACAGACTAGCTATCTTCGTTTAATTTACAACGATTATAGCTAGTCTGTATCGCTACATCCTCTAAACTCAGGAGAGCACAGCCCTTTTCTCTTTCTGAGTAAGCTTTGTATGTTTGAGATTCCTTTGGGTTTGTTAACCTCTGGATGCCCTTGCACTATGTGGGGTCGGCAAACTATTTTCTTACTTCATCTATACAAAGTTAAAATGAATTCTTCACCTGACATTTCTAGTTTAGGTTGTTTTGACAATAAATTCACCCTTTTCATACTATTTCCTTCATGCGATAGTCGTGAGCAATATAGCCCTAAAAAATCCTTAGCTATCTTCTTCAAAAAGTAGTTTTTCCAAATCGTTCGTCACTAGCAAAGCATCTTTTCCATTTATGTGGTACTGCATAGTTGCTTTTTTATATGTTCTACTAAAATATTCATTATCTTCACTAATTTCCTTCAAATATAGCTTTTTTTGCCTTTCATTAATTTCAATATCAATTGGCTTTGAGTATTCATCATAAAACCTAAGACGCTCAAAAATGTATTTAGATTTGTCTTTTAGTGCAATTGTTATAATACCTTCATGTTTCTTAATTATACTAAAATGTTCCCGCATAAGACTACTAGGAGTCATTGCAACAACAAAATTGTCATGATTATCCCGCAGTATTTTTTCTAGAACCACTCGTACCTTTTTTCTATAACTATCGCCTAACCAGCTATCTTTTTGAATGAATGAAATAGGCTGTCCAAAGTAGTTTTCTATTTCTAAGTCATAGTCAAAAAACTTATACCCCAATCTTTCAGCTAATAATTTACCCACCGTTGATTTCCCAACACATGCAATTCCAACAATCAAAATTCTCATCTCAACTGCCTGCGACTCTCTCTGTTAAGATCATCAGTATACTCTTTAAACAGTGCTTCCCATTCCTCTTTAAATTCTCTATAAATAAGAGGATATTTCTTCTTAACTCGTAAGATCCCAGCGGCGTACTCTGACTTCATCTTTTTAAATTCATTTTTTTTCTTCACAGAGAATTGATTAGTCACTTCAGATATGTCTCTATCTGGTGTGACTAAGTCATTATATAATTCATATGCCCGTATAAAAACTAGTGGAAAGATATCTTCGTCATCAAACAAACGGTAAATTTCTTTTGACAATTGCATTAATTTTTGATTTTCTTGCAATTCATCCTTTACCTCTACACATTTATCTATACAATATATAAAATTTAAAAACATTTCTGCCTCTCTAAAGCGAGCAACCTCAGTATATGATGTGCATTCCTTTCTTAGCATATGTAAAACCGCATACCTGTCGTCTTCATTCTTAAGTGATTTTAAAAATTTGCGTACTCTTACTTTGATTTTAGCCTTTTCTTGCCATTTTTCTAAATTAATCATTGCATTAGTCCACTTTATAAAAATAGAAACATGTTCTGGTGCTTGTTCATCTGCAGTTGGAATATGCAACTGCACTCTCTCCCACACTTGATCGTATTGTTCTAGTGCTTCATATGTTCTAAGAAATAGCCATTTTAAAGATTTATTTCCTTCTGTATCAAGCTTTTCTGCCTCCACTAGTACAGATAATGCCTCTTCTTTATATTCTTCATCTAGTAACAACCCTGCTTTTATTAGTAGCATCTGTAACTTGTCATTTCGTGGTATCAGGCGTTCTGCATCATCCATTCTATTATTAAAAGTCAATTCATCTCCTAAACCTATTGCAATATGTGCTCTTAACAAAAGAATCTCCACATTGTTTGGTGCAAGCTTTTGAGCTTCCTCTGCTAGTTCTTCTGCTTTTTCCAATTCACCCCACTGAAGATTTGCATGAGCCTTTTGCATAATTCTTTTAATCTTGCCCCCATATTTATTCAAAATATCATATTTCCCACGTTTTATAGGGTCTTTCAATATTTCATATGCTTCCCTAATTTGCTGAAATTCTTCTGGATTGTCTTCAGGCGTAAACTCTTTAACTTTCTCAATATATTTTTCTTTTATTCTTTCTTGTGATGCATTTGATCGAATTCCTAAAGCCTTATACAAATTGTCATTTTGGTTCTTTGACTTTTCTAATTTATTTATTCTTCTCTTCATTTCTATATTTCCTCGGATTCCAAATCAATTAATATATCAGTCGCTTTATTAATTACCGTCTGCAATTCTTCAATATTACTCTTTAGTGTTGCTTTACTTAACATACTATCAACTTGCCTTAATAGTCTGCGCTTCTTCCCTCTAGCAGTTTTCATCATGCCTTTCGCATTTTCTCGCAACGCTGTTACTTCTTCAACTAGTTCTTCAAGTGAAAGTTCTTCATCTTCATCTTCCATTTCTTCTAGCATTTCATTCATCATCATTTGAAACCCTTCCCATTCATCATCTTCATCGTCAGTAGACTCAGCAGCCTTTTTCAACAAATCTTGTACCCTGTTAAAACTATCTAAATAATCTTCTTCTGAATCTCGCTCAAGTGCATCCTGTACTGTAACAGTCATGTTCTCTCCAGTGGATACACACTCAGCGCTTACTTCAAGAATTCCATTTATGTTATAACGAAAAGTAACTTTTATTTTTTCCTCACCAGCTTGGTTAGGTGGTATACCTGCTAATAAGAATTTACCTAAAGCATGGTTTTTCTTTGACCACTCATTTTCTCCTTGAAAAATTTCAATTGATACGGCATTTTGGTCGTCTGAACAAGTTGAGAATATTTCACTACGTGTTACTGGGACCGTCGTATTCTTGTCAATAATAGCATGAAAGCCTCCTGATCTAGCCGCAAACCCATGCCATCCCATTAAAACTGCAATCCCCATTGAATAAGGGGCAACATCTGTAACAATAAGTCCATCTTTAGCCAACACCCCCGATTTAATCCCAGCTTGAACCGCTGCACCTAAAACAACAGCTTCTTCAGGATCTATATCCATACGTGGCTCTTTTTGAAAAAAATCTTCTATTAGTTCAGTAACGCGCGGAATATGTGTTGATCCTCCAACAAGCAATATTTCATCAATATCATCTCTACTAAGGTTAGAATCTTTTAAAACAGTCTGTACGCTTTGCATTGTTTCTAGTAACATTTCATCTATTAACTTAATAAATTCTTCTCTGTAAACTGTCATTTCCAGACCAATAGGCTGATCTCCTTTAACCGTCACAATAGGTAATGATACTTTAATGCTCTCTCTTGTTGAGAGTAGTATTTTTGTTTTTTCAGCTTCTTCTTTAAGCAGTGCTCTACCTCTTAAGTCATTGCGAGGGTCAATTTTATGCTTGTCAATCATATTCTGTGCAAATAGATCAACAAGTTTCCAATCAAAATCTTCTCCCCCCAAGTAATTATTGCCAGTGGAAGCTTTGACTTCAAGAATACCTCCCATCATCTCAACAACTGAAACGTCAAATGTTCCACCACCCAAATCGTAAACTAAAATGTGATTATCTTCGTTAAGATGTTCAAACCCAAAAGCCAAGGCAGCAGCTGTTGGTTCGTTAATAATTCTCTCAACAATAAAGCCAGCAAGTTCTCCTGCCTTCTTTGTTGCTCTACGCTGTTCATCAGTAAAATATGCAGGAACAGTAATTACTGCTTCTATCTCCCCTTCTCCTAAAATATTATCAAGATAGCTCTTTAGTTCTTTTAAAATAAGAGAGGAAATCTCATGTGGCAAAAGCTTTTGCTCTGCAATGTCTATGAAATCTGACGAGCCCATCTTTCGCTTTATAGCTGCAATTGTCCTACTAGGCATGGCTACTAGCGCAGCTACTGCATCTTTTCCAACAATTACTTCACCACTAGTATCAATAAGCACAACTGATGGAATAAGCTCTTCTCCACTAGGTGAAGAAATAATTTTGGGCTTCCCATGACGAATATAGGCTACAGCAGAATTTGTTGTGCCTAGGTCAATACCTACAATTGGTCTAAAATTTTCTTTTCTTTTTGTATCATTATCAGTTTTCAAAACTAACGCCCTCCTCCAAAGTAACAACTTTTGCTTTTCTTAATATACTACCATCTCCATAGTAAAAACCTCGCCTCACAACCTCAGTTATTTCATAAGGTACAAATTGCTGAATATTCTCTTCGTCACAAGATAAACTCACCAATTCCTTAAAAGAAGTGGTTGCAATAGAATCTGCTATGCGTGCATCGAATTTAGTCCTGAGCAGTTTAATTTCATGGATGTCTAGAGATACCAAATCATTTAGTATTTGTTTAGCCCACTTATCAAGTAACTCGCTCCAACTCCCTTGGGTATTACTATCTATCCCAGCAGAAATGCGGTCTATATCATCTAGCCATTCAATAAGTCTCTTTGCCAACCTTTGCAATTCACCTTCTTTTTTTTCATTTTGCAAAATGCTTAAATCGCACATATCCTGCCAACTATGCAACTTATCTATTTTAGTGTTAGCCTGTCCCACTTTCCCCAAGATTTCTTTATTTGACTTATAATGCATCCGTGCTAATTTTTTTAGCTGTTCATTTGTTTCTTGCATTAGCTCATCTATTTTTTCAATTTTTGTGTTTAATTCATTTATAGCCTCATTAGTTCTTTTTCTTTCAGTCCAAAATTTCCACTTCATATTAAATCGGTACACATATTTATATCTCTAATCATACAATGCACCTCTTCAGCCCCTCTCATAACGTATTATAAGTTTATTTTATTTAGAGTTCTCAATCATTCGATCATACTCTTAGCATTGGCTCGATGGGACCGCTTCACTATTATACTAGTTTATTAGTCAAGTTTCAAAAGTGGAGCCTGACCCCCGAACTTTAGTCAAGTTTCAAAAGTGGAGCCTGACCCCCGAACTTTACAGATCAATGCAAAAAGGGATCTTTTTAACAATTCTATTAATCTTTCTATCCTCATCTTCAAACACTAAATAGTATATTTCTTCTTTTTTATATCTCAAATCTTTTAATAGAAACTTCTTCTTAAAACTTCTGTCTTTGGGAATAGAAGAACTATTATCTATAATAATCATTACCTCATTACTCACTATTTTACCTTCTGCATCTACAAAATACATTAATAGGTTTAGGGGCAATATCTTTACGGAAATCGATTTGGTTTGAAAAAATTCTAAGCTGCTTATCTTATTTGTAAGCTTTCTAGTAATGCTTGTAAGCTCCACTTCAACTTTCTTAGCTTTAAAGCTATTACTTCTTTTATCGAAATACTCAATAACTGGGATAACCATTTCTTGTAGAGATGCATCTCCGTGCATTAGATCCTCTTTTTCGTCTTGATCCCTATAGCTCGTAACTGCTCTAGGAACCACAACTCCAAATGGATCTGCTGTTATTATAATTTTTGCTACGCTGATATGATTGACTAATGAACGCACAATGTCTTTTATTTCTCTAATTGCTATTTCCACACCTTCAAACGGACTCTTTGCATAAACAATTTTATCACTAGCATTGTGATGTATATATATAAGTTTTTCCCCTGTAAAAACTGCTTTATATCCCGAACTTTTCATATTTTTTATATCATCATAACTAATTACAAGTGATTTAGTATTGGTTTCTAGCAATATTTTCTTCCTATACTTAGTGCTAGATGAATCTATCGCATTACCTTCATTCTTACCGTAAGTTATTACCGTGTCTGCTAACAGGGGCGCCACCCCTGTTTTAGTGTGCGGTGGAATAATCCCTTGCATTGCTTTTAACGTTATTTCTGCACGTCTTTCCTTAAGGAGTTCCGCTCTCAGTTCAGAAGCCACTTCATAATTCATTATATCACTTACAATAACAAAAATGCGCTCATCTTTTTTAACATAATCACTAACAAAATGATTATAAAAGTCACTTTGTTTTTTATATAAAGTGCAATCAAGACTGCTAAGTCCTCTGTTTTCTATTAACCTCGACCACTGAATAGAAGTAGGTTCTAAGTAATCTTTTACATATTTGTTCTCTAAGATTTTCTTAAGTTTAGATAAAACATCTTTATTATTAACTTTGTCATAGTAATAATAGAATTTTCTATAGTGGTAATCAAGCTGGATAAATTCATTGGTATACATAGAATATAAATCATTTAACGATTCTGCATTTAATGCCTCTGACAAATAGTCAAGCTTCCTAAGAAATTCTAGCCCATTTATAACTGCTTCATATTCATTTTTAAAGCTATTTATCCAAAGGGATGTCCTTCTAGCTTTTGCAATGCGTATGCGTGCATTAAACTCTCTATTACCACCCAAAACACTCTCAATTATCCTCTCTATAATAATTTCATCTATAAGCTTAAATGTCTCGCATTTAACAAAATTATCTGTACTCACTTCATCTATTATTGCTCTAATTTTTAGAACTTTTTCAAATTTTCTAGAGTACTTTTCTACTACTTGTTTGTAGTTTTTATCTTTTAAAAATTCACTAATAAATATTACAATTTCATTTATTCTCGGCGATTTAAATCTGTCTAATTTAGATGGTAGTTTTCCTTCATATTTATATGAAAATGCCGTATAAAATAGCGTCGTAGCAAATTCATCTATTTTGAATATTTCCTCCTTATACCCAAATCTTTGTTTAATGTGAGTATAAAAAGAATCTACACTACTATATTTTATGATGTTTTTAATAAGGTCATCTTTGCCTTCCAAATATTCTTTAAGTAATACTTTGATTAGCTCATCAAAATCTGCTATTTTCAGTTTTGCTAGTGCGGATATGATAGCAATTTCTAAACTTCTAGTATCGTACCTAGTTAGATTAAACGCCTCTAACTTTTTGAATCGCTTTTCATTTTCAAAAAATTTAATATTTCTTTCTATAACTTCTCTTAGTGCTACATCTGTAATGCCAAGTCGCTGCATTATGTAGGTAGCCCGATCGGTTGAAAATTCTTCTGAATATTTTTGTATGTCTAACAACCAATTTTCTCTGTCCTTTGGCTTTTCAAACGGTGCATATAACAAGTAATTTGAGTCCAAGTCCATTACCTCTATATCATACTTAACACTAAATGTATTGTTAGTACTTAAAGTTATAATTTTAGTGCCTTCAAACGCTAGATTGGCTATTTCATTTTCAAACTCTTTTTCCGTATCATACCAAAAAACTATATTCCGCTTACTAGTACCATTTGCCTCTTTGCATAGTCTTTCTTTTAATATTTCTTCTATATTCATTTTACTCAAGTTATCACTTCCTTTTTGCAAGCAGATTAGTTATCACAGGTTTTCGACCATCTCCTGTAGGCAGTTCTACACTTTGGAATAATTCATAGTTGCGTTTGACCCCATTGTCAAGATCTATCTCAATTTGCTGGTACGCGATATGAGCAACTATTTTATCAAAGTCAATCACTTCTAATAATTTTTTCTTGAGTATATCTACTCTCTTCAAATCCTTAGCACCAGTACTATTTACCGTTAGCTCAATATCATTTTCATAGGCTCTTTGTATTTCATGCAGATAATCCATTCTAAATTTAGCAATGGTAGACTTATCATAACGGTGTATATAAAACAACGCTTTAATACCATTGCTATCTCCACTATCTATCATCCAATATATTGGGTGTTTCTTATACATTTTCAAATGATCTAGGTAGAAATCCTTAACAAAATATGTCCTAATAGTCTGTCTTGCAGTTCCCTTAGCTTTTGGATTTAATCCATCTGCAATAAACTTAAGATTTTCTTCTAATCTTTCTTGACTAAATGCTGTTTTTATAAATTCAACAAATCTACAAACTACGTCATTGTCAAAGTAATCTTCTTCTGATATTAAGAGTATGTTGTCTTTAGCTGGCTTGTATTTTGCGTATTTATCTATGTCAAATTTCCCACCTGCAAATATTAAGCCGGCTTGGTCTAGAGAATAACGACCAAACATACAGCCAATTGCATACGAAATAAAAGATTTTATATCTTTTTTATAATCCGCCAATAAAATAGTTATATCTTTTTTATCTACTTCAGCTTTTAGTTCATTACCAAGACCATATATCTCTATGTAGAGTTCATTTAATTTCTCTTCGTTACTCTTAAGCATGTCAAAATTGCATTGATTATGACTAAACCAATTTTCATAAGATTCGCTAACTAGCTTGGTTTTATTATCAAATAGCATAAATGGATGCTCTTTGAAATCCCAAGAAATTTCGTACATATTCCAGTTGTCTCTAGCTAACTTAATATTTTCATTTACAATTTTATTTATTACATCTATTTTTTCGACGTCTTTGGTCATAATTACAGGTATTTTTTTTAAATCTCCTACCTGAATATTTATTGTAGGATTTAGCATGTCCATGTAATATCTAGCTAAATTAGAAGCAAGTAGTCCCATAATATAATTCATTTCACTATCGTCATTAATAAAAATTGAGGAACCTGCAACATCAAACACAAATCCTGCTTCAGTATATCTAGGACCTATGTCTTTACCTATAAAAGAGTATGTAATACCTGATTTAAAATAAAATGCTTCGTTTTTTATTGTCCTAGTATAACTTCCATATAGTTCACGAGCATGATTTTTTACCAAACTCCCTTTGTTTTCCCAAGTAATTACTGTTTCGTTGTTACCAAACCATTTTCTGTATCCTCCACCTTTATTATATGGTACCCACTGATCACCACTACTAGATCCATCAGATGAAAAGTTAATTGTCCCAATATTAATCTCAAACCAACTTCTAAGAAACCTATCATTGTCTGATGTAGCCATCCCTTGCCTTGGTTTTGCAATTTCTTCTAATGCAATTCCTTCTTTAAAGGTTCTAAGTGTATCATCAGTTGCCCAAAATGCTAATTTGTTATAAGGTATCCCATAAAAAATCTCATTTGATACTTCATACTTCCCAGGTAGGTTCCCATTAATTATATTTAGTATTTTGTCTTCTTGTAAACCATCAAACTTGCAGTCATCCATTTTTATATAAATTGCTTTTTTCTTCGTTATAGATTTTTTCAACACAAAAGTACTAATTAATACTGAAGCATCTTTAAACCCATCTTCTTCTAATTGAATAAGGCTAGATATTGTTGTGTTTTCTAGTATAAATTCTCTAAGTTTTTCGTATGACGAAATAAACTGCCACACGCTAGGTGTCATAAATCCTAAGTATCCACCTTCTTTGCAAAATTCAAAATTTCTCTTAATGAAAACTGAAAATAAATCATACTTAAAGTCTTTGTACTCTTTTTCAATATGAGTTTTTAATGTAGCATTTAGCTTTCTTAAGCCTATATATGGTGGATTAGTTACCACTACATCATATTTTTTACTCAATATTTTAGCTAGTTTTATCAACTCTGGCAACGTGCTTTTTAAAGAATTTAGATCGCTATACTCGTCTATATCCTCTAAACTTAGAATTTGATTTAGTGCATCCTCAAGTAATTCGGCATCTATATTTCCCACTTCTATAGTCGATCCATATTCAAGTGAGTTCTCAAACTTAATATACAATTCCTCTACTGCTTGCAAAATTGCGTTGTTGTTTTTAGTATTAATTTTACTATCAATAAATATTTTTATATTATCATCTAGCCTATCGACATCTTTAAAAGTAGCAAGGTTAAGCTGTACGCTCTCGTTAAAAAAGTTTCTATTTTTACTTCTTCCTTTCATTAGTAGCGCAAATGATGCTAACTGTGATGCGCGCATGTCTAAATCTAACCCATAAAGATTTTTCTCAAGAATGAGCTTTGGTATATCTCTTTGAGAATAACCTCTTTGTATGTAAATCTCATAAAAAACGTCAAACGCATATACGAGCACATGTCCGCTCCCCATAGAAGGATCTAAAAAGGTAATGCTCTCAGGAGAAGCTATGCTCATCTTATTAGTTTCGTCAAAACTCTCAATCTTGTTAGAAGAGATATAGTAGTCCATATTATGTTTTAACTTTGTTTTACCTATTTCTTCAACCCATAATTTCCCTAACGAATTTTGCACCATGTATTTCACTATCCATTTTGGAGTGAAAAGTTGTGTTGCAGCAGGTATGTTTTCTTTGCTTACTTTCAATTTTTTCTTTAGCCCTTTAGAAATTTCATCCTTTTTGTCAGAGACATAATACTGATACATCCAACCAATAATTTCAACTTCTTCTTTAAAATCTTCTTCTTCAATTGATTCTACTAAGTCACGTATTACTGACCCAGCTATAAGTAATTGATCTGGCAGGAGAAGTTCTGTAAAATCACTTATTTTCTCAAATACCAGTGGCATTAACTCCCCTAAGATATTACACTTCTTTAAAAGTAGATATTTGAACAACTCATCGTATTTGTGAGATTCTTTAAGATTAAACACTATATCCTTATCTAGCTTTAAATCTTCAATATAATCATATATGTTTGTGAGTATATCAGGCTCTGTTTTTTCTATAGTTTTTGAAGATAGAATCCTTACTTTTGTAGGGAGATACTCATTAATCTCCATAAACCTAATAGCAATAATACGATTAAACCACGTATAGGCTACTTCTTCTATTACCTGTTTAAATCCTTTTCTACTTACTTCTAAAATTAATTTCTCTCTATGAGCCTTAAGTTCTTCCTGAAACATAGTTTGACTTGCTGAATTTTTTATCTTAAATCCGCCTTCAAATTCTTCTATTTCTTCATATTTGTCTGTATCTAGTACCCCCAGCGAATATGCTCTTTGCGTAATATCTTCTATAAGCTTTCTCCTAGCACGAATTGAGAACCCTTTAATTGCAGATTTATTCATTTATAATCCTCCTACCTTCTAATAGAACTTAATTATTGTATTTTCTTCAAATTCTTTTTCTAATAATTCTCTAAATTTGTTAACAACATCATCAATATCACTCTTTGTTTGGATATTCTTAAATGCTTTTGAATAGTTTGTTAGATTAACATTTACTTTCTTTTTCTTTAGTTTTATTTCTGGCTTTGGCTGGTGGGCATTAGTTGCTTCTTTTGCCACAGCCATTTCTTGTGTCGTCAGATTGTCTATCTTCTTTATAAAGAGTTCCTTCGCTACACTTGCCTCGTCGTTTTTAAAAATCACATCTTTGAATACCTTCGAAGATTTTAGCTCGTTTAATAGTTTATTAAACTTATTTTCAACTTCCATTTTAACCTCATTTTTTGCTTTTTCATACAAAGATGAATTCTCAAGATAATTTAGTGCAGAATCTCTATTGCTTTTAACAACTTCTTTAATAAATTCACTCTTTTTTTCTAAGAGAGCAGTAAATATATTAATAAATTTCATTCTAAGCTCTGGAAGTCTATGTATTTCGCTATAAGGCTTCTGTTTTGATACTATCTCAACCATCTCTTTTACCGCCTTAATAGCACTTATGTCTGCTACATAAGTTTCACTTTGCTCAAAATTTTCAATTTGCTCAAGTGCTTCATCAAATATCTTTCTTTTATTATTAAAGAACTCTTTTACATCTTCTACCTCTTCAGCGTAATCAAGCAAATCTTCTTCAGCCTCTTTTATTGCAGTAAAGAAGTTTACCTCCTCTTTATTATTAATAATTTTCTGAATTAGTTCTTTCCCATCTTCTAGGATATGCTTGCCTGGATAAGGATATTTCGCATCTTTTTTATGCTGCCTTAGGTAGTATTCAATATTTACTTCTTCACCATTTATACTGCCCTCTTTTAACTCCCTCTTTAAAAAAGCTACTATCTCATCTTTAAATTGCTTTTCATTTGATGATAGATATATATTGTTAAAAGCTTTTTGCATAATTTCTTTTGCTTTTTTTAACAAAATTTTATCTGCTTTTATTACTATTTTTATTTTTATACTATCTAAATTACTGTCTTTGCTAATTAGTTCGACGATTTTCTTAACATCATTTTTCTCTATTACTTCGCTAACATGCACTAAATCTACTACTTGATAATTAACCATACGAAGTAGCAATCCTTTTAAATCTTCATTTCTCCAATGATATGGCTCTTTTTTATATTTATCTATTATCAATTTGGCTGTTAATGGGTGGTGCATTTTATGCATATTTTTGATATAAGAAAAAACTTCGTTATACGCTTCCGTTTCAGGTGTTTTCTCATCTACTGATAGCGATTTTTTTTCTATTAAGATTTCCTCATATCTAACTTTAGCTCCACTACTTGAAACAAATGGTTTTAATACATTGATTTTGTTAAATTTATTTTCAACTAAGATTCTAAAAGCATCGTCAATTCTTGATAGAGGGGATTTTTCTTTGATATCAATTTTTTGCCCGAAAACATATACTTTTGCTTTTTCTAAAGAATTTACTAAATACTCTGCAGCACGTTCTTTTCTTGCTGTAATTTCTTCACTCTTAGAAATTTTTATTCTTTCTACTTCAGGAATTCTAGTTTTTGATATATTTCTACGTAGATATGTTTCTATTTGCATAGCAATTTCCATTTCATTAAAATAACTCATTACTTCTGGCAGTTGAAAAACAACGCTACTCTCTTCTACAGATATCATCTTTAACATGTTTTCATCATCAACACCAGCAAGCGCAGGAGAAGCTATATGCAAAGTTAATTCGCCTTTTTGTGATGAGTAAAAATCTCGATCAAATTTGTGGTTAAAGGTAAAAATATGTTCTTTACTATAACTAAACCTATTGTTCGCCTTTAAAATATTATCAAATATTACAGACGAAATGCTTTTAATTACTTCAGAATAATCAACTGTTATATTTTGTATGTCACTATTAATATCTTGTTCTGCATTAGTTAGGAAAACAAATAAATCACCATTGTTTTGAATTAATGCTTGTTTATGTAGTTTTAGCAAAGAATCTTTAACTTTATTTGTTAATTTTAATTTGTCAATTTTTATACTATCAACCATTAATGTAGTAATGTTTTCTAAGTTTGAAGGCATTTTTTTATCTAGGTATTTAACCAAAAATAATACTTTTAATACATTTACATCAAACTCTTCTAGCATTTCATTCTCATTTGCTCTTTGCATAACTATACTTATGTCATGATCTAAAAATGATTCAATTGTTTGATAGAATGCATAAAAAGGCATTATAAAGTCTAGGTCCAATTCTTTGTATTTAGTTGCGGATTCTTGAAAAGCCGATAATAAAGAACGCTCCCCTTCAGCTAGATGCTTTCCACTAGCGCCATGTACTCTTATTGAATTGAAAACTGATTGAAGCAGTGCAAACTGATAAGGTATAAACGGATATACGTCAGCGTATTCTTCTTTTGTATTGAACTTTTTCATAGCAGGAGTTTTAGGCGAAAAAATTAGTAGATTCTTTATAATGGATTCGTTGTCCGTATACTTCATTTTCAAAGTATCTATTGACCCATTAAATTTATTTTTATTTAGTAATCTCATTTTTATAACTTCGTCAACATTGGCAGATGACATATTAAGACGTGTATCGAAACGCCCTTGGATTTTTGAAAAACTTGCTGCTTTAACCCTAACTACAGAATCAATATCTTGTTGTGAAGTAACAATTATCCATGCCTTTCCACCACACATTGTTCCAAGATTTTCGGCAACTGTTTGTAAGTTAAGCATCAAACTCGTATTATCACCTATATACTGACCAATTTCATCAACCAAAAAAATTATTTGATGTCCCTTACCTTTAGATTCTATGTGCTCTTTAACAGAATGAGCAAAATTTTCTATACTTATCGTGTAATGATTTTCTGCTTCATTAAACCATTTGCGAACTGATTCTTTACTCTTATTTGATATAGATGAATAACACTCAACAAACTCATCTTCTATAAAGAAGAAATTGTTTCTAGCTGACTCCCATATTTCATCATTTTCTTCACTAAACCTTTTTTTAAATATTTCATATATCCCGTCTTTTACCATTTTTTTCTCAAGTTCTGCTAACCAAGGTATGCTACCGCAAAACCCTAGGTAGTCATTAAATACTTTGTTAAATACTTTGACAATAGCTTCCTTATTAAATTTAGAATCTGAGTCGGCTTTTGAGTCAATATTAAAAAGAATAATATCAGACTCAATTTCACCAGCCCTTATCATATCGTTAAGTAAATTATTATCATCAATTTTATCTTTAAAATATTCTACAGCTTTAGCCCCATCTGTTTTTTTATTTCCCAATATATAAGACAACACTTTTAAAAAATGTGATTTCCCAGATCCAAAAAACCCAGATATCCAGACTCCCATTTTATCGGTGTGTCCATCTGGTCCTTTATTATATGCTTTAAAAAATTTACGCATATGTGCTCTTAACTCCGTTGTGACAACAAATTCGTCTAGTTCTTGTTTTATATTTTCTTCTTCATCTTGCCCTATTTTTATTACCCCTCTAATATCCCTATCAATAGGCTTATGAAACAGATCTTTAATTTTGATATCCCTCTACCTCCCTACAATTTTAAATGCTCTATAGTAATTATCATCTTGAAACTCATTAAATAGCACTAGTCTCTGTCCATCATACGTTCCAGGAAAAAACATAATTACCGGAACATCTTCTATAGCAAGATGTAGTGCATTTAAAATAGAGTGAGATCTAATTATAGGCCATGCTTTGCCTATCCCAGTTAAAAATACGATAGAGTTGTAATTAATTCTCTCTTTTATATAATTAATAATTTTATCATCACTTTGATTAAACCTTAAAGTCCTTCTAATTGGGTCAATTATTTTTTCTGTACCTTTTTTCTTTTCCATCTGAAATGTTTTTTGCAGAAAGCCTTTACCCCCCAGAATTTCTAACATCACTTCGAATAAGTCAAATTCTTGGATTTGCAATTCTTGGGATGTAGCTTTGCTTTTTATCTGTTTAATCCCATCTCTTACAACTAGCTCATCCTCTGGGTCATAATCAAATACATGAAACCCAACTTCATTTCCTAATCCTCTATTTTCACGAAAGCTTTTTTCTCTAATTTTAATAAGTAGTTTTTCTAACCTTTCATTAATGCGCTCCAATACTACCGCCCCTTTTCAAAAACTTTCCTAATTGATTGTTCTTCTCCTTCAATGACTTCTAATAATTCTCTAGTTGGCATTGGTGCTAGGACACGCATTTTTTTATCCTCTACACTAATTAACTCTAACTCTTTTAAAATCTTTTTAAATACTTGCTTGAGCTTTTTCACTGTTACATCTTTCCACTTTGCAACTGCTTCTTGTTCTTCTGCCTTAAGTCTAAAAAATGTATTAAAATCTACATCTTCAAGCTCAGCATGACCAAACAGTAGTTTATCAACATAAACCTCATTTATAAACTCTCTAATAATTCTTTCTGTCTTCATGATGGATATCATTACAATTTGTTTTTTATCACTTAAAGAACCATTTACAAGTAAAGAGAGTTCACTATTAGTTAATGCATTCACTCTTACAAGAACAGCCGAAGTAATTTCTTTGTTTCTCCTAGGTGGTGTTATTTTGAGTATATTATCATCAATAAGTATCTTTCTAAGTTCACTACCTTCTATCCCTTGAAACTTCAACTTTCCTACTTCAACCATTTCTCTAAAAAAAGTTGGGCTCTTCACCATTCTTGCTGAATATTTTTCAATTATCATTCGTCACACTCCTAAATTAGATCCAGTTCAAAAGTATTATATCATATTTCAATGTGAGAGGATACGAAATTGCAAAAGAATTATGTTTTTGGGTGAAGTATAGTAATGTTCTCGAGAAAGGTGTAAATAGAAATAGGCTGGAACTTGCGTTGTGTTTTATGCGAGTGAAAGTAGCATTCGCAAAAATAAGATCTTTCGTCACTCTGGTTTCAATTCCACCCTGGTACGATTAAAAGCTATTATAGTTAAATTTGATTCTAATCTTGAACTAGTGAGTTTCAATTCCACCCTGGTACGATTAAAAGTTTATTAACGATGCCATAAAAGTTCCATGACCAACTTGTTTCAATTCCACCCTGGTACGATTAAAAGAAAATAAAGTCTATACATCAAGAGGGTTTGACGTACGTTTCAATTCCACCCTGGTACGATTAAAAGTTGTAAAATGATTCCAATCCGATATTTACGATATTCAGTGTTTCAATTCCACCCTGGTACGATTAAAAGATAATGAGTTTGGTGAGTTAAAAGTTTATGGTCATGTTTCAATTCCACCCTGGTACGATTAAAAGGAAGTTAATGTTGAAGAGTTGGTTAATAATTCCACGTTTCAATTCCACCCTGGTACGATTAAAAGCAAACAAGGAATGAGTATTAAGAGATTAATTATGGCAGGTTTCAATTCCACCCTGGTACGATTAAAAGGGAAAGTGGATTAGAGTTTGAGGTTGAAAAAATTATGTTTCAATTCCACCCTGGTACGATTAAAAGTTTTATTTTCCATTTTCATTTCCTCCTGTTATTCTATTGTTTCAATTCCACCCTGGTACGATTAAAAGCAAGTTTGACAATCGACGCAACTGTTGAAGGAACTGTGTTTCAATTCCACCCTGGTACGATTAAAAGTCTACCGCTGTGATGGGTTTTGTTAGCTCTGTTAGGAAGTTTCAATTCCACCCTGGTACGATTAAAAGTCGCGAGGGCTAATAAGAGTGCAGCTATCCGAGTAAGTTTCAATTCCACCCTGGTACGATTAAAAGGTAAGAGTAAAAAAATAGAAAAAGATAGTACAAGTGCCGTTTCAATTCCACCCTGGTACGATTAAAAGGCAATTTCTGCTCTTGTCGTTGTTAAGTTTCTATATTGTTTCAATTCCACCCTGGTACGATTAAAAGAATAAAACTATAAAAGCACTAAGCGAACAAGAGAGAGTTTCAATTCCACCCTGGTACGATTAAAAGATATAGAAACTTAACAACGACAAGGGCAGAAATTGCGTTTCAATTCCACCCTGGTACGATTAAAAGTTAAAAATCTACTTGCTTCGACTTGCTTAAAGATTTGTTTCAATTCCACCCTGGTACGATTAAAAGTTTTTATATGTCTAACCTAATTTCATTAGACAATAGTTTCAATTCCACCCTGGTACGATTAAAAGTTTCTTTTTATGTTGGCATTGCCTACGCTTGCCAAGTTTCAATTCCACCCTGGTACGATTAAAAGGTAGTAGAGCCAGCTGACCTTGAGATAGCAGTTAATAAGTTTCAATTCCACCCTGGTACGATTAAAAGCTTGTTGGTGGTTCTTGCAACGTTGGTGTTCTTTGGTTTCAATTCCACCCTGGTACGATTAAAAGGTGGTTCGGTAACACTATTACAGCTGTGCCTCTTGTGTTTCAATTCCACCCTGGTACGATTAAAAGTATGTTGCAACCTATGCACTGATGAAAGGTGAATTCAGTTTCAATTCCACCCTGGTACGATTAAAAGCACTTTCAGCAAGAACAAACCTTGCAAATAGTAAAAGTTTCAATTCCACCCTGGTACGATTAAAAGGCTAGCACTTTGTTTAAAAATAGCCATTCTTATTTTTTAAGAATGATTAGAACTTTTATGTTCTGACGAAGTTATGCGGGTTTGAGGTAGTTTTTAGTTTGTCGACCCTCCAAGGTTTTTACACTACGAGGGGTCGACAAACTTATAATTATCATTAAAACCTACTTCTTGTTTCATTATCTTATAGTTTGACTGCTTTTTCAAGTAGAAATTTTTATTTTTTTATCTAATTGCTATAAAAAATTAGATGTCGGATTCTTTTCTCTTCCTATGATCTCTTTTTTAATCCATTTTTCATCTCTTGCTATAAAGAATATTATTGAATCCTCTGGTTCTGTAATCTCTCGTATCTTATTCTTCTATAATTCGTCCCACGAATACTTCATAAGGAAGCCTCTCGTCTTTTCAAGTCTTTGTATTGCAGATCTATTTACATCAACAACATCCTTAAAACTCCTTGTTTGTGCATAAACTCCTGCTTTCTCAAGAATCTCAATTCGTCTTTCAGCAGTCGTCAATAAAATTTCATTTGCAGAAATGGTATTTTCAAATGACTCTCGAGAGCAAGAAGCCGCTTGCGCCCTTAGGCACTCTAGGTAATGCTTAAATGCTAGTGACTCCTTAAAATTTGTCGACTGTGGCATAATCCCCGAAAAAATTAGATTTACATACTCATTATTATAATCATCCCCTGGCTTCATTTCTTCGAGTACTCTGTTATTAAAGGCTACGTCAAGAAATGAAATCTTATATTCAGACAATGACTCAGGATAATAATACCACACGCTTTTTCTCTTTATTTTAGTGTCGGACTTTTCAAACTTATTAGAGAATTTTCTGACATTCAAATAAGTTCCTGATGCTATCGCATCTACTTTTGCTGTAGATAGACACAACAGTTGCTGATTCGCATATCCAACAACAACTTCTTTATCCAATAATTTCAGACCTGCACAAAGCTGCAATAGATTAGACAACCATAACGGTTCATCACTTAAATACTTCCCTTCTATTGGCTCTGCAATAATATAATATCCATCAACATCTAACTTCTCACAAGACAAAACTATTTTTTCAATCAATTCATCACTTTGATTTAACACTCCGAAAGATAATGCTAGAGTTAGGAGTGTTTTTTTTCTGCCAACGATGTTTCTTGAAACTGATACCAACTTTTTACTCTCTCTCTCCCATTTGGAAAACCATTCTTCATCAAATTTTCTTATAATTCCTGGAACAATGAACTTTTCTGTACCAATAATATCATTATATTCTTTAATGTTTGTTATCAAGCTGTTTACATTGTTTAACTCCAGAGACAAATTTTTAGACATTAAATTATTCCAATAGCTATATTGCGACAAAATTCTATGATCACTTTTAGGATAATAGCATTGTGGATCAAATAAACACGAAACATTCGCCTTTTCAAATTCACCGCTCCAATTTTGCAATTGCTTAGGTGTTATGTCTCTCGGGCTAAGAATCACATTTACTTTCTCCCAAGTTTTAGCTAAATCTAATACAAGCTTTTTCATTCCCCATCCAAACTGCAAATACAATTTCATTTACTAGTCTCCTCCAATACAATAGTCGGTAACAAAACCTGAAACCATTCGTACGCTTTTCTTGCAGATGGTGGTCTGCGCGACGTATGCTTTTGCATTAATGTTTGAATAAAACTTATCAATTGCTTGCTATTATCACCTTTTATAATATAATCTATAGGTATAACTGTTTTCGTTCTGTACCAAATTTCATTAACATTTGCTTCATCTCCCCTTAAAAAAGGATGAAGCCCAGTTAAAGATTCGAACATTACTACGCCAATAGAAAACAAATCTGACTTTATAGTAATATTCTCTTTACTATATTGAAAGAGTTCTGGCGCACCATATCCTGGAGTGTGCGGCCCGACCGCTGCTTCGCTTTGTGTTAAAGACGTTTGGTTCAAAATTCGTGCAATTCCAAAATCTATTAAATAAAAATCGCCACTCTTCGCAGAAATAATATTGCTTGGCTTAATATCTCTATGTACAATATTTTTCTCTTCTAAAACAATGGAAATCTTTAAAAGCGTTTTTAGTAACTTTAATCCCTGTCTAAGATTCAGTTTGTTATTTGCAAGAACAGCCTCTAGCGTAGGTCCATCAATATATTCTTCTTTAATGCACAAATACTCTTTATTATCCCGTGAAGTAAACTCACTTACGCTTAAGATTTTAGGAACATTTGTTAAACTATTCTTGCATATAATATCAATCTCTCTTTTAACCCTTTCATTATTGAACTGAACTATCTTTACTATAACCTCATACCCATCTTCTTTCGCTAAAAAAACTTTTTTTTGCCCTGACTCTGGATATTCTTTAATTATTTCTCTCACAACATTTAGTTCAATCAACTCTTTTCTTGATATCAATTTGCCAACTCCTCTCTTAATTCATTATAATACTCCCAACCCATTCATTAAAAAGAATAGAACTAAAACTAACAGGTATCGTACCTTCAATTGGTTTTTGAAGTTTTTTAAAGCCTTGTCCATATGTTGTGTATACACCAATCCCAAATTGGTTAAATCGCTTAAGTTTTCTATCATCAAGCTTATCACTTAAATTAGATAATATATAACTCTCCGTTGCAAAGCTTCTATTCGTTAAAGCCTGATGCAATACTTCGCCTAGTTTATTCATTTTCACTTCAACTGATTCTATCTTCATTACACCGAAAACTTTTTTATGCTTTACCTGCCAGCTTTTATTTTTTTCGATAATAAATCCAGAAGCATATAGCTTCTTTATTGACTGGCTAACTTCTTTGTTCGTAATTCCTATGTATCCGATTATATCATTCGAGCTAATATGTGTCATGCAAGAAATGCAATAAAGCACTTTATAATCAATAACTGTTAGTTCCATCCTGCTCGCATTCCAATTTGTGAAACATTCTGGATTATAATTAACAAATACAATGTCTGGATATGAATTGTTTACCATGGGTTCAATAAATATAGCTAGTTTGCTTTTGTCGGACGCCTTGAATTTGTCTTTCCTAAAATCAATAAATTCTCGAACCAAATCAAATTCTATTCCTTTAGTAATTTTTCTTGTTTTTATCCCCAAATGTCTATATTCATCATAAACTTCGATTATATCATTCATATGTGCTCACCTACCTTCGTTCTGTGCTCATTAAATCAATTTACCTACCAAGCATTTTCAAAGTGCTTACGTGCTTCCTGCCTATCAAGTACTTTAGAGCATGATTCCCAATCAACTTTCACCACATCATTGTTGTAGCGATTTTCGAAAGGGTGTACTTTTGGTATGTTTTCAATAATTCTTTCCGCTTCAGCTTTTTCTCCCATAGCAATCTGTATCCAGGCATCCTCTAGTACATCAGGTAATTGCCCAAACATCTCCGTAATTCCTTTTAGCCTTTTAGATAACATCTCATGCACCCTGTCTTCTACAGAATCTTTATACCTCATATTAAATATATGTACTGTGTCAGCAAGCTGCCCAATTCGTTGTATACGCCCTTTTCTTTGCTCCAGTTTAGTAGGATTCCAAGGTAAATCGAGATTAATTAACGCGCTAAGTGTTTGCAAATTTAAACCTTCGCTAGCCGCATCGGTCCCTATCATTACTTTGTACTCCCTTTGCCTAACTCCTTCTTTTATCTCCTCTTTAGTCCTTTTCTTAAAAGATCCATTTAAATATACTCCTGACTTAGTTCCCCCTGCATATAGAGCAATTGGTAAATCACTGAACTCATTAGATAGCTTGTTGGCAACCCAATTTGCAGTGTCGAAGTACTGCGAAAAAATAATTACCCCTTTATCAATCCATTTATGCTCACTTAGAAGCTCAACTACTTTATAATATTTAGGGTCAGTTGCTTCGTTAGAATCAATGGCTTCAACAAATCTAACCAAAAGCATTCTTTCTTCTTCCGTTAAGTTCTTTATTTCGCTTCCTTCTAAATTATCAACAACTGCATCCTCTTCTTCAGCCAAATCACCTAACCCGATGCCCCACTCACTTAACAGCTTATTGCCTGTATTTTTCCCTGCTTCTAAAGAACTTCCAATACGTTTTAATAACAGTGTTTTAAAGAATCCTGCTCCTTTAACTCTTTTGCTTATAAGATTGCAAAACTGCTCTGCTAATTCATAAGCTTCTTTCATATATCCTGTTAGCGCTAGTAAACCTTCTTCACCTTCACCATGAAGCTCTACTTTTATCCGTCGTAAATATGGCTCTCCAGTAGACTTATCTATTTTCTCTTCAAGATAAGACCTTTCCCTTCTTATAACATGTCTTATATATGGATTATACTTTTCATAAAAGCCTTGAGATAAAAGCATTCCAATTTTATGTTGTTCTGGATTTGACAAGTCTAATAAACTCTTACTTACTACAAACTGACTGTCATCCAATCCAAAAAGATTTCTAAGCACTGAAAAATTAGGGTTCGCGTCTTTAGGCGGAAACGGGTTACGCACCCAATCCCAGTTTTCAGGGTCAAAAAAATCTTTCTTCTCCTTCCCCATAATCAAATTTAACCCAGTTAACAATTTTTCTGGTTTTCTCCACAAAGAAGATGCCGATCCTAATACACTATCGTTTTTCTGCGCTAAAACATTGAGCAAATCCCATAATTCTATTGGGTATAGTTGTATAGGTGTAGCTGTTGCAAGCATCATGCTATGCGTCTGTTTTGACAACTTCATTAAATACTTATATAGGTTATTCTTATCTGGCGATAACCACTCTTTTCCTTCACCAAGGTTTCTTCTTCTAGACCTATGCGCCTCATCAACAATTACGCATTCATACTGTTTTGATAATAATAGATCCACTGTCTTAGAACCCGATGTAATAAGGCCTTGTGATATTATCCCAATTTTTCTAGGGCATTTCAGAATATCTTGTACGCCTCTATTTGGGTATTTAAGCCCGTTTTCGTCTACCCAATTACGCCCATCCCAAACAGCAGTGGGTAAGTCTAATAAGTTGTTAAGCTCATCTTGCCACTGTAATAACAGTGTTTTTGGAGCGATTATTAAAACAGGCTTATTCCCATAAAGCGACATTAATTTTGCGCTCATAGCTAGCTGAATAGTTTTGCCAAGCCCTACCTGGTCTGCCAATATATATCTTGCTCCATATTCCATTTTATGCGCTCTAAAGGCAAGATCTATGAAATATTTCTGATGTTCCCATAACCCAAGTTGCTTCCTATATACTGGAGACTCAACCACTACCGATGCAGCGTTAGATTGATCCTTCCACTTATTAACATCAGGTATAATTACTCGCTCAGAAATACGCTTAATATCTTCAACAACAAAATCTGCTAACGGCACAGCCGAATCATCATTCCACAACGCGTCAAACTCTTCTTGTACCCAATCTACAGATTCTACTGAGTTATCTTCCCAGACAAGCTCATAATTTAGCTTCCATGCTGATTTAGATTCGTTTACACTCCCAAGGAAAGAAGTCTTTGACCCGTCTTCTAAGGTTATAACTCCCGCTTTACCATGAATTAAACCAAATCTTTCATTGGGAAGCACTCTAACTTCAAGTTTTCCAGAGTTTAAATATTCGTACAGCTTTTTAAACCTAGTATGATTAGTAGATAATTCCTCGGGGTTTCCTTCGCACCATTCTCTCCTGATAGAATCATTTGCAGCTTTAGCTGTTTTAACGTCTTCAATCATTAAATCTGAGTTGCAAACAACTCTTACTCTCCCTGTTATCGAATCAATTGTCTCACCTGCAACTTCAAATATTGAACTTCTAAAATAACCCGCTATTCTATCGTAAGAAAGTGCATTTTTAAGTTTTCTATTTAAAAGGGAGTCAGAAATAGAAGTTCTTCTCGATGAATATTTTTTAATCACTTATACCACCTAAACCCCTTCGTTACTTAGTGCTTCTTTTAAAAGTTTAGCAGAGTACGCATCTTTATGCCAATGCTCCATTGAACTGACATATTCTATTTTTGATATAAAAGATAACAACTCAATCATGAGTGGCTTTTTATACCAATACTCGTTGTCTTTAAGAAATACATTCTTTAAATAACTTCTCCCTTCTACTGTAGAAGAAGATTTTGTAGTCTCATAAATTGCAACAAGTAAATGTCTAATTAGAGTTGATGAAAAACCCTTAGAATTCAAATATCTCATTCTATACTCAGATGGTGTTTTAAGCCTTGCAAAATTCGCTTTGAAATTTTCAAACATATCAGTATAATTACTAACCCCAAATCCACGTGCTAACTCTTGATATGATCCTATCTTGTAATTTCCATTAATTTCTAGTTCTAAGCCTCTAATGTAAAAGCGTTCTTCAGATTTCAAATCTTTCCAATGATTAGTGTCGAAACCCTCAGGGATTAAGTAATCGTATGCTACTCTAACAGCTTTTTTAATTAGCATCTCAATTGGATTCTCTTCTTTACTATTTCTTTGTTGCAAAAGCCAGTAGGGGACGTCAATACCATCAATTTCTTTATACTTTGTTAGTACTTTTAGTGATGCCGCGTAAGAAGCTAATAAATAGTCTGCATCTGCAAAATCAGGATCATCTTTATCGTCTAAATCCTTCATAGAATCAATAATACTTTTCACTTCTAATTTAATTTCATCGTATAATTCATCTGGAAAGGCTATCTCCTTCGAGGTTTGCTTTTTAAGTGTTAAAAGAACTGTTCCTTTAACATAATTGCCTGATTTAAGACCGCTCGCATCTGTTTCTGTAGCAATATTCCATGCCGAAACAACTCTCAGCCCTGCAGACCACAGAATCATAGAAAGTTCTGACCATACCTTTACGTCTTGATGAGTARACATAACTACTTGATATCCATTATCTGGCATATGATTAGCTAGATTTTTGTAAATTTCAATCATGCTTTCGTTAAATGACTGCCCCGTTCCTTTAACAGCGAGGATTCTTTTGGACTCCGTATACCATTCTGGGAAAGCTCTTTCTAATAGGATTTTGTCCCATGCTAAAAAAAATTCTGTTAACTCATGATAGTTTACTGCATCGGCGTAAGGTGGGTCAGTTATCCAGATGTCGTTAGATCGATTGCAGGCTCGTGCATCCCTAAGCTCTACACATTTTTTATTTGATATTTCAACATTGTTTAAATTAACTAACCAAAAATTTTTCAAAAGTCTACTTGTCCTCACCGAAAAATTATAAATTGTATTAAATGCTTGATTGTAGAAGGTTTGTTTGCCCTCTTCTCTTGAAGAATCCCATCTTGATAGTTTGCCATTGAAATCAATTACCCGATTAACACCAATTAACGTAATGCCTAGCTCATTAATGTCCCTCAATATTTCTATGCTCTTGCTAAGATACAGCCCGTTTACCAACAACTGCCTAGGATTAAACAACTGATGCCAATATTGCCAGCCACGCTCTCTAATTGGTTGGTCTGTATTGTATCCTTTTTCAATTCTTGTCGAAGGAATATATCCTTTTTCTTGCCATTCCTTAAATCTTTCAGACAACAATTTTACTGCTTTTTCCTCTCTTTCTAAGTCATTTTCCGAAGGAGCAACATAATACCTTCCTTTATTTCCAACATATCTTATAGCATAAAGTCTTTCCCCAAAAACATCATCTTTTCTAGGAATAAACTCCTGCTTTTTCCATTTTCTTAAGCCATGAGTTACTTTACCCTCTGAGTCCTTTGAATCCCCACGAATTGAAGATATAGGTGTTTCCATTTTACAATGAGGGCAGTATATCTTACCTTTTTTAACTGTAATGCAATCAGTAGACTCGGCAAACTGCTCTTTGGTAGCATCCATTATGATTTTTACGTCAAAACCATTTTTGCCATTATCTTTTAGTATAGCTACAGTTTTAGTACCTTTCCCTATTACCCATGACGGAGCAAGTGGAACTTTGTATGAACATTCAGGGCAGATAGTTTCATTGCAATAAAGATAAGCGTCCGCTCTATGCCCTTCTTCATTATGTTCTATTCCCCACTCAATTATTTGCTTATCTACTTCACCGTACACCTTATGTTGAAACAATTTCAATTTTTCGACTTCATCATCTGATGATCCAGCAATATTTAAAGAAGCCCAAGTTAACAAGGTAGCAATAGGGTTTAAGTCTGAGGCATATACATCTGCACCCATTCTTGCCGCTTCAAAAGGAATGGATCCTCCTCCTGCAAAACAATCTCCTATTCTCGGTATATGTCCAAACCGTTTTTTCCCTAATTGCTTTATTAATTCTTGCAATGAGCTTGCGTTTGTTTCAAGATGTTTGTTTATAGCTTGCCAAGTTTTTTCGTCTTTTAACTCTATATGCTCAGGTCTAACACAGTATCGTAATTTATCATCGTACGACAGTCTATCAAAAACTATCTTTTGCAAATACAGTTTTGTTTCGGTGGATATTCCCCTCTTATATACAGGATTACTTTCAGTAGAATTCACATCACAATATTTTGTTCTTTCGGTTTTGCTAATTTGCTTATAAATATCTTTTATGTTAATATTTTTTGTTTTTCTAATCCACAGCCCCTCATTATCCATGGTCAATATCTTAAGAAAGATTTCTCTATCTTTGGCTGGATTCTCAGATACAGGCATGAGTATCCCTAATAAAGTAGCTCGAACTACAATTAGAGGTTTTCGTCCCCACCACTTACCAAGTCCTGTTAAGGTTTGACTAGCTCCTGCTTTCCGTTCCTTATAACTTTCTTTAGATATTTTCGACACTGGAAACTGGGTTTCTATAAAAGACCTCGAATAATCCAACATTATTGCTACCTCCACCTAAAAATTCTTTCATATTTTTTTATACAATAATTCCGTTATGTTTCCCTGAATACCACCTTTGTCGTCTATTGGATTTTCAGTTAATGCATACCTAATAGCAATGCGCCAACCATTTCTATTTGCGTAGTGCCCTGTTGATGCGTTTGTCATTGTGAATAACCACCACCGCTCTTCTGGCGAAAGACCGAGCCAATTTTTTATTGCAATTGAAATTAGGCTTGGATCCGAATTTTCAATAGCCCACAATAGTAAAACTAATTCCTTTCCAAATAATCTTTCAAGTGGGATATCGCCTCCCTTGAATTTAGCCACAAGTATATTGCTTACTTGCAGTCTGCGATTAAATTCTTTTTCAACTGCTGCTTTAATTGCCGCCCATTTATCAAAACTTATTACCACTTTTATATTTTTGTCTTCCATTTCAGATGACTGCACTTCAGCGTTGTCCCAACTAAACCTCTCGTAAACATATATATCGTTTTTTTTACTTCTAGGAATCTGCACTAAAAAATGGTGTTGCGCTTCATCTGGTATGTAGCCAAAACCCAAGGCTTTTTGCTTAACCACTTAATTTCCTCCTTATTGCCTTACGCTATCTTTAAAATCTTCAATAGTTAACTTGTTTTTAGCAACCCATTGTTCAAATAGTTGACCAGATTTAAAAGATGTACTATTTATAGTCGCTGTGACTTCGTATCTCTTATTAGCAAAAAATCTGTTTATTAGTTCATTTGTTTCTGCGATTAAACTTCCTGTATCTTCAATTTCGAATCCGCCAAGACTAAGCAACATAAAGGCACCGCTAGTTCTTTCTTGAATTGCAATTTCAACACCTTTAACCTTAGCTCCAAGGTCTTGTAACTCCTCTAACAATTTATAAGTATCACTTGTGCTTGTTGGTGTCAGTTGCTTATTAAGTTTTAGTGGCTTGTCTTTGTCAACAACAAAATTTTGTTCTTTAACTTTATGCTGATATAAATCTGAATAAACGCCTTTTTGCTCATTAACTGCAAGTGCTTGAATAAAGCTAGCACCTTCAGGTATTTTGAATGGCTCAATGTATTTACCACCATTTACTTTAGGGTTAGATCCATCAGTTGAGTATCTAATTTCCACTTGATCAGAAGTCGCTTGAAACTCTATATACCTTTGTCCCCCCCTATCAAATTCTCTATGCTTGATATGCACATCTTTTTTCCATTCGTATAAATCTCCTGTTTTGTTTTTCCCGCTGGAGTCTACACATAGGAATGTCAATTTAAGCTCTTTAGTTTTAAAGTTCTCTAGATTCTTAACTCTCATAGATGCTGTTGTAGCGTCGCCATCAATTTCATAATGGACTGCATCCCCATTTATTGGGCTAATTCTAAGGATTACTTCGTTAGTTTCACTGTCTCTGTGTCTTTCAATTACCTTAACTGATGTTTTCTGTGCAGGTGGTTCTTTATAAATATATCCTCCAACTTCACACCAGAGATCTCTTTTTAAGCAATAATCTCTTAATTGTTCAATAGCTTCAGGTTTATGCCATTGCCATGCTGTTTCTGTTGCAATTCTTTCAAGTATATGATTCCAAGTCATCCTTTGTTGTGTAAAAACTCTCGCTTCAAAAACATTTTTAAGCTTTTTAGGTTCTATCTCCTTCGTAAACTTCATCTCATCTATTAGTAGATCTTTGATTTGTTTTTCAGCATCAAATTGATTGCTTGCAAATTCCATTTTAAAATCCTTGCTAACAAGTCCCGTTTTTTTAGGAAAATATAAAGTAATAAAAGATTCTCTAATATTAGACGATAGCTTCACAGTAATCTTATCTTCTAAATCTCTTGCTTGTATCAGCTCACTATCATTGTTACTCACTTTATCTTCGCTTTCCATTCGATAAATAATATTTTTAATGGCTTTATACTCTTTAGTAATTTCAATCAAGTTATCCATCGCTACACGTTGCCCTGTTAAAAACATTACTCTATTTTTGTATATTGAATCACTATAAAATTTTATTAGTTCATCTTTAAGTCCTTTTCTACTTACATTAGGTTCTGTTAAAATCAAAGTAATTTTATTCTTTTTTAACTCAATTTCTTCTATTGAAGGAAATACCATTACTTCTTGATAACAATCTCTCTGTATAGGGCTAAACTTGTCTTTTAGCAACTCGGCAATATGCAACTTAGCTTGTTCATAGGTAAACCCTCTAATTTCATCATTCAATTGCGCATTTACGTTTTGTACTTTTCTAAAATACAATCTGTTTTCTTTATTAAAATACAAATACCATGCTCTCGATTTTAATTCCTCTAAGCCTTTTTTTAGATTTGTGATGTTTCTATTTGGCGTAGCAATATAAGCAATTGCTTCATTTATTGTTAAACCATTAAGCGCTCCTGTCACTGTTGAAAGAGAAGATATTAAAAACAGTTTTGTCAAATCTTGCATATCGCAATTGTCAGCTACACTATCTAATTTTTCAGCGACCGAGTTTCCTTTTGATGCAATATCATGGCTTATAGCATTAGACAGCTCAGGTTTAATGCTCTTTATCATAGTTACCATTTCACTATCATTAAAATCCACATCAAAAGCATTTATTAAATACCTTGTATTAGCAAACCCGCCGTCTTTAAATAGGTTTTTAAGCATAATCCTTGTTAGTCGGATAAAACCCCTTGTTTGCTGAAATCCAGGATTTTCTTTGAAACGCGCAAATAAATCTCGAATTGATGGATGAAATGGATAGGATGTGCGAATTCCTTTTGCAATCCCAACTGGATCCTCGTCTGTGTAGTTCATTTCTTTCGCTTCCTTAACAGCTCTCTGATATCCTAATGCAATTACATCAATTTCATTGTCAGTTGGTGTTTTGACAAATAGACGTGTTTTTAAAATATTATATAGGTCATCCGTATTAGCAGACACGGGTTCAATGTTTATTGAGGAACGATTCAGTTCATTATCAAGATTGCTAAAAATTCCTTGAATCACTTGTGTTCCAGTCTGATATGTTGCTTTTAGGTCTGAAATAACTAAACAAACATTATAAAGCTCTTCCTTGTTTAGTGCTGTAAACAGATTTGATAATGCATTCGTTGTTATATCAAGCAGTGTACCTGTTCCGTAGGTTTGTGTTTTAGTATACTCCAAATATGGTGGCAATTCATCAAGAATTATCAACGTTGGCGTATCGCT
The DNA here is from genome assembly GCA_002733545.1 of Alkaliphilus sp. GTDB lineage: Bacteria > Bacillota > Clostridia > Peptostreptococcales > NVVX01. The sequence goes on from NVVX01000007.1 coordinate 80,239, forward strand.
TTTTAACAAGTTAATCCATGCTGTTTGACCTGGCGCTTTTAGTGGTGAATAATACTCATTGAATAACTCTTCTTTCCCTAGCTGTCTAGCTATTTCGCCCCAAATACCAAAATTCAAATCACTTTCTCTACCAGTATACGCTACTACTCTAATCTCTTTGTCAAAGCTTTTATATCTACCACCGAGTATCGAACTTCTATATTCTAGATTTGTCGCTAATAATCCAAGCGCAAGCATGTTGTGAGTTTTACCTCCCCCCATTGCTTGAGTTAGCTTTATAATCCCGCTATCAGATTGCCCCCTAAATCTTTTAAAAGCAGTGTCAAACAATAATTTCATACCTTCTGTTATAAATGTTTCATCGAAGAATCTTTTGACGTCAATATTTTTATCCGTTAAGTTTGAAAGGTCTAAAGTGTCATCTCTTTTCGTTTCATCAAATACACTGTCCCTAACGGTTAAAGCCCTTTTTATGGTCTTCATTTTTCCATTTCCCCCTATTCTACATTCTTTAGCTATTTTATCATTTTAGTTGCAGACTTGCAAGAATTATGTGAGCCAATGGTTGCATCTATCTACTGTAGGAAATTACTCAACGTAAAAGTTCCCTAGCCGTTAGCATTTTCCTAATGTTAACTTTCCAGCACACGATATTCCAACAATAATAGGTTTCATCAATTCTACTCCCAATTTTTTTACATTTAATACTTTTCTAACATACTGCCTGCTCCTATAATTTATAACGGTATATGATTGTTGAACTATTCCCACTTTCGGTTTCACTAATTATCTCATAATCGCCAAAACCATCTAAAGAACGCATTGCACTACATACTGCTGGCATTCTGTTTTGCAGCTTTCTTTCTTTATGGATAGTTCCCGACCGGATGCTAAAATGCTTATTTCCATGCTCCTCGGCATTATTCAATTTAGCAATAATATGCCTCCTAATTTCTTCAGTCAACCCTACAGTTTTGCTTTCCATGTTTGTCACCCCTCCCTTGCAAGCTACTTAACGATATATAATTGTAATCATTAGTTTTACTAACTCATCAGAAACGTTTTTATTAATACGTTTACCCCTTGGATTAATGCGATATAAATCGCATCGAATAATTTCGCTGCTGTAGAATCAACAATTATATCAACGATGCCATTGATTACATAACAAACTCTTCAATTGCACCAACATGAGGTAGTCTTGGTGGACCAATTACCGATTCTATATCAGGTCACGTTTTAGTAAAGGATCTTGGACTAAAGGTCTAAATCAATAAAACATCCGTGCTTTAGTCAACATAAATTCTGCAACATTTCAGCACTTTAGGTGTTGCTTCTATTTTCTCTAAAGTGAGAATCTCAATTTTTTCCTGCTTTTCTTACCTAAACACACAAAAACACTTCAACTTCATATTTCAGCAAACGCTTAGTAGGCTTTTAATTGCTCCGGTTGAGTATATATTTGTATTCAGCAAGCCTATTGGATGTATTATCTCAACTGCGTCTTTGGTGATTTCATTTCAATTCCACCCTGGTACGATTAAAAGTAAAGGCAACTTTTGTCGCAGTGATCCCAGCAATGAGGTTTCAATTCCACCCTGGTACGATTAAAAGGCTGGAAGAATTGACATTGTAGAATTTGTTGAAAAGATGTTTCAATTCCACCCTGGTACGATTAAAAGGTATGTTGGATTGAAGAAACTAAGACATAATATGAAGTTTCAATTCCACCCTGGTACGATTAAAAGCAGTGCTAGAAAGTAGCATTGCAGCTGGCACAGCAAGGTTTCAATTCCACCCTGGTACGATTAAAAGAGGAAGATGATGATATGTGGGGAGTTTAATAAAATGTTTCAATTCCACCCTGGTACGATTAAAAGGTAGACACAGATAGGCTATTAAAGGATTGGATTAACGCGTTTCAATTCCACCCTGGTACGATTAAAAGTAGATAGATTTTTTATAAGACTAAGAGGCTATTAAAAGTTTCAATTCCACCCTGGTACGATTAAAAGCTATTAAATGTATTTCAGATAAAATTGTAAGAAATAGTTTCAATTCCACCCTGGTACGATTAAAAGTCCTCTAACTTCCCACCTACACAATTTGGAATTGTAAGTTTCAATTCCACCCTGGTACGATTAAAAGGAGTTTAAATATGTAGACTAGTGAGGTTTACCCTAGTTTCAATTCCACCCTGGTACGATTAAAAGTTAGCCGTATTAAAGATTATCATGTTAGGGTAAAAGTTTCAATTCCACCCTGGTACGATTAAAAGAAAATCAGAAACACCGTCAGGAAACAAAAAAACGAGTTTCAATTCCACCCTGGTACGATTAAAAGTTGAAAGAATATGGGATGAATCGGCAGAAATATATACGTTTCAATTCCACCCTGGTACGATTAAAAGGCAGACTTCATAACAGGAGATGCTCTAGCATTAGCTATGTTTCAATTCCACCCTGGTACGATTAAAAGCAAGTAGACGGTCAACTAGAATATAAGCGTGGTAATCGTTTCAATTCCACCCTGGTACGATTAAAAGGAAGCGAAAATAGAACTAATAGAATATCTGAAAATTGGTTTCAATTCCACCCTGGTACGATTAAAAGGCTCTCTAAAGATATAGAACTTAGATATATCACGAGGTTTCAATTCCACCCTGGTACGATTAAAAGGCAAGAAGAAATTGCAAGCTACTTAGATATTTCAGTAGTTTCAATTCCACCCTGGTACGATTAAAAGCCCGAACCATATTGGCTCGTACTTGCTGTGGTATTCTGTTTCAATTCCACCCTGGTACGATTAAAAGAGAATACGACGTAGTAATTAGAAATGAAACAATAAACGTTTCAATTCCACCCTGGTACGATTAAAAGAAGGAAATTTAGGTGGAGGCTTAGCCGAATTTTTCGGTTTCAATTCCACCCTGGTACGATTAAAAGGCAAAAAAACTAGCGAAGCTACAGGAGGACACACAAAAAGTTTCAATTCCACCCTGGTACGATTAAAAGTTACTACCCCCTAACTTTGCATGCCTTTTTAGCACAGTTTCAATTCCACCCTGGTACGATTAAAAGCTCTTCGCCCTCTTTTGTCACGAAGTTTACTTCGTGGTTTCAATTCCACCCTGGTACGATTAAAAGTTGACCACTCATTATTGCAGTAGCTAAATTGCCATGTTTCAATTCCACCCTGGTACGATTAAAAGAAAAATATTCACGCACGAGGATGCCTTTTTTAAGCAGTTTCAATTCCACCCTGGTACGATTAAAAGCAAATAGATGCAAATGGAAAGCCACAATTAATTTTTGGTTTCAATTCCACCCTGGTACGATTAAAAGGAAAGGAACTCATGCTGCTGCTGACAGACTTCAATATGTTTCAATTCCACCCTGGTACGATTAAAAGCGGGTTCCGCTCCGCTTTTGTTAATCTGTAATCTGAGTTTCAATTCCACCCTGGTACGATTAAAAGGTAGAAGATATTAAAAAGTATGGAGGTGAGAAGTAAGTTTCAATTCCACCCTGGTACGATTAAAAGCCAAGCTCTTTGTTTAAAAATAGCCATTCTTGTTTTTTAAGAATGATTAGAACTTTTATGTTCTGACGAAGTTATGCGGGTTTGAGGTAGTTTTTAGTTTGTCGACCCTCCAAGGTTTTTACACTACGTGGGGTCGACAAACTTGAAATTATCATGTAAATATACTTCTTCTCTATATTATCCTATAGTTTGACTGCTTTTTCAAGTAGAAATTTTTATTTTTTTATCTATTGCTATAAATCCAGAAGCATATAACTTCTTTAATTGACTGGCTAACTTCTTTGTTCATAATTCCTATATACCCGATTATATCATTCGAGCTAATATGTGTCATGCATGAAATGCAATAAATCATTTTATAATCAAGTCAGCTGCTTCGCTAGAATTAATAGCTTCAATAAATCTAACCAAAAGCATTCTTTCTTCTTCTGTTAAGTTCTTTATTTCACTTCCTTCTAAATTATCAACACTGCATCCTCTTTTTCAGACAAATCACCTAAGCCAGTTCATTTGCCCCACCACAGTATCCTAGCCTGTCCATAGAATCAACAACAGTATTTGAAATCATTGATATTTCACTCATCTTTTCTCTTGGAATTTCTCCTGGTTTCGCGTATACAATAATAGGTGTTTGTGTATTTGCTCTCATTGAAAATATTTGATCAAAGTCTTGTCCAAAAGTCTTCCACTCTACTATGTACATAGTTGTTGCTTTGCATTTTTCCAAACTGCCTTCTTTAACGTGAATAATATTTTTTTGTTTGAAAATATTCGAGTCAGTTAAATACTCACTAAGACTTTCATACGTCTTTGGCGAACTAATTAGTACAACTATACTGATAATTGTGATTATGATTATGATTATGATTATGATTATGATTATGATTATGATTATGATTATGATTATGATTATGATTATCGCAATTATAACTTTAATTACTGAAATACCTGCAGTGAACTCGTCCAGTTACGCTGAACGAGTTACTATAAGCTAGGTGTCTTTTCTCATTATCTGCAAATATTCTTCATATGAAAATACTCGATTTCTTCGAACATTTTCTGTTTGCTTTAGAACCCCTAGTTCAATAAGTATCTTTACAGAATTCGAAACTGTATTAAAAGAAATTTCTAATTCTTCACTTGTTTTCTTAATGTCTATAATCGGATTCCTTTCGAGATACTCAAATATACGCTTTACTGTTTTACTAGCTCTTCCAATACTCTCAATGGCTTTAAAGTTTTTATCATGTAGTTTAACGAGCTTCGAAATTGTTGCAATTGCATCTTCAGCCGACTCATAAACTGCTAATAAAAAAAAACTAATCCACTGTTCAAAATTCCCTTTCATTCTAACTTCCATCAATCGATCATAATACTCGATACGATTTCTTTTTAAGAAATATGAAATATATAAAGTCTCGTAACTAAGTATTTTTTTATCAATAAGAAAAAGCATAATTAGGTGCCTACCAATTCTGCCGTTTCCATCTAAAAATGGATGTATTGTTTCAAATTGATAGTGTGCAAGTCCTATTTTCAGCAATGGCTCAATCTCATTTTCGTCATTGATAAATCTCTCAAGATCAGACATGGCTTCTAACATATCTTCTGTATTTGGCGGTATAAATTTAGCATCTTTTAACGTACTCCCTTGAGGTCCTATCCAGTTCTGGCTGCGTCTAAATTCACCCGGTGTCTTTTCTTCCCCCCGTACACCCTGCATTAATATTTTATGTATCTCCTTGAAAAGACGATTTGATATAGGCAAATCATTAAGTCTTTTTTTTGCATATTTCGAGGCTCTAATATAGTTAACAACATCTTCAACATGACAATTTGTATTTGCTTCAATATTCGGATCTAAAATATCATCAAGAGTAGCTTGGGTCCCCTCAATTTGCGAAGATAAAAGTGCTTCCTTTCGTATGTATATTGAAAGAAACAACTCAACGTTTGGCACTTGCCTCGAAACTCCCTCTAAAATCCCAATACTTCTGTTTGCCTTAGATAGCAAATTAATAATATCTTTATCAAACACAATAGGTGGATTAGGTGGTAAAGGTTCCGGTAAAAATGATTTGTATTGAAGTTTTCCTGTTAAATTAGTTTTGTATTTGCCAGCTCTATTTCTCATCTTTCCATCTCCTAAAATGAAATTATACTCCAAGAATAGCGTCTTTATTTCATTTTGTCAAGTAAAATGAAATAAAGACGCTACTTTAACATTCTTATTTCATCTTAGCGTTGAGGTTCCTACTCTTCCAAAACATAGTAAGTAACATCCCCTGTTATGGTTAATGTTAAAGGAACTTGTCAGTCAACCTATGACCATTGACTATCACTGTTTCAATTCCACCCTGGTACGATTAAAAGAGAACAACACGATACTACTAAACAGTGTATTAAAGTTTCAATTCCACCCTGGTACGATTAAAAGTTCTATTCCTGATACATCTATATCAATCAATAGTGTGTTTCAATTCCACCCTGGTACGATTAAAAGGACAACTGAAAGCCAAGAACAAATCTTATTATTTGACGTTTCAATTCCACCCTGGTACGATTAAAAGTAAATAGGGATAAGTACACCTGTCAATACTGCAAAGTTTCAATTCCACCCTGGTACGATTAAAAGTGAGGATAGCGAGTTTTTAAACGCATTTGTTGATTTTGTTTCAATTCCACCCTGGTACGATTAAAAGTTCCGGGGTTATTTATTGAAATGAAAAATAGTAAAGGGTTTCAATTCCACCCTGGTACGATTAAAAGAAAGAGTATGGAGACAACACAGATAATTTCCCAAGTTTCAATTCCACCCTGGTACGATTAAAAGACAAATATTAAAATACTTAGGAGGGAGAGTTTACGCAGTTTCAATTCCACCCTGGTACGATTAAAAGTCGCTCGAAGGAACAATAAGAAAAACAGTGGAAGCTTTGTTTCAATTCCACCCTGGTACGATTAAAAGTTGGATACAAAATGTATACAAAACGTATCCAAATTGGGTTTCAATTCCACCCTGGTACGATTAAAAGCGTGGGGAGAAGTGCAAAGGGCAGTTAAAAAATAGTTTCAATTCCACCCTGGTACGATTAAAAGCCTTGTTGTTTTCCCGAAACACTAATATCTTGACAGTTTCAATTCCACCCTGGTACGATTAAAAGGTTCATTAGTTCCTGGTTTAGCTCCAAAGTCAACCAAGTTTCAATTCCACCCTGGTACGATTAAAAGACAAGCGGAAAAAGTAAGAATCGATTATGAGAAAGGTTTCAATTCCACCCTGGTACGATTAAAAGATGAAAGAGTAGAGCGTTCTTTATATGAAAGAGCAAGTTTCAATTCCACCCTGGTACGATTAAAAGGATTTAAAAGTGAGTAGTGAAATAGAATTTATAATAGGTTTCAATTCCACCCTGGTACGATTAAAAGCACAACTGATACTATAGTATCAAAATAAGATTTAAGTTTCAATTCCACCCTGGTACGATTAAAAGGCGAAGAGTACGTTCGTGTTGATACTACAGAACCGAGTTTCAATTCCACCCTGGTACGATTAAAAGGCTAGGCGCTGCAATAGCTTTCGTGACTTCGCCAATGTTTCAATTCCACCCTGGTACGATTAAAAGTGCCCGTATGAATTACACAACAGGGCTGTTTGAATAGTTTCAATTCCACCCTGGTACGATTAAAAGGCAACGAAGGCATATTCGGCTTAAACGGTAACGTGGTTTCAATTCCACCCTGGTACGATTAAAAGAAAGGAGCTGATGCAATGAGCGAACGTGCTGAATATATGTTTCAATTCCACCCTGGTACGATTAAAAGGCTAGCACTTTGTTTAAAAATAGCCATTCTTGTTTTTTAAGAATGATTAGAACTTTTATGYTCTGACGAAGTTATGCGGGTTTGAGGTAGTTTTTAGTTTGTCGACCCTCCAAGGTTTTTACACTACGAGGGGTCGACAAACTTATAATTATCATTAAAACCTACTTCTTGTTTCATTATCTTATAGTTTGACTGCTTTTTCAAGTAGAAATTTTTATTTTTTTATCTAATTGCTATAAAAAATTAGATGTCGGATTCTTTTCTCTTCCTATGATCTCTTTTTTAATCCATTTTTCATCTCTTGCTATAAAGAATATTATTGAATCCTCTGGTTCTGTAATCTCTCGTATCTTATTCTTTATAGTGTAAAGTTGCGCATCATTAATTCACCTAGACAGTCTGTATTTTGTCTTGCTTCCTCCACCCTCACTTCTTATCAAATTATTATCCCTTAATTTCCCTAACACTTTTGTAGCTTGGGTTTTCTTTAAATCTAGAAGTATTTCTGCTTCACCTCTCGTAATACTCTTGTTTAGCTTTAAATATTCTATAATTTTGTATTCTTTTGTCATTATATCTTCTTTTACTCTAGAAGCATCTTCCTTTATTCTTTCTTGGCTATTTTCCACCTCTCGTCTTGGCAAGATAACTTTAACAGTATTCTCAGAGATGCTAAATACAGGTT
>NVVX01000050.1 GCA_002733545.1 Alkaliphilus sp.
ATGTACAACATCAAATATTTTGCAATTCACATCAGAATCCTAAAAAATAGCATCATATAACTCTAAGAATCGAACATCAAACTATTTGCAAATCAACAGTATGCCTTTCAATTATCATCTTGCTACCCTCTACTGTAATGTCTATTGCTGAATTTTTTCTTATGTCTAACATTCTTCTTATCGCTATTGGTATTGTAAACCCACCTGCTGAACTAACCTTTTTTGTTCTAAACATTTATTACACTCTCCTTTCTATTCTTCTCTTAGTGACACGAAATGTAGCCCATTGACTCCCTCAAACATATCGTCCGCTTCATATATCCTCACTGCTTTTCCATCTTCGCAAACTACTGCAAATCCTTTGCTGTGTATCTTTATAGCATCTTCGATTGTCATTTTCATAAAATTATTCATTAAACCACTGCTCCTCTCTAGCGCCTGATCAGCGCAACCGAATTTTTTACTAGCTCTCACTTTGGTTCCGTTATATTCTATTCTAAGAGATATCCCGCACGCTGCACATTCCACCTGCACTCCACCATTTTCTGCAATCGTAACAAACTCTTCTCCAAGCGTTTTTCTAGCGTCTTCTCTGCTCATTCCTCTCATCTAGTTTTTCTCCTTTTTGTTGCCCTTTCTGCAAGCCCTTCCAACTTCTTAGATTCCTCAATATAACCACTCCACTTTTTAGTCTGCATCCTTTCACCGTCAAATGTCATTAAGAGATATATCTTACAAGAAGGACACTCTGTTCTCCCGATGTCAAGTCCCATTTCTTGAAACAATGACTTCTCTGCATAAAATACAGTCTCGCATTCGCAACATTCTGCTGGATATACCTGTCTTTTTACATCTTCTAACTTCATCTTTTTTCCTCCTTAATTTTGAAATAAATAAGCAGGTGCACCTGCTGGTCTTCTTTCCTTCTTCTTAACATTAATACTGTACGCTTCATCTCTTGAAATTTCAATTCTGTATCCTCTTCCATCAATGCTACAAAACAAAACATTCATATGTGTTTCAAGCGCTACTACTTTCTTTTTGAAATTCGCTCTCAGTACATTTGATAGATCTTCTCTCATTGCCCTCTCCTCCTCCTACATCATCATCATTGTAGTTGCGCTTTTCACGACACTTTTGTTTATAACCCCATCTTCAGACTCTGCAATGTCGAGACACTTGTTAATTATTTTAGTTAGCCATCTAATCCCGCCTTTTGTAGTCCTCATTATTAACTTCGTAATATCCGCTTTCGCTGAATCAACCACATTAAATTCTGATAATATTTTCATAAGTTCGACTTCGCTAAGTCCTTGTGTTTTATATACATAATCAATCCTTGAATCTATCTGACCATAATTTTCGTTCATATTTCTTTTCTTAAAGTGATGTTCCACTGCAAGCGAGCCTACCATAATTAATGAGTTTCCGTATTCTTTTACGATGTCGTGCAAGTTTCTGATTGTCTCAATTTTGTTTATGTTTTTGATAGGTATTATCTGGTCTATCTCATCGAATATGAGTATTTTGGGATAGTTTATTAGATATTCAACCAGCTCTTCAAACATTTCGCTCTTCGTATTAACTTGAAGGCTTGTCCCGCAAGCTCTAGCAATCGCTTTTAATATATCTCTTGTAGACATCAAGCAATTGCATCTTATATATATCGCGTTGTCACTGTTTTTCACAAAGTGTTTGACTGCTTCTGTCTTTCCAGTGCCAGCATTCCCAAGAATTGCACTAAAACCATTTATGTTCGCTGTGGCTTTACACACGCCTATGATGTTTTTTGCATCTCGCGTATACACAAAATCTAAATCTTTAATTGTTTTTTTAGCTTCCGTAACTTCTTTGTATGCATATTCTTCTCTAAGCCTTTCAACCGCTGTCAAAAAATCATCCGACACTTTACCTCCATCTGCAAATTTACTTACTTGTGACCTGCTATACCCGAGCTTTTTCCCTATCTCTGTTTGTGGTACTCCTTTGTTTATAAGTGAAATAACAAAACCTTTAAGTTCATTAGCTTTTACATTTTCCATAATATAGCCTCCTCGTATAATATGTTTAGAAGCTCTTTTGTAGGCTTCTATTTAGCTTGCAAGAATTCCTCACCAAGTTTCTCAAAGAATTCGTGCCCTTTATTGTTTCCTAGTATTCCTGCATCAAACTCTTTCTTCTCTTTGCCTGTTGCTGTATTCTTGTTCATTCTAATAACTTTGCTTTTGTTCACAATTTCAGTATTTACAGGTGTTAGCATGTTATCTAGAGTTTCCTTGTCTACGTAGTCTTCAAGCATGTATCTCCGAACTTCATCTTGCCGTACTTCATATGCTTTAATTGCTTCTTTTGTCGCTCTTCTAGCTTCCGCTTTAATTTTGCCCCAACGCTTCATGTCTTCATCAGTTGCTTTCATAGACATAAGCTCTTTGTTTTGTGCTTTGCAGGTCAGTTTTCCGTCAATGTATATGTACAGCTCACCGATATTGTTTGGGTCGTACCTCACTACGCAGCTTTTCCCAAAGTGCGGAATAAGTTTGTTGTCCCAATAATATACTCCAAATTTCTTAATGCCTGATGATGAGATGGTTTTGACTTCTGCTCTTAACATCAACAGATCTAATTCTTCTCCTGTGGGCATGTCCTGTCTAATCGTATTTGCTTCTTTCATTACTTCAATTGGCGTTTTCCCACCAAGGGAAGAATGAGGTGAACTGTTGTAAGAATCCATATAGCCTTCGATGAATTTGGATATTTCTAAAATGCTAAGTCCTTGTATCAATATTTCTTTCTTGTTCAGATTATGAGGTCTTTCTTCAATACTCTCTCCACAAAATCCGACTAAGTATCTGCTCAAGTTTGAACTGAATGTTTCAAAAAATCTTTCAATAGGCTTTGCTTTTGCATTAAAAGGAATTGCGAAGCTTGTCTCAATATCTAGTGCTTTAAATATTCCTTCATACCCTCTGAAAAATGCTTCTTTTGTGTCTGCGTTAAGATATCCGCTTTTGTAGTCCTTCCCATTGTCCATATAGCAAGTGCCAGGTAATCCGTACCTTATGAACCCGCTTCTTAGTGCTGCTGCAATAACCTCTGAATTACTGTTCTTTGCAATGCACCATCCTACAATAGTTCTAGTTTTCATATCCATCCAAGCCGACATGGTATATCTTTTAATTTTTCCATCATCTGGTGTCCAAATAGCAAGGGTGTGTCCGTCTCCAACCCAATATTCATTCGCTGCCAAGTCGTCATAAGTTCTAGTTATGCATGGTAGGTATTTAGCATTGTACGCCCTTTCGCCTTCAAACATTAAACACTTCTCAGGTGCAGGAATCCTCTTGATTTCTCTGTATATAGTGTCTTTTGCTACTTTATCCCAACCCATTTCCTCAGCTTTTTTTCTGTATATTTTTACAACGTGGCTTATTTTTGGTCTCATTGGTTGAAGGTAACAACCTCTTATAAATCTAACAGCTTCACTTGTAAGCTTTGAACCGCCTTTGTCTTTTCGTGGTTTTTTAATGAGCCCTACAAAGCCATGTTCTTCATATGTTTTTTTGTAACTGTACAGTGCTCGCTGACCAAAACCGTACTCTTTGCATATGCCTTGTACTCCTAAGCTTTTTTCTCCGTGTCCAAGCGACATGAGTTTAATTATTGCTTCTTTTTTTACAAATGCTTCTTCAATCTTTTCTTCAAACGCCTCTCCGTGCAATTCTCGTAACTCTCCCAGTGTATACTCTTCGCCTTCTGCTTTGTTCACTGTTTCTTGTGTGTTTGAAAGAATGTATTTCTTTTGCTGCTCAAATGGGAGAGATTCAAGATCTATCGTGTATGTTTTGTTGTTTTTTGCTCCTTTCTTCTGCTTCACTTCTCCATCGAAATTCCCCTTCTTAATTTTTATTTGAATTGCCCTTCCTGTTACTCCGTACAATCTAGCAACCTCTTCTGTCGTCAACCAAGTTGCCATAAAATCCCCCCTTTATTTCTTTCTCGTTTTTTGCTATAATGTTTACAGAGTTTATTTTAAAGGCTTCAAATATAGAGTGAGTCTGCCGCCAAGCGAGACACTCTTTTTATTTGTACTCACCCTTAAAATATTCTCTTTCCCTTTTCTAGACATTCTTTGCTTCCTCGTTTTTAAGTTGTTCTCTCAAAGTCTCAAGTCTGTTTTCGCATACTCCGCACTCTTTAGCTGCAAATCTAATGATTTGTTTAATTGAAAGTATTTCTGCGCCTCTGTCTGCTATTAGCCGCTGTATATCGCTAGCTAGCTTTCTTTCTAATTCTTTCTTTTTCTCTTCGAGTTCGTCCAAGTATTTGTCAAGATAATTTATTCTCTTCTCGAAAAAACTCTCGTTATTGCCAGCGCTTAGCCCTTTTAAAATTCCTAAGTTCTGCTTCGTCTCATCAAAAAATTCGTTTAGTGCTTCTAAGTCAATATGCCTAGCTGTCCTATCCATCTATACCACCTCCTTCTTGAAATTCTGCTCACTTTCAACTAAACCCAATTTCGTCATTATGATGTTCATGTACTTTCTGCCTGAACGTCTGCCGTTTAAAACAGCTGTAAGATAGTTCTCATTCATTCCTATACTCTCAGCAAACTCTCTTTGTGTCATATTTAATTCAACAAGCCTTTTTTTAATTCTTATGCTGTTGTATGGCAGTGTTTTCTTTTTTCTCATCGTGTCAGCTCCTTTCTAGCATTTTGGATAACTCCTAATCCTTAGTGATTTTTTGTGAATTATCTCAAACACTTCTTGCGAATTTTTTACCACAAGCCAATTCTCTGGGTTTAATCTTCTAGAAAGAATCAACTCTTTTTGCCTTCTTGTTGGTCTTTTCCCATGCTTCAAGTTATCAGCCTCCTATATTCATTTATGTTATACTTATTTTGGCGGCAAGAGTATTTCTATGACTAAAAAATATACTTTGAAATTTGATATTGAGATTCCTGTCATGGCAGTGCCAGAAATCAAAAGACAAGATTACATCATGCGATCAATCCTAAAATATCGTTGCTTTAATTGCAACTATCCACTTAAAAGAAACGGAATTAGAAATCGTATTATCTGTCCTTATTGTGGCTCAGATAATCACTTGAAGTAGAGGAGGTGCATACTCTTGCCGCCCAACAAACACCTCCACTTACTTTTGTTTTGTTTTGTTTTTTATTTCCCCCTTTTCTTAACCTCTCACCAATTTTGATACAGGCGCCTACTGTCTACCATCTCACGATTGGGCTGGCTCTGAAAAAACACCATAAATGTTTTGAAAATACTACATGTTTAATTTTAAATATGATAAGATTGTGATGTGCTTTCTTATCTCTAGTAATATTATATTCAACATTTGTTGAATTGTCAAGAATTATATTCAACAAATGTTGAATATAATTCTTGAGACTGTCCGTATAGGTTTCGAAACGAGCAATAGTTGACTTAGCCCAACTATATCATTCAACGTTTGTTGAATCAGGAGGTTTTGTTATGAGAAGAATTGATTCAAAGGAATTTGGAGAAAGACTTAGAGTTGCCATAAAAACAGCCGGAGTGACTCAAAAAGACATTGCACAAAAAATAAACATTTCTAAGACAGCTGTAAACAATTATGTCGGCGGCAGAATTCCAAATGCTATTATTCTATACAGGATAAGTAATTTTTTAAACACAACTATTGAGTGGTTGTTTACAGGTGAAAACCCTGTTTCTTCAAACGCTTCATTCAACGAAGAAGAATTCGAATTAATAAGCTTGTATACTTCTTGCTGCGAAAAACAAAAAAAAGATATTGCCGAAAGCATAAAATCTTACTTGCTTAACCCTAATTACAATTTTAAAAAATCTGCCGACACCCTTAGTGAAGATGAATTGAATATTCTTGAGTTGTTCAGAAAGTTGAATACCAGAGATAAAATCAAAATCGAGGGCATAATAGAGTTGAAGTTGTCTGACTCAAAAAGGCTCAAAAAGGGGTTGTCATCCAATTGTCAGAATGGCGAAGAGGTAGCGACTAGCGAGAAAAAACATGCTTAATTTTTTTGTATTGTTTGATAAGAATTTACATCATAAGAAGGTATTTTTTACCCTCCATTCCGATGCAATGAAGTGTGAAATAACAAAGACTAAAACAAAGCTACTGCCAATAAAGGCAGTAGCTTTGTTTTAGTTAAATCTTCCTAGCCAAAAGCCATCTTCTCTTTCTTCCGTCTCAGGCACATATATAGTGATATCTTTTATTTTCTTTAAAGCAGGGTCGAATCTCTCACCATTTTTTCTTGTGAACTCAAATATTTCCAAGCTTGATTTTCCTCTTGCCAGAAAATCTAACTCCATTTTATATTCTTTGTTGATTGTAATTTCAACATTTTCCCACACGAAGTCGTCCTTGTTTTGTATGTATATATATTTGTGGTCTGCTGAAACTTGCGTTTTCAGCTCAATATGTGTCGTTTCTGAGTCTCCACACCCTACCAGAAAAAATACTACTAACACAACAGAAAACAACAGAATATTTTTTTTCATAATCTTATTCACTCCTCCTTTTTTAATATATATCTTATAATAATATTATAACCTCTAACTTCAAAATTCTCAAGCCTGTTGTTTTGAAAAGCATTCTCCTTTATTGGTATTTTTTTTACCAATATACTCTTCCTTTTTGTTTTCCTATTGAAAATTTTGCCTTTCGCCGTTTCGTTGATGCCAAGCAATTGTTAATTTCCGAAGCTTGCCACCTAAGCATTGAAATATCAACGCTTCACTGCTCGCTCATTTTCAAAACTTAAAATTCTAATTTTTCGCTGTAATATTCCTTTTTTGTTGATAGATAAGTTCTTCATTTTAAAAGTGTACCCTCTCTTTTCCCTCTTTGTATCACCCATTATATCAACGTTGTGTCACATTCGCAACAACTCGACATCCCACCGTCACAGATGTTTTATCAAAAACCCTAAAATGGACCACCAAATCAACATTTGCAGCTTATCTTGCGAAAACCGTCCTTAATCGTCCGTCTCTTGTTACCCCTCTTTATCCCTTGTAATCTCGGGGTTTCCCACATAATTTCTATCTTTCCTCGTCAATATCTATTTTTGCAGGTTATTTTGAGAATCTACAACATCTTTGTTGCCAATATGAATTAGGGCAGAACAGTTGTCCACCCTAATTCATATTTATTGCTCTACTTAGTTTTTTTCTCAGTCTTGTTTTTTTCTTTTGCCCCATCTTCATTTTTAGTTTTTTCTTTTTCTGACATATCGTATGGCAACTCATAATGTTTTTTAATTTTATTTTCTACTTCCTTGCAAATATCAGGATTTTCCTGAAAGAATGTTTTCGAATTCTCACGACCTTGCCCTAATCTATGCTCTCCATAGCTATACCAAGCACCAGCTTTTTTTACAATTTCTATTTCAGTTGCTGCATCCAATATGTCACCAGTTCTCGAGATTCCTTTTCCATACATGATGTCAAATTCTGCCTTTTTAAACGGAGGTGCTACTTTGTTTTTTACAACCTTTACTCTTGTTCTATTGCCTTTTATATCATTGCCGTTTTTAATAAGATCAATTTTTCTAACATCTAGTCTTACAGAAGCATAAAACTTAAGAGCTCTACCTCCTGAAGTTGTTTCAGGATTACCAAACATAATTCCAATTTTTTCTCTGAGCTGATTAATAAATATAACAGTAGTTTTTGATTTGCTTATTGCACCTGCAAGTTTTCTGAGTGCCTGTGACATTAGCCTAGCTTGAAGCCCCACATGAGAGTCGCCCATCTCTCCATTGATTTCAGCTTTTGGTACTAAAGCTGCAACCGAATCGATAACTACTACGTCCATCGCACCACTACGTACAAGCGCCTCTGTAATTTCTAAAGCTTGCTCACCAGTATCTGGTTGAGACACAATTAAATTTTCTGTGTCTACTCCTAAATTTCTAGCGTATAAAGGATCAAGTGCATGTTCTGCATCTATAAAAGCTGCATTTCCTCCTTTTTTTTGCGCTTCTGCAATTATATGTAAAGAAACGGTAGTTTTACCCGATGATTCTGGACCGTAAATTTCCACTATTCTGCCTCTAGGTACGCCACCTATCCCTAATGCAATATCAAGCTGAATTGATCCAGTAGAGATTGCTTCAATACTAAGTTTTGAGTCCTCTCCTAATTTCATTATAGAACCTTTACCAAATTGTTTTTCAATTTGATTTATTGCCATTTCCAATGCTTTAGCTTTTTCCATCACTATTATTACCTACCTTTCAGCAAATTGTGTTGCGAACTAATGTTCTTGAACTGATTATACACTATATAGATTCAATGGTCAATTGTTTTTTGCTTAATTCTTTTTTTTATTTCTACTAACCGTTGCCAAAACTCTATAAAAAATCTACTAAAAAAACAAAATCCTATTTGTAAATTAATTTTTCTAGGATAAACGAAAACAGAACATTTTCTCAATGTTCTGTTTTCGTTCTTTAATTTTATTCCAACTACCCCTCAGTTGCATCAACCAAAATGTCTTCAGCGTCTCTTATGCTTCTTATAAAGAAACTAGCTCCTGCTGAGACAGTAGTAATGACCCCAATAGCTATAAACATTAACCCAATGCCTGCACCAGAACCGTCTCCAACTAACCATTGCAAACTATACAACGATGAATTCGGATCTGTAATTCCTACATTAAAGTATTTTTCTACTAAAGGTCCTGAAATTATCATAAGTAGCGGAATAGCTAACTGCACAATCATATTAGAAGCAGCAAAGTACCGACCTAACATATCTCTTCTCACTTTAGTTTGAACAAAAGAATTATGACATATGCCCGCTATAACTGCGAAGAAAAACATCATAAATGCTCCAATAGATAGTGTTATTACGTTTTGGCCCGTCCCCAGTATAAAAACACCTGCTCCTAGCAACATAATAGTTGCAAGCATTACGTGCATTTTTTTAAAGTCTGCTTTAATGCTTGCCATATACATGCCTGCCATAATTCCGCCGATTCCAGCAATAGCTAGAACAATTGCTAATGCTGTTTCATTGTTTTGTGTTCTGGCTAATACTAATGGATTCATTAAAGTCGCAGCAACAGCCGTAACTGCATTTACTATAAGAAACATTACTAAAAGTGCTGAAAGTGATTTGCTTTCAATTATGTATACAAATCCTTTTTTCATGTCTGTAAACATTCCAGGCTTATCTGCTGGATTTTTTTTCTTGATACCCTCTGGTATTTTGGTTGCCATAAGAAGTATCACTGCGAAAACAAATGTAACAATGTCTATCCAAAGTATTGCTGAAATACTAAAAAATCTAATTACAATCGCTCCTAGAAGAGGCGCAGCTATTCTTGATGCCATTTTAGAAATTGCCATTAACCCACCGACACGCGGAAGATAATCTTTTGGTACAATAATAGGTGTTGCCGCCATAAATGCAGGCATTTGAAATGCACCTAAGGCTCCTGTTACCGCTGCATATGCATATAAATGCCATAAATCTATAATTGCAAAATGAATAAGAATAAGTAAAACGATAGATGCCATACCTGATATTATGTCAGTTGCTGCCATAATAAATTTTTTATTATTATTATCTACTAATACCCCTGCAAATGGACTAACAATTACTACTGCTGCTGCTACGAAAAAAGCAAAAGTAGTAAAAGGTATTGCACTATCATATTCTCCCCAGATCCAAATCATAATTGCAAAGCTCGTCATTCTCGTCCCTACAAGTGATATCGTCTGACCCAACCACAGTTTCATATACTCTCTAATTACTTTGAAATTCTCAATCATACTTTTCATTATTAAATAATCTCTCCCCTTGTATCATTTTTTGTATGCAAAACCTAAAAAAAATGTAATAATATTTGCATATATATATTATTACATTTACTTTTATAAAATACAAGCAGTAACTACAGATTATCAAAAGTTTGAGCATTAAGTTTTTCATAAATATTTTTACTAGTATTTCTTCTGTTAATCATTTTTGGTCTAAAATATCTTTGTTTATTTTCAAATAGTCAAATCCAGAAATAATAGTAACTACTACTGCTATTCCTAGCATAATTCTATCAGCAGGGAATCCAATAAGTTCGAACGGAAAGTTGTCTAGCAGTATTATAATAATTGCAGTCACTTGAGTTACCGTTTTTAGTTTCCCCCACCAACTTGCAGCAATTACAAGACCTTCTGATGCTGCTACAGCTCGTAGAATACTAATGGTAAGTTCTCTCCCTATTATAATAAATACTACCCAAGCTGATATTCTGCCCATTTCTACTAACGATATTAAAGCTGCTGAAACTAGAAGTTTATCTGCAAGAGGATCCATGAATTTCCCAAAGTTTGTTACCATTTTTCTCTTCCTTGCAATATACCCATCTAGCGAATCTGTAAGAGCAGCAACGATAAATATAAAGGCTGCAATTTCACCACCGTATGGAATTCTACTTAATAACGCTACCATAAACAGTGGAATTAATAAAATTCTAGCTATTGTGATTTTATTGGCTAAATTCATCTGTTTCCTCTCCCATCAAGTCATATTCTATTGCATTATTAATTACAACAGTTACAATGTCACCAATGTTTCTTGAAGCCCTAGAATAAAAGTACACAGCTCCATCAATTTCAGGGGCATCTGCACTAGTTCTTCCCAAATACTCGTTGTTTTCTAATACTTCTTCTATGATAACATCAAATGTCTTACCTATCTTCATTTTATTATTATGTAGAGATATCGTCTGTTGAATTTCCATAATTCTATTTTTTCGCTCTTCTTTAACTCTTTCCTCAATTTGGAAATCAAAGGTTTCAGCCAAAGTTCCTTCTTCTTTTGAATAAGAAAACACGCCCAGTCGGTCAAATTTACTCTCTTTGACAAAAGCCTCTAAATCAGCAAAATGCTCTTGTTTTTCACCTGGAAAACCTACAATTAGAGTAGTTCTAATTGTAATATCAGGAATTTTGCTTCTTAATTTTTTAATTACTGTAACTAGCATTTCTTTTGTAGATCTTCTATTCATTTTAGATAATATCTCATCGCTAGAATGTTGTATTGGCATGTCAATGTAATTACAGACCTTCTCACACTTTGCTATGGTGTCAATTAGCTCGTCAGTTATCATTTCTGGGTACGCATATAAAAGTCTTATCCACCTTACTCCCTGTACTTCATTAAGTTGCCTAAGCAGCTCAGGTAACATTAGTTTATTATATACGTCTATGCCATACCTCGTTGTATCTTGCGCAACTAAAATAATCTCTTTTACCCCATCTTGGCTTAACTTTTGTGCTTCTTCAACTATATTTTCCATCTTTCTACTTCTATATTTTCCTCTAAGACTAGGTATTATGCAATATGCACAAATGTTATCGCAACCGTCAGATATCTTTAGATAGGCTGTATGTTTTGGAGTAAGCAATTTTCTTGGCATAGACTCAGGAATAGTTCTACTAATATCCCCTGCTTTAATTATTACACTATCTCCTTTCTCTTTATTTAATACTTCTATTCCTAAATTTATCGCATCTACAATTTCGTTAACGTTCCCTGTTCCAAGAATTACATCAATTTCAGGTAATTCTTTTTTTAGTACAGACTGATATCTCTCTGCAAGACACCCTGCTACTACTAATAGCTTAAGCTTATTATTTTTTAGATACCCTAATTCTATTATTTTGTCTATAGATTCTTCTTTAGCATCATTTATGAATCCACATGTATTTACTATTACGATTTCTGCATCGTTGGGGTCGTCTGATAATATAAATCCATCCTTTTCCACTAGACCTAACATAGTTTCTGAGTCTATTAGGTTTTTAGGACATCCTAGGGGTTCTAAGTACACTGTCAATTTCATTAATCTGTTACTCCTTCTTCATTTGCTATTTTCAATTTCTCTTCTTTAGATAATAACACACGTCTTGGCTTGCTTCCTTCATGTGGCCCAACAATCCCTTTTTCTTCAAGATCATCAATTATTCTTGCTGCTCTATTGTATCCAATTCTTAATTTCCTTTGTAACATTGATATTGATGCTTGTTGGTGATCTACAACTAAATCAAGCGCTACATAAAACATATCGTCTGTTACATCTTTATTAACCGAATTTTTCTGCTCTATTTTATTAATAATTTCAGACTCATATACAGGCTTGTTTTCTTGATCTTTTATAAAAGACAAAACTGATTCAATTTCCTCCTCTGAAACGTATGCTCCCTGAATCCTAACAGGTTTGTTCGCACCAGCTGGGTAAAATAGCATATCTCCTTTACCTAATAGTTTTTCTGCTCCTCCCATATCAAGTATTGTTCTTGAGTCTGTAACAGAAGTTACAGCAAAAGCAATTCTTGAAGGAATATTTGCTTTTATAATACCAGTAATAACGTCAACAGAAGGGCGCTGAGTCGCTATAATCATATGTATTCCTGATGCTCTTGCCATTTGTGCCAGCCTACATATACTGTCTTCAACTTCATTAGCTGATGCCATCATTAAATCAGCTAATTCGTCAATGATTATAACTATAAAAGGTAGTTTTTCTTCAGTTTCTTTCGAATTGTACGAATTTATGTCTTTTGTTCCTGATTCTGCAAATAAGTTATACCTTCTTGTCATTTCTTGAACAGCCCAATTTAAAGCACCGGTGGCTTTTTTAGGGTCAGTAACAACAGGAATTAGTAAATGTGGTATCCCGTTATATTGATTCAATTCTACTACTTTGGGGTCAATTAAAATTAATTTAACGTCGTCAGGGTCAGCTTTAAAGAGTATGCTTAAAATGATTGCATTTATACATATGCTCTTGCCTGAACCTGTTGCTCCCGCAACCAACATATGTGGCATTCTGCTGATATCGGCAATTACAGCATTACCTGAAATGTCTTTACCTAGAGCATAAGGAATGTTAAAAGTAGATGTTTCATAGTTTTTAGAATCAATAACTTCCCTTAACCCAACAGTCGAAGTGTCTTGATTTGGAATTTCTATACCAATTGCCGCTTTACCTGGGATAGGTGCTTCTATTCTTATTGAAGGTGCTGCTAAGTTTAGTGCAATGTCATCGCTTAAATTAACTATTTTGCTTACTTTGACGCCTGCATAGGGTTGTAGCTCATATCTAGTAATCACAGGACCTTTGCTAACTTGTATTACTTTTGCTTTCACGCCAAAGTTATCAAGCGTTTCTTCTAAAATTTTTGCTTGCTTGATAATATTCTTTTTGTCATATGAATTCGAATTAGTCTCTGATTTGTTTAATAACTCAATACTTGGAATAATATATTCAACTTTATTCTCTTGAGCTAAACTATCCATCTCTATTTGAATTACTTCATCTGTTTTTGCATTTAGAAAATTGTCATTGCTTTTTTTCTGTATTTTTGTTTTATCATCTGTATTATTATAGGATTCATTAAAAGCAAGAATTTTGATTTCTTCCATATTATCGTTAGTGTCTTGTAGATTTTGATTCTGTATTTTTTCTGATGAGTCAGTAGAAATACTATCACCGACGTTAGGACTTTTGTTTTTTCTATTTCTGCTATCTTTGTTTTTTGATATATGTATGAAGTCAATTGTAATGTTTTTAATGTGCATCAAGTATTTCAAAGAAATCTTCTTCACAAACAGAATTATTGAGAGTAAAGATATCTTGGTATAGATCAAAACAGAAATTATGAAAATGCTAATTAGAAATACATAAGTACCTGTTATCCCTATCAACTGTACAAGAAGGTATGCTATTGAATTTCCAATAACGCCTCCAGCAACTCTTTCTAAGCCCAATAAATAGTATGCTTCAATGCTCTTACTAAAAGACAATGCAAAAACACTCTCTAACAATTCTATGTCTTTAAGTGAAATAAAGACTAGTAAGCAGAAATATTGCAAAGAAAAAAATACTATGTTCTTGCGACTATTCCAATAATGGGAGCTAATAAAAATTAATGCTCCGCTTAATATCACAATATACGGCATGACAAGAGCTGCTGAGGAAAATGAACCTAGTAAGATGCTTTTCACTCCTTCGCCTATCTTGCCTGCGCCATATCCTTGAATACTGATTAATAGCATTATACCTAATGCTATTATAAATATTCCTTTAACCTCATTGCTAAATTGAAATTGTTCTATTTGTTTCTCTACTTTCTTTTTATTCTTCTTTTGTCTTGGCATATTGTCACCCCAATTATGTTTAAATTCTACAAAACTATTCAATTCCCTTTAAACAAATATTTTTTCATTAATCAAAGCGCAGTTAATGCTGCGCTTTGATTGATTGTTTATCTAATTGTACACTATTCTTAGAAATTCTTCAATTATTAT